>CAZDZY010000068.1:0-14588 GCA_964510055.1 uncultured Christensenellaceae bacterium
AAGATGTTGCCGTGGTAATGGATAGCATCAATAATAGACCACGGAAGTGCCTTGGTTGGTTATCTCCGGTTGAATTTTTGGCTAAGTGTTGCACTTGAATTGACAATTTGCCCTGTCAGACACTAGATTGATATGCCCCGAAGAAAATACCCACAATCTAGTGTCTGACTGATGAGGTGTAAATCTTATATTCGCCCAGCGACACCTCATTCGGCGCTCCGCGCCACCTTCCCCTCAAGGGGAAGGCATGATATTCTTAATCAAATCCAGCATAAACTCCATAATCAAGGGTATTTTCTCCACAGCTTAAGCTCTTTGGAATCCCCGGCATTACCGGGGGATTTCTTATACATTAAAAAATTCCGGCTTTTAAAAGCCGGAAAATTATCACTTTATAAAACGGGGTCGTATCCTCCCGCAATATATTTTTGTTTGCCTGCCGCCTTTAAAACGCGCGGCACCTGCATCTGCATTTCTGGTAACATTAGCGGATAAAAACCATCTGCCGCTTCAGCCTCTTTTGTACAGCATGCATTTTGGCGACATGTCTATCCTAAAATGATCGACCTGAATATCGGATCACAGGCCAATAAGACCCGCTGTTCCCTGCATCAAGCTTTTTCCGGTGTTACATTATATTTATATGAAATTATTTTTAGTGTGTGATGATTTAAATACAAAAATCGGGGGAAACATGATTTCCCCCAATAAAAATCGAATTCAAACTGTCATCCGCATTTATTCTTTGCGTAAAGAAAATTATAGAGCCCCAGATGCCTCAGTTCGTCGGTTATTATTTCCGTCATGATGTTTATGTGCCGCCTGTCTTTCATCGCGTAGAGTATCCTGCGGTAAAAGGTAACGGCGTTCTGCTCTCCCATCAGGGCCTTGCGCAGCCCGGCGCAATAAGACGCCGGCTTCTCAAAAGCGGTATCCTGAACAGCCTCGGGGACATTTCCGGTCAGTTCCTGATACAGCTGCCGGAACAGCTGGTAATGCTTCATCTCGTCGTCCCTTATGCCTGCGATTATTTTTTTATCTTCAGGGTCTTTTGCAACGCTTATAAGGTATTGATAGAATAATTTATCTTCGGTCTCCCCTTTAAGGGCGTTTTCTATGAGCCGCAGCGCCTCCGGCAGGTTCGTATTGATATCGAACGGATCCATTCCCGAATATATCGTTACGGGGTCTCTCCTTGCCCAGATCCTCTGGTCGCCCAGCTTATAATCTTTGAATCCCGGATCTCTATACATAAAAGCCCTCCTTTCATCTATTCATAATATGTATGAAAGGGCATTGGTGTGTTCCCAAACAAATCTTTATAAAATTACTCTATACGATATTTTTTGACATCAGGGCGACTACAGTGTTACTATTGGAGAAATGCTGTTTTGGGAACGTATATGATAGAAATATTCTTTGCGGCGCTTACGCTGGGCTTTTCGGGCGCGATGATGCCGGGTTCGCTGCTTACGTATACTATAAAACAATCGCTTTCCTGCGGGCCGCGCAGCGGATTTATTATCACGCTCGGGCACGCGCTGCTCGAACTTGTTCTGCTTGTGCTTATCTTTCTCGGCCTTAATATAATACTGCAATCCGGGGCGGCGCAGATAACTATCGGGATCTTAGGCGGGCTGATGCTGGTGTACATGGGATTTGATATGATAATCAAATCGATCAAGAACAAAGTGTCCGTACAGGCGGACAGCGGAAGGTCCGGCGGGAACATGCTGCTTTCGGGCGCGCTCATAAGCGCCGCCAACCCTTATTTCCTGATCTGGTGGGCGGTAGTCGGCTTGGGATATGTTATGAAATCTTACGAAACTCTTGGAACTGCGGGGGTCATAGTATATTATATCGGGCACATATCCGCCGACTTTATATGGTACGGTGCCGTCTCCATCATCGTGGGCAGCACGCGGCGGTTCATAAAACAAACTCCCTACCGGGTAATCATCGCAGTCCTTGGAGGGCTGCTGATATTCTTCGGCGGAAGCTTCGTGTACGGGGCGATCGTAAAACTTATATAAAGATCTAACGCCTATCTTGATTTTAGTATCTTATCCGCTATGTACAGCCCGTTCGCGGCGGCATGCGAGAGCGACCTCGTGAATCCGGCTCCGTCTCCCGCGGCGTATATCCCTTTGCAGCCCTCCAGCTCGAAGTCGTTTGCCGCAGGCCTTGCCGAGTAGAATTTGCACTCAACGCCGTACAGCAGCGTGTCGTGGTTGGCCGTGCCGGGCGCTACCCTGTCTATTGCGTGCAGCGTTTCTATTATATTATCGAGCTGGCGCTTGGGCATGCACAGGCTCAAATCCCCGGGCACAACGCCGAGCGTCGGTTTTACGGTGGATGCTTTGAGCCTTTTCTCGTTTGTCCTCCTGCCCGCCTCGAGATCGCCGAGGCGCTGCACCAGCACGCTCCCGCCGCTTATCAGGTTGGCGAGCGAAGCGACATACCTCGCGTATTCTATGGGGTTGTCGAACGGCTGCGTGAACATCGTAGTGCTGAGCAGCGCGAAATTCGAGTTTTCAGTCTTCCTGTCTTCGCCCTTGTAAGCGTGCCCGTTTACGGTGAGCACTCCTCCGGTATTCTCCATCACTACGCTGCCCCGCTCGTTGAAGCAGAACATCCTCGTGACGTCGCCGTACCTTTGGCTCCTGTACCATATCTTCGGCTCGTATATCCTCTTCGAAAAGTGGTCCCATATCAGCGCCGGAAGCTCTACCCTCACGCCAATATCCACCTGGTTGTTCGACATGTGTATGCCGTTACTCCTGCACCACTTAGCGAACCAGCGGCTCCCCGTCCTGCCCACGGCCACCAGTATCACATCGGCTTTTATCTCTCCGTCTGATGTGTGCAGTATATGCGCGTCCTTATCGATATCGGTTACTTCAGTGCGCGTTATTATCTCCACGTGTTTAGAAACTTGTGCTATCATGCTCTTCATCGTGTTGAAGTTCGAGTCTGTGCCCAAGTGCTTCAGCTCAGCCTGCTGCATATGAAGGTCGTGCTTTAAACAAAGCGTTTTCAGCTCGTTGTCCGGATGGTACCTCTCAGTCGCCGCGCCGAATTTAACTAGTATGCCGTCGGCCTGCTCTATATAATCCATAACAGTTTTGCGGTCGAGGAAGTCGGTTAGCCATCCGCCGTATTCGGTGGATATCACATATTTGCCGTCGCTGAAAGCTCCCGCTCCGGCCATCCCTTCCATTACGGCGCAATGATCGCAGTTATTGCAGGCGGCCGCGTTTCCCGCCATCATGGGGCAGCGGCGCGATTCTATATCGAGCCCCTTCTCTATAAGCAATATCTTAAGAGCCGGGTCCGCAGCTCCCAGCCGGTACGCCGCCATAAGCCCGCTTATGCCCCCGCCAACTATTGCGACGTCGTATTTTGATGATAAGCTTTTCATAGCACTCTCCCTTTGTTTCAGGACTACAGTATTATACCACGAACACATGGAATGAAACATATTGCTCTTTTGCCCGCCTGCTGCTGTTATCAGCAATTATTTTTATTATTGCTTGATTTTACGCGCTTTTTCGTGTTTTAATATATATAACTTAATATATTAATTTCTGGAGGTGGATCATGGGTATTTCCAAACCGTCGAGGCCAATTTTCTGGATATCATTAATTCTCGGAGTTGTTGCATTCATTAACGATTTTATAAAGCCGTTTATAACGTTCAACGTACTCGGTATAACCCAGGGCGTGCTGATTTATATCGCTTTTGTATTACTTATGCTGGGCGTTATAATCAAGAAGTGGTAGGCCTTTGAAGCCGCCTTTGGGCGGCTTTTTTATTTGCTGATATTCGGATCTATAAGATTTTTTTTATTATGCTACTTAGTCGTCGATTCCCTCAGTTACGCACCCGTTAAATGTCTGTTCTATTAGCAGTAAGTAATATCCAGCCTCTCCGCAGGGAAAATCCCGGATCTGTTCCTCAGTGAGAAACCCTGTCATATATAGATAATTCTCGTTTTCTTTAAGCTCGACGCTGAGTCCGCTTGCAGAAAGCCTTTGAATTTCGGCTGTTTTGATATCCCTTGATCTCGCCTTGACTGCTTCACTATATTTTAAAGATGGATCTTTCCCATGGGTCTCTTCCCACTCCATCAGCCAGGCTTCTTTTTCCGCTGCGGTATAATCGCTGTTTTCCTTGATTTTTTCTTCGAAGAAATTATTAAAACCTTTGATATATTCTTGTTTTAATGTTTTCCATTCCGCGAGGGTTTTGCCTTCATATATAAAATCATCGTCTGTTGAAGAAGGAATATAAGCTTCAAGATACACATAAAACAAGGCGTCCTCGTTTTCAGGATCATCTATCGCCTGTTTTAATTCACACCCTATCAGACAAACTCCGGCCTTTGGAACAGCGTCATCAATTGACAGGTTTGAACTGCCTGCATATACGATTTTCCGCTGAACCGTTGTTTCAGGCGAAGCTGTTTCAATTGCCCCGGTTTCCGGGGTGGTTTTTACTATAAACGGTTTATCTGAGACGCTTATCAGAACCGTGACCAGTATGGCAGCCGAGACCATTGATGCTGCCAGTATAAATGTTTTTCGCGGAAAACTTCTTTTCCCGGATCTATCAGGGCCAGAAGTCATACAGGATTTAATTACATTATCTAAAATGACTCCTCTCCTGTCATCAGGAACACGTATTTTATTAAGTTCCAAAAAAACGGCTTTTATATCCTTCATATGTTTTTACCATCCAGATATGATTTTAATAATTTTCTGCCTACATGCAGATAGTTCCATATCGTCCCCTGAGATTTATGCATCAATTCAGCGATATCAGCGCAGGAATAGTTTTCGTAATAATGCATATAAAGCGAAGCCTTATATTTGTCGGGCAATGCCAGCAAACATTTCAGCGTTTCGTCGGTCCCGGAACCGCTTTCCTTATTTATGATAAGCTCCGAATCAACGACTACTTTTTTATTCCACCAGCTTTTTAACATATCCCGGCAGATGTTCGAGGCGGTTACTATAAGCCATGCTTTTTCATGCTCTTCACTGTTGAAATCTTTCGAATGCTCGATCAATTTGACGAATGTTTTTTGAACCGCGTCCTCCAAGTCATGCTTATTTTGCTTCATGAATAAAAAACATACGCGGTATACGGTGTCGGCATGCTTTTCATATGCAATCCTTATTCCTTTATTCTTATCTGTCAAAGTCACAATATCGCGATCCTTTTCACAAATTACCTCCCTGTTAATAATACGATCATCATCGGGGAATCCTTTAAAATCTTTTACTTTATCATGTGCCGCCGCCATCATAGGATGTGCCGGTCTGCCATGCGGAACAATACCCGGAAGACGATATGCCGGCCGTTATTTTCACAGCTTATAGCTGTCACAATATAAAAAAGGAGCAGATCCTTTTACTGCTCCTTTCTTCTTTTAAGTTAATTCTCCCCCGCTTTTCCGCCGAGGTTCTCGGCGAAAAATTTTTCCATCGCCGAGTAGAACGTCATCCTGTCCTTGTTGTTGTTGAACCCGTGCCCGGTGTTGGGGAACAGCAGATATGTTACCGGTATGCCCGCGTCTTTAAGCGCCTCCACCATCTGGTCAGACTGCTGCTGCGTTACGCGCACGTCGTTTTCGCCCTGCGCAATAAGCAGGGGTATCTTCATGTCTTTCGCGTAATACAGCGGCGAGCGGCTCTTCATGAGCTCCTCGTCAGTATCCGGGTTGCCTACCGACTTCATAAGGCCCTCGCGCTCCAAAGACCACTGGGGCGGTATCGAATCTATTAGGGTAATAAGGCTCGAAGGCCCGAAAGCGTCGACCGCGCATTTGAATACGTCGGAAGAGAACGCGGCGCAGGTAAGCGCCTCGTACCCCCCGTACGAAGCCCCGTATACGCCTATCCTTTCGGGGTCCGCCCAGCCCTCGTTTACCGCATATTTTACCCCGTCCAGAATATCCTGATGCATCTTCCCTCCCCATTCAAGGTCGCCGGTACGCATGAAGTCTTTGCCGTATCCGGTCGATCCCCTGAAGTTTATCTGCAGCACGAGGTACCCCCTGCTCGCGAGAAGCTGGACTTCGGGGCTATACCCCCAAATATCCCTTGAAGCCGGCCCGCCGTGCACGAGTACCACGGCAGGCAGGTCCTTCTTTTCCTCTCCCTGCGGGAACGTAGCGTATCCTTCTATCCTGAGCCCGTCGCCCGCTGTGTATGAGAAAGGCTCCATTTGCGCGAACTTATACTGCCCAAGGCCCGGCTCCGTGTTGTAAAGGAATTTAAGCTCATGCTTAGCCATGTCATACAGGTAATAATCCGTCTCCTTGACGTCAGATACATACGCGACTATCCAGTAAGCGTCGTCGCTGCTCGAATCGTAAATATCGAAGTCGGTCCCATTCTTGCTTATTGAGTCGTAATCGTCCTGGAAACTGCTGTCCAGTACATGCCACTCCGTCTTCTGCCCGTATACGCTTAAGGCAGTCACCTTATTCAATGTAAGGTCTACCCACGAGCCGGATATATCGTAATCCGGGTCGTTGTATATTTCGGCAGATTGGCCGGTGGCTATATCGTAATAATAGTATGTGTTGGTATTGCTCTTTGACGAGTCGGAATACACAAGCTGCTTCCCGTCGCTCATAAAATACCTGACGCCGCTCGTATCGGCGTCTTCATAACCCCAGGAAAGTATCTCCTTCCAGTCGTCCGGTAAAAACTCCGTAGTATCGAAATTAAAACCGGTGTTTATAAAGGCGTGCTTTCCGGCGCTTTCGTCGTTAGTCGTTATCCCCCTGAAGTTCCCCTCGTTGTCAAACATGTAAGCCGTTATGTTGCCGGGATTCTTGAGCACGAGAGTTTTAACGCCTGTTATGTAGTTAAGCAGGTACAGGTCAAAAAGCTGCCTGTTAAAATCCATCAGTTCAACGTATATTTCTTTATCGTTATCCTTGGCATCCGCTATGTAATAGCAATTGTTTCCCCCCGCGGGAAGTACCGTCTTCGTCTCGCCGGTTTTTATATTTGAAGTATACAGGCCGTAATTTTCGTCTCCCATTTTGTCCACAAAGAACAAAACGGTCTCGCTGTCCGGCGCCCAGCTGTAATAAGGTATGCCCGCCGCCTCTTCAGGCCATCCGACAAAAGTCTGCTTGCCGGTATTGCAATCCTCGGCGATTATATCGTCAGACGTGCTGGTTATATGCCGGTAGAGTATCATGCTGCCGTCGCCGGAAATGTCGGGCGGAGAGTATTCTATGGAGCTCGTAAACACTTCGAGCGGCAAAAGTTCGCCTCCGCCGGCAGTAGGCGCAGGCGTTTCTTCGCTGGCCTGCGGGGTCTCGGAAACGCCTGCGCTTATGCGGGCATTTTCGCTCAGCCTTATGCATCCGGTAAACGAAAACAATAAGGCAGCGCATATCAATATAAATACGACCTTTTTTGGCATAAGTTCCTCCTCGGCCGGTAAGCTGCCGATTTTTTGATTTTTAAGTCCCATATAACGGCCATTCAATATTGTACCAGAAGAACTGTGAATAAACAATAAATTTGTCAGCTTTTATACATGTAATAGGAAAAATGGCTTAATATACAATCGCATTCATCTTAATACGGAGCCAAAATCAATGCTGCCGATCCCAGGTTTATACTCTGTCTATTCCCATGTTTATCTGGTTATTGACGTAAATCATAAAACTTTGATATTATTTAAAGTGTTAGAAGCATCCGGTAAAAGTAAGGATAATTATTAATATCGGGTCACACGGAAACTTTCGGAGTCATAAAATACTCAAAACCGTATTCCTGTAATGCGTTTCTTTTGGCAGTGCAGGGAGCGGAATAAACTTAACTGACAATAACTTTAGCTGCCCATGGAGGAGATAATGTTTAAAGAAGTAAATATCGAAGAACTGAATATGAACCCGTTTACAAAGATTGGCGACGAATGGGCGCTGCTTACGGCGGGAACCAAAGAGAAAGGGTATAACATGATGACGGCAAGCTGGGCGGGTTTCGGCATGTTCTGGAGCAGGAATACGATAACCGTCTACATACGCGAGAGCCGTTATACGAGAAAGTTTTTTAACGAGAACGATTTGTTTACCGTCTCGTTTTATGATAGAGCATACCGCAGAGCGCTCGAAACTTGCGGCCAGCTGCACGGAAACGAATGCGACAAGACAAAAGAATCAGGCCTGACCCCGTATTTTACAGACGATACGGCTGCCTTTGAGGAAGCAAGCCTCGTATTTATCTGCCGCAAACTCTTTCACGCCGATATCACAAGGGAGACCGCAGACGCTGCGAATGTTTTCGACAGCATTTACCGGGAACCCGACCTGCACAGGATGTATATCGGCGAAGTTATAAAGGTGCTCAAAAAATAAAAGGCTGATTGGGTGGCCCAACAAATATATTTTCGAAGATCAAAATGCTGAAAAGAACTTTAATATTTATTTTAACCCTGCTCTGCGTCTTCTCGTATGCCGCTGAAGCGTTAGCGGCGGAAATACCGGAACAATATGCCGCTGAAGCTTCGTCAAACGAAGTATTATGTACAGGAACGCTGACCTTTGAAATAACGACGCCGGAACAGGTATTCTGCGTTAAAGGGTATATCGGCTGCAAGTTTTCTGCGGAAGCGGCGCTTGTAAGCTCCGGTAACGGCGTAAAGGTATGGACGGTATTGATCACGTTCGAAAAGGTCGGAAACAGCAAGGTAACGTTTAAGGCTTATTCGGAAGACGGAGAAAGATTAAAACAGTTCCCCGAGACACCTGTAACCGTAACGGTGAACCACCTGCCCCCGGTCACCGATTCGCCCATAATACTCGGCTCCGACAGGGCGGTGCTTTTAGGAGCGCCTCCGGAATACTGCGGCCTTAAACAAAAAGAACATGGCTTTTATATAGGAACGGACGAAAACAGCCTTACTACAAAAGTAGAATCCAACTCGATAATAAGGGGAAAAATAAACAAGCTGGTAACCGGGCTTGAGCCGGACACTATATATTGTTACCGGGCTTATACGATAACGTCCAAAGGAACGGTTTTTGGCAATACAAAGCGTTTCGTAACGCTTCCGGAAAAAACGCTTGACGCCGAGGACGCCGTATTTCCAAATTCGCCCGCCCGGTATATGTATCTATTCGGAAGCACCGATAACCGATATGAGATAAAAAAACCGCCTTTCGGGTTCGTGGGCGGTGCGGAAGCCTCGAAGCACATGGTCACCATAGACGTTCCGGTCTGGAAGATAAAAAGAGGTAAAAGGGTGCCCGGCACCATGTCGGTCACCGTAAACTATAAGCTCGAGAATAACGTAAAAGCCATATTCGCTGAGATATATGATCTCGATATACAGTTCCCCGTAATGGCCCTGAAAGGTTACAGCTACCGCCGCATCTCCGGCCCGGGGATCCCGAAAAGCACTCCTATAATGTCCCATCACAGTTTCGGCGGGGCTATAGACGTAAACAAACCTTACAATCTGTTCTACACGCGTAAAGACAAGCGGAATCCCAAAAGCCCGTATTATATACCAAGGTCGGTCATAGATATCTTCGAGAAGTACGGCTGGGCGTGGGGCGGAAATTTCGAAGAAGGCTTCGATACGATGCATTTTCAGTACCTGGGCCTTGATTTAACGGAAGATGATAATTAAAAAAGGGCTATAAGCCCTTTTTTAATTGGATAGCAGTCTACACGAGGCTCCTGAATATCGTTTCCACGTCTTTTTTATCGAGGTCTATATATCCTGACAACACGCCCTGCGCGTTGCAGCGGGTCCTTTTCACTATCTCGGGTATATCGGATCCGGGTATTCCCATATCTTTTAAGTATACCGGCATCCCAATCGACCTGTTCCACGCGCGGAACCTGTTTACGCCTTCAAGCGCGACAGTTTTTATATCCCCCATATCAGGCTGTACGCCGAAAACATCGACAGCAAGCTGCGCCGCCCTCGCTGTTTTGCTCGCATCTCCCGTTTCTATAATAAATTTAAGCAGCGCGGGCATGACCATCGCAAGCCCGGCCCCGTGCGCAGTATCGTAACGGGCGCTCAAGTACGATTCAAGCCCGTGCGCTAAAAAGCTGTAGTAGCCCCTGCCGACGCTTGTGATATCGTTATGGCTCAGCGGCGCCGCAAGCATGAGCTCCGCTCTTGCCTCGTAATCATCGGGGTGCTCTACAGCGATCGGGGCGTATTTTACCACCGAGCGCAGCAGCCCCGCCGCGAACTGGTCCGCGAGGTAACCGCTGCTGTCCGTTAAGTATCTATCAAACGTATGAGAAAATATGTCCGCGGCCCCGGCAGCTGTCTGGTATTTCGAAACGGTAAACGTAAGAGTCGGGTCCATTATAGCAAATACGGGGCGAAGCACATTCGGAAACATTATCCCTTTTTTGAAAGTGCCCGTAATATCGTCCACAAGTACCGACGAGCCGCTCGTCTCGCTGCCCGCCGCGGCTATAGTGTTAATCGTACCGACTCTTTGCATATTCCGGGGGATAACCTTTCCCGAATAGAAATCCCAGATATCGCCTTCGTAAACGAGCCCTAAGGCAATGGCCTTCGCCGTGTCTATGGCGCTGCCGCCCCCGACGCCGAGCAGAAAATCCACGCTTTCTCTCTTAGCCGTCTCGAGGCCGCTGAGCGCAAGCGAGCGCAGCGGATTAGGCTTTACGCCTCCCAACTCAACGAACGGTATATTTTCCTCTTTCAGCGCCCCGGTCACAGTATCGTACAGCCCCGATCTTTTTATGCTCCCCTCGCCGTATACGAGCATCACTTTCGTGCCGCCGTGCTGTTTTACCTTGGCGGCAACCTGCTTTGCGGTGTCTTTCCCGAATACTATATCCGTATACAAATGCAGATTGTAATCCGTAAACTTTTTCATGGCCCGCTCTCCTCCAAATATAATAAGCGGTCTTATTCTATCATGAAATCGTATCTTTTATAAGTGCGGCGATTATATCACCTTAAAATGTATTTTCAGCTTCCTGCTCATCGATGTAATCCTTTACGGCTTGCCAGTCCCATAAAAATATCTTGTAAAGGTTCGGCCTTCGCCTTACCGCGAACGGATGATAGCTCGTGTACACCGGTATGCCTCTTATATTATGCCATGCTCCTCTCGTACTTTTTACAGTCGTTTCGGGGTCGCCGAAAAACGTCTTTACCGCCGTATCCCCAAGGCAAAACGCCGCTTTATAATCGTTCTGTTTAAGCTGCTGTTCAAGATATCCGATGCACCGCGAGCGCGCATTTTCTTTATTATAAGCCTTTTTCGGCCTGCATTTTAATATGTACGTAACGTAAATATCGTTTTCATCGAAACCGGCCGCGTATGCCCCTAACTGAAGAGCCTGCCTTGCGCCGCACACAAACTGCTGCCCTTCTTTATCTTCCCTGCTCCCCGGGTTGTCGAGTATTACGATTAGCCTGCCCTGCGGGTTGCCTTCTCCCCATATCATCCTTGTCCTTTGGCCGCACAGTTCGCATTTGCCGCACTCCCGGGCGTAATCGGGCAGAGGGTCTTCCGGCCACAGCGACGGCTCTTTATTTACCATTGTCATATCATATCCCGCTTTTTTACTGTTTGAATCTATTCTTTTCGGTTTGATATGCGTTAATTCCCGGCGAACATAAAAACAGCCGTTGTGTAAAACGAACGGCTGTATTGGGTTGTGGTCAAATGATTATATTTCCGCTCTGATTTTTCTGTTCAACAACTTTGTTATAAGAAGTGTAACTACTCCCGGTATCAGTATCACAAGTATGTCGGCAGGGGCAAACGGCAGCGGGCTTAAAGGATCAAAGAATATCCCTTGTCCGAATCTGAACAGCGCGCCGTCCATCAGTATAAGCTCGCCGCAATACATGGCGGCAGTTGTAGCAACCGCTATTATCGCGGGTATCAATGACGACAGGGAAAATCTCCTGCCGTAAAATATGCACGCAAAATACACTCCGAACGTAACACCGAACATAACAAAGAATACGCTCATAAGTACCGCTGAAACGGCTGATATGACGATAGTACCGGTACGGTAAAACGCGGTGAAACATGCGTAGATACACAGGCCGATAAAGATAACCGTAAAGACAAGCTGCGTATTTACAGCTTTTCGTTTACTGTACTCCTTTTCTGCATTCATCTTGATATATCCATAGAACACATTTATTACAGTAAGCATTATAATAAGCGCTATCAGATAGAAATGCACTTTGTAAGCCGGGTTGTTCTGCGCGTATATTGGCTCCCCTATCGCCTTAAGTACTTGAGGAGTCTGGGTGCATAGGCTGTACTGCCACGCGTCTATCTGTACTGTCTCATACCCTTGAATAACTTGTATCTGTTCGAGACCAATCTCGCAGGCAAAGAACACGAACGCTGCTGTGAGCGACGCCAATATCAGCGAGTGTTTCTTAAAGCGCCTATACATAGCGGGTAAAAGCAGAACCGCAATTATCAGCGCTATGCAAAGCGGCGTATACGGTATTATGTATTTCGGGTAGTTTGCGGCCTCGATCGCTCCTGTCTGCATATAAGAAGCAAGCGTACTCACGCCCATATAAATCGGGTACGCCGATGCAGCAATAAGAACTATTAATGATGCAACATAAAACTTTCCGTTTTTCATATTCCCTCCTTCATGTTTGTGCATTCAAAAGCAGTATTACTATCACCGCCGCTGTAAACGCGAAAAAGAATACAGACGAAACAAGCGTCAGCTTTTTATACGACAGTATGTTTTCTATCCTCACCCTTGTCCTCGGCGCGCCGAACGCGCTCGCGTAAAGCGTTTTCTTCGACGCGAAACTTAAAAGCGTAAGAGCGTATTTCTTCTTTTCTTCACTGCCCAGCGTTTTCAACACTTTCGCGTCGCACGCAAGCTCCATGTCTTCAAACGCATATTTTAAAAACAGCCATGCAAGCGGATTGAACCAGTGCATGCATGCGGTAACCACGGCAACACACCTGAGCAGGTTGTCTTTTCGTTTTAGATGCACGTTTTCGTGCAGCAGTATATATTTCAGAGCTCCCTCCGAAACGTTCTCCGGTACGATTATCCTCGGCCTGAATATTCCGTAAACCGCGGGAGAAGTTACGCCCGTGCAGTGGTATACGTTTCCGCTTATATGTACTGCATTTTTTACTTCCGATTTTGTAAAGTGATACAGCAGCGAAGATGTTATCAACAGTGCGCAAGATACGACGATCCACACGAATCCTGATATATTGAACGCCGATTCAAGTATGTTTGACTTATATACTATCGGGAAGTAATCTTTCGCGGCCATTATGGAGTTCGTCATCGCAACAGATGGCATATCCGAAGACTCGAATATCACGACCGTTTTCGTCGTGAACTGAGATATGAGCGACATCAGGCTGTATTTGCCGGAAATACTGAAAGGCAGCCAGAAGCGCAAAAGCGGAGCGAGCCAAAGGCAATACACGCAAAAGCGCGGCAGCCGCTTTATCCGCCTTAAAAGCAGTATTATGAGGCCTGTAAGGCTGCCCAATATGCTCATATTCAGGACCCAGTAGAACACTTCCGCGGCCATCGTTTTTACCTTTTTTCGATCATTTCTTTTATTTGTGCAATTTCATCTTCGCTCAGGTCCTCGTCGTTTATCAGCGCGGAGAAGAACGCCTGCTTCGAACCGCCGAACAGCTTGTCGATAATAGAACTGGTCTCGGCTTTTATAACTTCGTCCTTTTTTACGAGCGACGTGCAGATAAAATCGGGTTCATCCCTGCGGATCGCCTGTTTGTCAACGAGCTTTTTTATTACCGTGTATGTCGTGTTCTTGTTCCAGCCGATCGCTTCTTTCGCGAGCAGGCTAAGCGCTTTCGCGGTAACAGGCTCGTTCGCCCACAGCAGCTCCATCAGCTTAAGCTCGCTGTCAAATAGTTTTATCTTATCCATATTATCCTCCGGACTATTGCTATCGTCTTATAGACTATCATAATAGTCCCTCTTTGTCAATAATGTGACAAAGCTGTCGTCGTCGTCTTCTGCCGCTAGCGCGGTGTGGTGAGTATAATTGCTTTATATTCTGGATTGCCACGCTTGCACTAGATTGAGGGTCCGTCTTTTAGGCTTAGCAATCTAGTGCTTGCTCGCAATGACGGCTGCCGCCGCTATCGTTTGCGGTGAACGCTTCGCGTCACATGCAATAAGTTTACATTATGATAAAACTGTCGCCTCCCTTTCCCCCCTCCAGTGGGGTGGGGACCTTTCCCGTCCCTCCGAGCTCCCTGCTGTAAACTTACAATATGACAAAACTGTCTTTTCCTTTTTCACCCCCCAGCGGGGGGTGAAATCTTTCTATATCTTCGATTTGTTGCAGTATGTCTGTAAAGTGACAATTCTGTCGTCGTCTTCTTCTCCGCCAACGCGGTGTGGTGAGTAAAATTGTTATATGTTCTGGATTGCCACGCAAGCTCGCAATGACGGCTGCCGCCGTTATCGTTTGAGGTGACGCTTCGCGTCACCGTCATTGCGAGGAGCGGAGCCTGAAAATGCGACGTCGTCGCCTTTTTCCTATTTCACCCACCCACGCGGTATAG
>CAZDZY010000068.1:14688-16339 GCA_964510055.1 uncultured Christensenellaceae bacterium
TTATCGTTTGCGGTGACGCTTCGCGTCACCGTCATTGCGAGGAGCGGAGCCTGAAAGCGCGACGTCGTCGCCTTTTTCCTATTTCACCCACCCACGCGGTATAGTTATTATAATTACTATATGCTCTGGATTGCCACGCAAGCTCGCAATGACGGCTGCCGCCGTTATCGTTTGCGGTGACGCTTCGCGTCACCGTCATTGCGAGGAGCGGAGCCTGAATGCGCGACGAAGCAATCCAGAATAGCAGCGGCTAAGACGGTTGGATTGCTTTAAAAGCTAGAAATGGCGGGAACTCCGCTGCAAAGCCTGAAGTGATCTGTAAGGCACCATGAGGAGTAAAATTTTTCGTATCTTCAATTTGCCCTGCCGTAAACATACAAAATGACAAAACTGTCGTTACCAATTTCACCCCCCAACGGGGGTGAAATCTCTACGTACATTTGATCTGCCTGCAATAAGTTTACATTATGACAATTCTGTCATGCAGAACCCATAAATAACGGCTATAATTAGACTGTTATGAAAACTGTTTTGCTCGTTGAAGACGATAAAACGATAGTGATGGGTCTCGAATACTCTCTGCGCCAGGATGGCTATGAGGTAATAACGGCGTACACAGCCGCCCAGGCAAAAGCGGCCGTAAAAGAAACGCCGTTCGATATCGCCATACTCGACCTCTCGCTGCCCGACGGCAGCGGCTACGATATCTGCAAGCTCATTAAGGCAGAAGGAGATCAGCCCGTCGTGTTCCTTACCGCGTGCGACGATGAAGTGAACGTTGTCATGGGCCTCGATATGGGCGCCGACGACTATATCACAAAGCCGTTCCGCATACGCGAGCTCATGTCGCGGCTGCGCACCGTTATGCGCCGCGGCGACAGGGGTGAGACCGGCGACGATATATGCATCGCCGGTATTACGATACACACAAAGCAGGCAAAGGTCACAAAAAACGGCGAAGACCTGCCCCTTACCGCGCTTGAATACAAGCTGCTGCTGACACTCGCGGTATGCCCCGGCAGGGTACTAACGCGCAGCCAGCTTCTGTCCGTCTGGGACATCGCGGGAGAATTCGTAAACGATAACACGCTTACGGTATATATAAAGCGGCTCAGGGAAAAAATCGAGGACGATCCGCAAAACCCGAAGATCATCCAGACCGTGCGCAGCCTCGGTTACAGGGCGGGTGACTGATATGCGCCTGCTCCGCAACAAAGAAATTGTAATATTTTCAGCTGTACTGTTTTTGCTCGCTGCCGCGGGTACGATCATCTGCTTTTCTGTTTCCGGAACAGCGGGTATGATCACCGCCGCAATATCCTTCATTTTAATATTCTCGTTCCTGATATTCACAAGATGGCGCTATTCGCAGATAGAGCGGCTTTGCTTATACCTCAAGCAGATAAACAGCGGAAATTATTCGCTCGACGTGCGCGACAACTCCGAGGGCGAGCTATCCATATTAAAAAGCGAACTCTATAAAGTAACGGTAATGCTCCGGCAGCAGAACGAAACGTTAAAGGACGAAAAGTCCAGGCTTTCCCAGGCGCTTTCCGACATATCTCACCAGCTCAAAACTCCTCTTACGTCCATGTTCATGATGACGGACCTGTTATGCGAGCCTGATCTTCCCGAAGACAAGCGCAAGGAA
>CAZDZY010000069.1:0-16220 GCA_964510055.1 uncultured Christensenellaceae bacterium
TTACCATGTATTACATGGGATTCTTCGTCGTTACACTCCTCAGAATGACGGGAGCATAGATGGGATTCTTCGGTCGCATGCTCCCTCAGAATGACAGGTTCTTATCCGTTCTCCCTTGCCGCTATCATGTCTTTTGTCTTCATAAGGCGCGTGAGGTTTCCGCGCTCGTTCTCGTCGAGCTTCATCTTTATGTATTTTATAGTCTCCTCGAGCTGCGGTATCATTACATATTCCAGAGCGTTTACGCGGCGGCGCGTCTTCTCTATCTCGTCGGCGAGCATGTTGCACGTCTTTTCGAGCTCCGCGAGCTCCACCATCTGCGGCAGCACGCTGGCCAGTTTCGCCGTCGCGCTGTCGAGCTCTGACGACGTAGTCAAGAGGCCGTACGGGAAAAACGCCTGTTCGCGCTTCTTTTCGGTATAGGCGATCTTCGGAACATATACGCTCATAATGTTCTGCCGGGAGAGAGATAATTCGACTTCCCTTACGGGAAACATCAGCGCTTCGTCGAACGATTCTTTGGACATCGCTATGCGTGCGAGCACGAACCCGCCGAGTGCGGACGACAGCGCGGCCTCTACTTCCTGCCGCAGCTCCCTGTTCTTCTTTATCAGCAGCATGAAGCGGCGCACCATCTCGTCGCGCTTGTCTTTTAACAGCTTATGCCCGCGCACGGCCACTACATGGCGGCGTTTGAGCCGTGTCAGCTCCATGCGCGTGGGGTTTACTCTAAGAATAGCCATTCTATTCCTCGTTCTTCAGGTATTTATCTATATACTCGTCCTTGATACGCTTGAGTTCCGTCTTCGGCAGTATCCTCAGCAGCTTCCAGCCGAGGTCGAGCGTTTCTTCTATATCCCTGTTCTTCTCGTAGCCCTGGGAAACGTATTCTTTCTCGAACGCGTCCGCAAATTTCGCGTAAAGCTTGTCGGTATCCGACAGCGCCGCTTCGCCGAGTATCACGGAGAGTTCTTTCGCTTCCTTGCCGCGCGCATAAGCCGCGAACAGCTGGTTCATCGTGTCGGCGTGGTCTTCCCTCGTCTTGCCCTTGCCTATGCCCTTGTCTTTAAGACGCGAGAGCGACGGAAGCACGTCGATAGGCGGTGTTACGCCTTTGCGGTGCAGCTCGCGCGAGAGTATTATCTGCCCCTCCGTTATGTAACCCGTAAGGTCGGGTATCGGGTGCGTCTTGTCGTCTTCGGGCATCGTGAGTATCGGTATCTGCGTGACTGAGCCTTTCTTTCCCTTTATGCGCCCCGCGCGCTCGTACATCGTCGCGAGGTCGGTGTAGAGGTATCCGGGGTATCCGCGCCTGCCGGGGACTTCTTTTCTCGCTGCGGACACTTCGCGCAGCGCCTCGGCGTAGTTCGTTATATCGGTTATAATGACGAGTACGTGCAGGTCTTTTTCGTACGCAAGGTATTCAGCGGCTGTGAGCGCCATTCTGGGCGTGGATATACGCTCTATGGCCGGGTCGCTCGCGAGGTTGATAAACAGCACGGCGCGCTCTATAGCGCCCGTATTCTTGAAGTCGCTGATGAAGAAATCCGCTTCTTCGAACGTTATGCCTACCGCGGCGAACACGACGGCGAACTTCGACTCTCCGCCTAAAACTTTTGCCTGGCGGGCGATCTGCGCCGCGAGCTGAGCGTGCGGCAAGCCTGAGCCGGAGAACACGGGCAGCTTCTGCCCCCTGACTAGTGTATTAAGCCCGTCTATGGCGGATATGCCCGTCTGTATGAACTCCTCAGGGTAGTCCCTCGCCGTCGGGTTTATGGGAAGCCCGTTTATGTCCATGCGCTTGTCGGGGATTATAGCCGGGCCTCCGTCTATTGGGTCGCCCATGCCGTTAAACACGCGCCCGAGCATGTCGTATGAAACCGAGAGCTCCAGTGATTTGCCGAGGAACCTCGCCTTAGACGTGGCTATCTGCAGCCCCTGCGAGCTTTCGAACAGCTGTATGAGCGCTTTGTCGCCGTTTATCTCGAGCACGCGGCCGCGGCGTACTTCGCCGCCCTGCTGCTCTATCTCGACCAGTTCGTTGAATTTAACGCCGCTTACTCCTTCCACGAGCATCAGCGGGCCTACTACTTCTTTTATCGTGCGGTATTCTTTAAGCAACGTCTATCCCACCTTCCTCATAGAGAGCCGACATCTCCTGTTTAAGCTTCTTTTCTATCTCCGCAAAACGCTTCGCTGCGTCGCCTTCCTCTGCGTATTTCGCGCGGCCTATGTCTTCGCGCACGGAAAGCGAAGATATCTTCGAGAATTCCGCTCCCGCGTCCAATGCCTTTTCGCCGAGTTCGCCCCACATGAGTATCAGCCTTAACATGCCGAACTGCTTTTCGAGCGACGTGTATGTGTCTATGTCGTGGAACGCGTTCTGGTGCAGGTAGTCTTCGCGAATGGAACGCGCCGTTTCAAGCTTTAATTTATCCTTAAGCGACAATGCGTCGAAGCCTACGAGGCGGACGATCTCTTCGAGCTCGGCCTCTTCCTGCAGAAGCTGCAATGTTTTAGCGCGCAGCCTGTTCCACTCGGGCGATACGTTTTTGTCGTACCACTCCGTAAGCCGGTCGGCGTACAGCGAATACGACATAAGCCAGTCTATCGCCGGGAAATGGCGTTTATAAGCAAGTTTATCGGAGAGGCCCCAGAACACCTTTACGATGCGGAGCGTGGCCTGCGAGACCGGCTCTGATATGTCTCCGCCCGGAGGCGAGACGGCGCCTATAGCCGATATCGCGCCCATCCTGCCGTCTTTGCCGAGAGCTTTTACAACGCCCGCGCGCTCGTAGAAGCCCGCAAGCCTTGACGAGAGGTAAGCGGGGTATCCTTCTTCGCCCGGCATCTCCTCGAGGCGGCCCGACATCTCTCTTAAGGCTTCGGCCCATCTTGACGTCGAGTCGGCCATTATGGCTACTTTATATCCCATATCGCGGAAGTACTCCGCAATAGTTATTCCTGTGTAAATGGAAGCTTCGCGCGCGGCGACGGGCATGTCGGACGTATTCGCTATGAGCACCGTGCGCTTCATGAGAGGCTCGCCCGTGTGCGGGTCTTTAAGGTGCGGGAACTCCATGAGCACGTCCGTCATCTCGTTTCCGCGCTCTCCGCAGCCCACGTAAACTATTATTTCCGCGTCGGCCCACTTAGCAAGCTGGTGCTGCACGACGGTCTTGCCGCTGCCGAACGGGCCGGGCACTGCAGCAACGCCGCCTTTGGCGATGGGGAACAGCGTATCTATTACCCTCTGGCCTGTCGTCATAGGCTCGAACGGGGCGAGCTTTTCCACATACGGCCTGCCTATGCGCACAGGCCATCTTTGCAGCATCGTTACTTCGGCAGTATCGCCCGAGGCGGTTTTGATGCGCGCTATCGGCTCTGTTATCGCCGCCTCTCCGTTTGCCAGCCACTCCAGCTTGCCGGAAACGCCGTTTGGAACCATTATGTAATGCTTGACGAGCGTCGTCTCCTGCACAAAGCCCAGTTTATCACCCGGGACTAATTCATCCCCAAGATTTGCGGCTGGAACGAACGCCCATTTCTTATCGTGGTCAAGCGCGTTTATGGCGACGCCGCGCGTTACCCTGTCGCCCTCGGCTTCCTTTATCTTATCCAAAGGCCGCTGTATGCCGTCGAATATCGACTCGATAAGCCCGGGCGCGAGCTCGACGGAAAGCTGGCTGCCTGTGGGGTACACCGGCTCGCCGGGCCCGAGGCCGCTCGTCTCCTCATAGACCTGTATTGAGGCCCTGTCGCCCCTGAGTTCAATGATCTCGCCTATGAGCCTTTGTTCGCTGACCCTGACGACATCGTACATCTGACACATCTCCATGCCTTCCGCAATTATTAGCGGACCGGAGACCTTGATAATTCTGCCTTCCATAAGCATAACCTTTCCGTTATATTACAATCTTTCTATATATATTTAGGTCTTTGCACCGTATATAGCCGGAACGACACAGGGGTCGTTCCCTACAGCGCATACTACTCGTTTTCAAAGAATATATTCGTGCCGATAGCTTTTTCAACGTTGTCCTGTATACCTTTCATGCCGAAACCCGTAGCGCCCCTGTTGCCGGGTATCGGTATTATCGCGGGAAACGGCGACGTTTTATAGCGGTCTATCGTTTCGGCGGCAATCTCGGCGGCCTGCTCCGTAACGAATATTATGGCGTAACCGTCCGCCGCGAGCCGGTTTATAGCCTTCATGACCTCGCCGCCCGTAGCCGGAAACACTTCGATCCCCAGCGCCTTGAACCCTATTATGCTGTCCGAGTCCCCTACGACTCCAATCTTGTTCATCTGTAATCCTCGTTAAAATAATTCCTTCATGCGCTGCGCTACGACCTCTGTGTCTACGCCGCCCTGCTTTGCCGTCATAACCATGCGCACGGCCTCAGCCTCGCGCTGCTTGCCTATATAGTAGCCCATGAGCGGGCCTATGCCGAACATGTCGTGCCGCTGCTGCTTTATTATCTCCATTAGATGATCGTCTTTCGCTTTTTCGAGCATATAAAGGCTTCGTGTTCTGCGGTAATCCTCTATTGCGGCTGAAAGCACTCGTGAGTACTCGCCTTTAGCTATCGCCGCAAATACATTGTCGTCGGAGAGCTCGAACGCGTCCATAAATACTTTTTTGTCTATACTGCCGCCCGTAAGATATACGTTCTCAAACGACTCCCTGCCGTAAAACGCCCTTACGCGCATAAACGCTATAATGTTCGACAGGTCGAAATACGCTGTAAAATATGAGCTTACGAGCGGGTCGTCCATTTCCGCGGCGAGAGCGCTTACCTCTCTTGCATAAGCCTGGTCGAGCTCCGCTCCTATTACGGACACGTCTGATACGGCCGCGAACTGCCTGTCGATGTAAAGAAGCGCGCCGCGTAGATCATCGGGAAGCTCGTGATAGTCGTTTTCCGCTATCGCGCGGCGAAGCGTATCGACCCCAATGTTCCCGGGCAAAAGCTCCGCGCTCTCGAGGCTCTCGCCCTTCATCTGCAGCTTTATCAGCACTTTTATGTTGTGGTAGTCTTTGGGCGCGCGCATGATATGTATGAATATATCGCTGGGTGAGAGGAACTCCAAAAGAGCATCCGCTTCCGACAGCTCTTTCTCTATCAGCTGCTCGAAAGAAGCCTTGCCGGATACCGACGACCCGTAGCCTAATTCCTGCAGCACGCGCATCGCGTCTTCAAAATCTTTAGCTTCCATTACCCGCGCTAGTTTTTCCTCCGTCAGCAGCCGGGAGCCCATTGACTTGACTCGTGCCGCGGCGAACGGGTAAGTGCTGTTTCTCTCTGACATATTACACCTAAATATCACCCCAAAAAGCTTTGGCTTTTTGGGGATCCCGATTATTATTCCAAAAATTTATTGTTTCCGGCAACTCCATTATCTCCATCCCCAAGGGGTTACGGAGTTAATATTCGAATAAAACCTTTGCGACTTCAGTCTCGCAGTCTGCCCACGTTTCTTCGAGCAGCGCTTCGAGCGACACGTCTATCTCCATGCCGCCGCTGATGTAGACAAAACCGCCGAGCATATCCCTCTTTTCAGAGGAAAACTTGAGGTCGCCCTTACCGGCCCTGCGCTTAAGCTCGGCGTTAACATCGCTTAGAAACGCTTCGTTAAGTCTTTTTTCGCCTTTTGACACCGCTATGCTGCCCTCGCCCGAAGGCGCGCACGCGACAAGGCGCTGTTTCATGAGCCTTAAGTAATCGCCGTCGCCCAAGGTTTTGAGCTTTTCGAGCGCGAGAGCCTTTGCCTGCTTCATCATTTCCTGTTTTGCGGAAAGAAGCTGTTTCCTGTATTCGAGGTCGTAAACAGCCGCCATGCGGCGCTTTTGCTCCTGCGCGTCAGATGAGGCGTCTTTTTCTATTGCCGCCCTCTGCTTTTCGATATCGCGCATGAGTTCTTCGTGCATGGCATGTTTTTTTTCTTCAGCCTCGCGCCAAAGCTTATCGGCTTCGCTTTTGGCGTCGCCGAGTATTTTTTCAATAAGTTTTTCAGCTCCAGCCATAATCGTTTCCTTATGCTTTTCCTGCGCCGAGAAGTATGATAAGCATCGATATAAGCAGCGCGAACACGGCGTACGTTTCGACCATAAGAGGCATCATCATCGCTTTGCCCTGCTCTTCAGGCCGCCTCGTTAAAAGGTTTACGCCCGCCACGGCCGCCTTGCCCTGCGATATCGCCGAGAAGTGCTCGACGAACGCGGCCGGCATAGCGCCGAAGAAGTATATCCAGCCCTGAGCTGCGGATATCTGCGCCGGGCCGCCTATGACGCCGTTGTTGATGAGTATCAAAAAGCCCACGAGCAGCCCGTAAACGCCCTGCGTACCGGGAAGCAGCTGCAAAACGAGCGCCTGCCCGAACCTGTCGGGGTTTTCGGATACGAAGCCCGCGGCGGCCTGCGCGACGAAGTTCATGCCTCTCGCGGAACCGATGCCGGCCATGAGCGCCGCAAACGCCGCGCCCGCGGTGGAGATTATCATTCCGGTGTTAGGGCCTAAAAAATCCAAGTTCATGTTATGTCCTCCGTATGTTTAAATACATATTGTTTTTCTTTAATCTTCGAGACGAAAATTCTTCGTTTTAACTCCCAGCGGAGCGAACGGGTGGCCGCCGCCCTCGTAAAACTTGCCGTAGAACTCGATAAACTGCAGCCTCGCCGTATGCACGAACGCCCCCAAAGCGTTTATACCTATGTTGAATACATGGCCGACTATAAGTATGATACCGCCGATTATATATCCGTACCACGACCCAAAGAACAGCGCTGCGATTGTATTGAACACCATCGCTATGACGCCCGTTGCGAGGCCCATGCCGAACAAACGGCAGTAGGACAGAATATCGCTTATGTACCCCGTGGATGCGTAAAAGCCCGAAAAACCGCCTACGAATTTGCGGAATATGCCTTTTCTCGAGCGTCCGTTCGTAAGAAACACGAGCAAAAGTCCGCCGCCCGCCATATATCCGCCTATAGTACCGAGCACTCCGCCCAAGGCAACAAAAACGCCGCCCAGGAGTATGATAATCCAGCTTATCTTGTCGAAAATAGCGGCAAGGATCTCACCTCGCTTGAAAAGGATGTATGCCCCGACGGCAAGCCCCGACATGATATGCACCACGCCTACGGCAAGGCACAGTACGAGCAGCGTCATGGCCTGGCCTATAGGGTCGATAAGCGCCATCTTTGAGATGCTGGGGATAGCGAATACCGTTCCGAATATGAGCCCCCATATAATAGTGGAAAAGCCGCAGTAGAATACAATCTTTACGACTTTGCGGAACGTGCCCGTGGGTTTTTTAAGTTTAAGCACGATCCATGCGCCTAGCGACAGTATCGCGCCGTATGCCGCGTCGCCTATCATCATGCCGAACAGCAGGAAATAGAATATCGACATTATAACATTCGGGTCGAAACCGCCGGGCGCGGGCAGGGAATACATCTCCGTTACCATCTCGAAAGGCTCGAAGATCTTCTTGTTTTTCATTACCGACGGGGGGTTATCGCCCTCCTGCGGCTCGCTGAAAACTATATAGCTTTCGGGCGCGACTTCGAGCAGCGCTTTTTGTACGCGTTCGCGGTCATTCTTTACTACCCAGCCCTCGAGCGCGAAAGCCGTTCCCGTCTCGCCGAGCTTCTCTATGCTGCGCTCGCGTTCTATCTCGCTTGCAAGATAATCTTCAAGCTCCCAAAACAGCAGTTTGTCTTTTACGAACTCTTTTGCATTCTCCTCGCAGGCGGCGGCTTCCTTATCTATGGAATCACATTCGCCTTGCCAGGCCGATATGAGTTCGGCGGGCGTGCCTTTAAGGTCTTTTATAAACGCTTCCGAAAAGCCGATGTATTTAAGCTCGCCCGTCAATTTTTCTGCAGCGCCTGTATGCATGGCGACAAAAACGGAAAGGCTTTCTTTGCTTTCGCTTATTGTTTCAAAATAAACGTCTTCGGCGTAGTTTTCGCGTATTTCTTCATATTTTGAAGCATTGTCGGCTGGAACGGAGCCTAAAAGAAAACTCGTATAGAGATTATCCTTTACGCTTTCCAGAGGAGCGTTGAATTCCCTGTACGGCTCGAGCTGTGATATACGGTTTTTCAGGCGCTGTTTTTTTGATTTTAATGTATTCGTCTCTTCATTAAGCTGCTTTATCTGTGAAATGGCCCCGTCGGCCGCAGCGGTATCAACGCTGCCCAGCTGCTGCCTTGAAATTGCAGGTTTGGGCGTTAAGAACGAGGGTTTGCCTTTATCGTACTTTTTTACAAGATCCAGCGCTTCGCGTACGTCTGAAAGCTTTGATTCAAGCGCGCCCAAACTCTCGGGCGAAGCCGCTGAATCAAGGTCTTCGATATCGGCGGGTATTATCTCGACGGCGCCGAGACTCTGGAGCTTTTTCATCAGAGCGCTTTTGCTCGCAGAATGCGCAATAAGCGTTATTTTGTTCATCTCGAGAAGGGCCATTACTTAAGTATCCTCTCCAGACATACGTCCGCCGCGCGCGAAAGGTTTTTTGCCGCATTAACTTTCAATTCTTCGCATTCCCGGTTTCTTTGCTCGCTTAAGGATTCGAGCTCTTTTTTAGCTTCCCTGCCCGCAGCCTCAACGGCTGCTGCGGCGTTTTGCCGCATGCGCTCAAGTTCTTTTTCCCGCTTCTGCGCGTTTTCTTCGACCGCAAGCTTAACTGCATCCTTTGCTGCCCCTAAGGCTGTGCGGCGCATCTCCTCCGCCTTGCTTTCGGCTGCTTTTATGTCGTTGATTACGTCAAGTGCCATATATAACCTTCTTTACTTCGTTCCGAACAACCTGTCTCCCGCGTCTCCGAGGCCCGGCACTATGTATCCGTGCTCGTTGAGGTATTTATCGACCGCACAGACGAATATATCCGCGTCGGGATGGGCTTTTTGCACCGACTCAACGCCCTCGGGGGCGGCGATGAGGCAGACGAGCTTTATGTTTTTTACTCCGCGGTCTTTGAGGAGCTGTATCGCTCCGTTAGCGCTGCCGCCGGTCGCGAGCATAGGGTCTACTATTATAAAGTCGCGCTCAGCCGCGTCTGAAGGCAGTTTGCAGTAATACTCGACGGGCTGCAGCGTCTCCGGGTCGCGGTAAAGCCCTATGTGGCCAACCTTTGCGGCCGGGACAAGGTTCAGCATACCGTTTACCATGCCTAAGCCTGCCCGCAGGATAGGAACTATACCTATCGTCCTACCCGATATCACCTTTGTTTTTGCCATAGCCACCGGCGTCTCGATCTCGACCTCTTTTGTCGGCAGGTCTCTCGTTACCTCGTAAGCCATAAGCATGGCTATCTCTTCGACAAGAGCGCGAAAATCGCGCACGCCTGTCTTCTTATCGCGTATCAGCGAGATCTTGTGCTGGATCAAAGGATGATCCAATATTACAAGTTTGCCCATTTGATACCTCAAAAATCATATTTTATTAAACTAACGTTTTTCCAGTTCCATTATTTTTTCCACCCGCCTGATATGGCGCTCTTCGTTTGAGAACGGCGTGGAGAGAAACGCGTCTACTATCTCGAGCGCGTGGCCGGGGCCTATCACCCTTCCGCCTATCGCCATCACGTTAACGTTATTGTGAGCCCTCGCCATCTTTGCGGAAAATACGTCCCCTAAAAGCGCGCACCGTATTCCGTTTATTTTATTGGCGGAGATCGATATGCCTATGCCCGTTCCGCAGGCGAGTATGCCGAGGTCGGCTTTTTTTGAAAGCACGGCTTCGCAGACAGGCACGGCGCTGTCGGGATAGTCGCTGGAGGCGCAGGAGTATACGCCGTAATCTATAGTGTCTATATTTTTCCCTTTCAGGTGCTCGAGTATGATATTTTTAAGCTCATAACCGCCGTGGTCGCTTGCCAGAGCAATCGTCATAAGTGTTCCTTCCCCGCGTTTGTTAAACAAATATAAGCATAGCAAATATGGGGAAGAAAATCAATCGAGTAGTTTATAACGGATTCGGGGATAATTACCATTTATTTATCCGGCAATTGCGGTTTGATATGGCGCAGCCGATAGTGTATAATCATATTTACTGAAACAAGACAAAAGCGGGAGTGAATATTTTGAACGGCGTTTATGATATCGTGATAAAAATAGGATCGATGGCGCTCATACGTGACGACGGCGACATAGACTATAACATATTCTCAAGGCTCAGCAATTCATTGCGGCCGGGTATGCTGCTTGTAAGCTCGGGCGCCACCGAGATAGGGCGCATAGATTACATAAAGAGAAGGGGCTGCGAGCTTTCGGGGGACGAAGAGGATATAAAGACGGATTACGCCGCCCAGGGGCAGTCGATACTCATGGAGAATTACCGGCAATTTATAAACCCCGGCTATTCCGTAAGGCAGGTGCTGGTAGAACACAGCCATTTCAACGATCCGGAAAAAAGGGAGCATATATTAAAACTGCTTATGCGCGCGCCGCAGCAGAACGCTATACCCATAATCAACTACAACGATCCTGTTTCGAGCGAAGAGAACCGCAAGATGGAACTTAAGCGCATGGGAAACGGCGGAAGGGAAGTAGTGGAGTGCGTAGACAACGATGAGACCGCGGCGGTAATAGCGACGCTCGTAAACGCGAATACGCTCGTGATACTCACGTCGGTGAGCGGCATATACAGGGAGCCGGGAGATAAGTCGACGCTGATACGGGAGATAACGGGCGCCACGGAGGAAGAGCTTGAAGCAAACGCCGCAAAAGCGATAGAATACTGCAGAGGCACATCAAGGGCGGGCTCTAACGGAGCGGGCGCGAAGCTTAAGTATTCGCTTATGCCCGCAAAAGCGGGGACCCACGTTTATATATCGAGCGCGATTAGCCGCATCGACGACATAATATCGGGCGAAGCGGATTCAACTCATATATACCTGAAGTCATAAATACATGTTGTTATTGGCAGATTCGACGTGATAATATATTCCATATGAATTATAAGGAAAAGCGCCCATACTACATTTTTAATGCGGCAGTCCTCATCATTGCCTTATATGCTGCAATCTGGGTTTCGACAGGCCGGGAGATAACGGCGCACTGCGATTACGATTCGTATACGAGGCAGGCTGCGGCGTGGTGGCACGGCAGCGCGAGCCTTCCCGCGCCCACAGAGACGGACCCGGAGCTTTTGAAGTTCAGAGCGGAGACGTGGCTCGAGATAGCGACGTATGACGGGCGGTATTTCGTCAGCTTTCCGCCGTTCCCCAGCGTGATACAGTTCATATTGTATCCGATATTCGGAATGGACATGCCTGACAACCTTATAAACGCACTTTTCGGTTTGGGAAGCATCTTTTTGATATACGGTTTTCTGGTAAAGCGCAATTTTGGCCGGCTTGCCGCCGGCGCTTTGGCGCTGCTGATGACTGCCGGCTCTAACCTGCTTTACCTCTCCGCTACCGGCTGGGTCTGGTTTTCCGCGCAGACGCAGAGTTTCTTTTTCTCGACGCTTGCGATATATTTGATATTCAGCAAAAAAAAGCTGGCATGGTACTTTTCTTTCCTGTCGCTAGGGATAGCTTTCGCGTGCAGGCCGTTTCAGCTTGTATACGCCCCGCTGCTGCTGTATATGCTGTATAAAAACATGGGTGAAGATAAAGGATATGAGCAGGGCACCCAAAGCGAAGTGCATTCCGGGGCGGTAAAGACGCTTGCGCGCTGCATAAAATATGCGCTGCCGCTCATATTTACGGGCGTATGCGTCGCGGCGTACAATTATGTACGGTTCGGCGGCATATTCGAATTCGGACACAATTATTTGCCCGAGTTCCAAAGTATGGACCAGTTTTCGTTTACATATGTCCCGCAAAATTTTCTGGAGATACTGAAACTGCCCGAAATCATAAACGGGAGCCTGGAATGGCCGCAATTCAACGGTACGCTGTTCTTCCTCGTGAATCCGGTGTTCATAGCCCTCGCGGTAAGCCTTGTAAGAAATTTCGGGAAAAAGCAGGCTGTTTACCTTGCGTGTTTTGCGGCGCACTTCGTGCTGCTGCTTACGCACAGGACGATGGGCGGATGGCAGTTCGGGGCGCGATATCTCGTCGACCTGATACCCTTTATGCTCGTGGTGTTCGAGGGAGACAAAAAATATAAGGTTTTATCGTTTCGAAGAAAACACACGGTTTTCGGGGATCTTGCGCAGCAGGTAAAGGCGGCCTTGCTTCCCGCAATACTTGCGGTCATAGGAATATGTATAAACGTATGGGGAGCGATATGGCTCTATATGCAAAACTCGGGTTAGCAGGTCATTATGTATTTAGAAAGCCTGACACTGAAAAACTACAGAAGCTATGAGGCCTTAAGCGTAAGTTTCGCGGGCGGCATCAACATAATCCAGGGGAAGAACGCCGCCGGCAAGACGAACCTGCTCGAAGCGATAGGCTTTTTGAGTTACGGCAAATCGTTTCGCACGCAGAAGGATACGGAATGCATACGCGAAGGGCAGCAGAGCGCATACGTGAAAGGCTCCGTAAAAAAAGAAACGGGAGGGCTTTCGGTGGAAGCGCTCCTGTCT
Organism: uncultured Christensenellaceae bacterium; assembly: GCA_964510055.1. Classification (GTDB taxonomy): domain Bacteria; phylum Bacillota; class Clostridia; order Christensenellales; family SZUA-584; genus DTFZ01. Next base: position 12,552 of record CAZDZY010000069.1, read on the forward strand.
GCCGAAGACAAGAAGAGCCTTAAGGTGAACGGAGAGGCCGTAAAGCGCATGGGCGGCCTGTTCGGCAACTTTATCGCCATAGTGTTTTCGCCCGAAGATTTAAAGGTGCTCAAAGAATCGCCGTCGCTGCGCCGCAGGTTTATAGACATGGAGATATCGAAACTTCGGCCGGCGTACTTTTTTGAGCTGCAGGAATACTTTAAGGCGCTCGCCCAGAAAAACGCTCTGTTAAAGTCGAAGATACCCGAAAACCAGCTTAAAAAGCTCGTTTCGATATTTAACGAGCAGCTGGCCCAGCACGGGGAGAGGATAATACTGCTGCGGCAGCAGTTTTTGGACAGGATAGGGGACTTGAGCCGTGAGGTGCACCGTAAGCTTTCGGGCGGGGAAACGCTTCAGCTCCGCTATAAGGCGAGCGTGCCGCCAGAGGGCAATATAAAACAGGCTCTGTTTGATAGGATGGACAAGTCGCTTTCCTCCGAGATAGAGCAGGGTTTTACGCTGTACGGCCCGCACCGCGAGGATATCACAGTATATTTGGACGGAAACGAGATAAAGGCGTATTCGTCGCAGGGGCAGATAAGGACAGCAATGCTGTCATTAAAGCTCGCCACGCTCAAAGTCGCTAACGAAGAATTCAAGGAGAGCGCCGTGCTGCTATTGGACGACGTATTTTCGGAGCTCGACGAGATAAGGCAGGCAGCGCTGCTCGAAAGTATAAAAGGCGCGCAGTGTTTTATAACGACCGCGACGCCGGCGAAGAAAACGCCGGGGAAGACATACACCGTAGCGAACGGGACGGTAAACGCAGTATAAGGATTTATCAGGGATAAAGCGGGCGATTAAAAATCGCCCCTACGGTGAATATAAGGTGTGTACCCGTGAAGGCAGTAAGAGGACAAAGCAGGCGACAAAAGATCGTCCCAACAATAAAAATGTTTTCGGTCAAACAATGGTTGTCATAATAAAGCCGAGGCAGACGCCGATAAGGGCGTAGAACGCTTTATTTTTTTTACCCGCCGCGGGTATGAGTTCCTTCAGCGAGATATACAGCATGGCGCCTCCGGCGAACGATATGCACAGCGCTATCATTTCCCTCGATATGCAGCCGATCGCTGTTCCGAGGATAGAGCCTATAGCTGTAGGCATTCCGGTCGTGAACGATATCCACAACACCTTCGCCACAGACATTCCGGACAGCTTCAGCGGCAGACCGACCGCGATGCCCTCGGGTATATCGTGCACGAGCATCAGCAGTGACAAAGATACGGCGAGCCCCCGGCTTTCGACGAGCGTGGAGCCTATGGCAAGCCCTTCGGGCAGGTTGTGGAACGCTATGCCGATAAGCACGAGCAGCCCCATAGAATACATGGTGTTCGATTCTTCATGCATGAAAAGGGGTGAAAGCAGAGCAAAGACCGTGCCGCCTATGACCGCGCCCGCCGCCATCACGAATATGCCGGAAAGCGCGGCGCTCTCAATAAACATTTCGAAGAACACTACCGAGACCATCATTCCGCCCGCGATTGCCAGGAACGGGCGCGGCTCATTCATCTTCCTGCTTATGAGCAGTGCTATCACTCCGCCTAAAAACGTGCCTGTGGCACCGACTATGCACCCGATGATACCGCTTTGAACGTACATAAATAAGCCCCTTTTTCGAGTCTTGTTATTTATACGCGAAAAAGAGGCGATACTATGCTATTTATGCCAATATATTAAGAAGTTCCGTTATCCTGCTCTGTGATTTTCAGGCTCTCTAAAAATGTGTGGGCTGCCGCCTTGTCGTCTTCGTTTGAATACGTTTCGGTTATCATCATCACATAACCGTTTACGCCCAGAATATACATGTCCTGCATTATCTGCGCCCCGTTATAGTTTGCGTTTACATGTATTACCGAATAATCGTTGCCTGCTACCTTAACGCCGGTCTCATAGCTTATACTTGCATTTGTGTCTTTGTATTGCTGCTTTAAACTCTCGCGGCTCTGCTCAATATAATCGCTTAAAGCCTGCTCGCCGGTAAGCAAAGCCTTTTTGGCAGACTGGTTAGATACTTCTATGCCAACGCCGGGATTATAACCGGAGTAACTCAGGTCGTATTTGGAGCAATAGAATATATACATACTGCTTTCCGGGCCTAGGCTCGTTGCCTCGTCCAAAGACTCGGCGGAACCGCCGAACAGGCGGCTCATCTGTACTACGCCGGTAACGTTCCACCCTTCGGGTACGGTTGCGGAGAACCCGATAACGTTGTTTGTATATGCGCTTCCGTCGAGTTCGCCCAAAAGCCTCGCGCTCCCTGCCGGCCCCTGATTCCCCGGGCCGTTAAATGCGCACGCGCAAAGGGTGAAGATCGATAATAAACATAAAAGCAGAAACAGTTTTTTCATTGATACCTCCGGCTTAAAAACAATGGGATAAGACATTATAAGCCCGCATTTCTTAATATATCAGAGAATGGGGAGGATTTAAAGTAATATATAGCGTTCGGCAGAATAAACCGGTTGGCTGCAGCATAAAAACAGCGGAGGGTCTGTTGAGAGAATATCCAAAATGTGCTATTATATAGATTAAAATATCTTCTATGTACAGTTTTATAAGGATGATGGCCGGAAAGGAGAAAGAATGAAAACGGCAAAACTTTTTATCGCAGTTACTGTTATTTTGATATCGGCCGCAAGCGGATGCGCGCCTGCGGCGGAGGAAACTCCGGCGCTTACGCCCAAATCGGAAAGCACGCCGGATCTTATAAACAATAATGGACACATACTAAGTCTCGGGCCTGAAAATGATGTTGATGGAGGCGATCCGTTTTCACAAAGACCGGGGAAGGATGATATAAAGACAAGCGTTCAGAAATCGGGCGCGATCGCGGAATACCGGGTATTCTACTGTATTATTAAAGGCGGGCTTACATATTACTATAAGCTTCAGGTTTATGAGGGCGGCTGGGATAAGTTTACTCTTGTCATACACCGCAACGAGTGGTTTGAAAATGGCGGGGTATTATTTAACTATGAACAAATCGTTAAAAGAGATGATACCGAAAAACTGCTTAAAGCCATAACCGACAATGATTTTTGGAATATACCGAGCGAACAACCCGACGATAAGATATGGGTAGATGGAGTTTCAATATCTGTAGAAGGCTATTCGGAAGAAAAAGAACATCATATAAGTATGATGTGCCCCGACAAGGAATACGGCATTTATAAAATTGCCAAAGCATTTTCCGACTTTGGAGATGTGATTGCGTTGAATATAATTCATGTCGATTATTAAAAGTACGTTTTATCTTAGTACAAACAGTTTGTCTTTATGTTTGTAGGAAAGGAGAAAGAATGAAAACGGCAAAACTTTTTATCGCAGTTACTGTTATTTTGATATCGGCCGCAAGCGGATGCGCGCCTGCGGCGGATGAAACCCCGGCACTTACGCCCGTGGCGGCAGGCGCCCTGGTGTATACGCCCAAGCCGGAGATCACGCCTGAAAATACACCCGGGGATATAATTACGCCGGAACTTACATCATTGACATTTATATTCAATATCGAAGACCCTTACGCTGAAAAGATTGCGGAAATGGAGGAGCAAAGAATCAAGACCAGCGCGGAAGAAGCGGGCGCAGTCAAGGAATACTGGGTCAACTACAGTATTTCCCTGGCTC
>CAZDZY010000070.1:0-9612 GCA_964510055.1 uncultured Christensenellaceae bacterium
GCCTGTCGGGATCGTTCTTCTTGTTCTTCATCGTGTCGTAATTTCTCTGCTTGCACTCGCTGCATGCAAGCGTAATCTTGGTGCGCATAGCTTTTGCTCCAATCCTTCCTATATTGTCCCCGGATCTATAAATCGGGGGGTGAAGTTTACACACAATCTAAAAAAGGCCGCTTGAGCCTTTATTCAGATAACATTCATAATCTAGCACAAAGGAAGGTCATTGTCAAACAATTTTGGAACAATCCTGCGATATATTATAGACTGTTTTTCCGCAGCTTAAACTTTAAATTACAAAGCGTTTAGCATATCGTTGACAAACGCCCGATATATGGTTATAATACATAGGAGAGCTATGCATATGGTAAATATGTATTAAGGAGGCGCGAATTGAAAACAGGCGAACTTGTAAAGGGCTCAGCCGGCATGCTTGTGCTAAAGCTGCTTGCCGAGAAGCCTATGCACGGATATGAAATAATAAAAAAGATGGAAGAAAGAAGCCTCGGCGTATTTTCGCTGAAGGAAGGAACGCTTTACCCGATATTGCACGCGCTTGAGGCGCAAGGCCTGGCAACCGCGGAATGGGAAGGCAAGACAAGCAGGAAACGCAAAGTATACAATATTACTTCCAAAGGTACCAAAAGGCTTAAAGAAAAACGCGAAGAATGGAATACGGTGAAAATCGCCGTAGACAGGATCATGGAGGGCGCGCAGTATGCAAACTGAAATCGAAACCTATCTGGATACATTGTGCGGCCAGATAAGATGGAAGAAAGCGCGGCGTCTGGTGCGGGAAGAGCTTATTGGACATATCGAAGAGAATATGAATGAAGGAGTATCGAAAGGTATGAGTAAAAGCGCAGCGGAAATAAAGGCGGCGCAAGCTATGGGGAATCCTGTAGAAGTAGGAAAGATGATGGACAGGCTCCACAGGCCGAAGACGGATATCCTGTTTGTTATTTCGATTGCGGTGCTCATGCTTTTCGGGTTGGCCGTACAGACGGCAGCGCTATACCCTTACAGGCCGGAGTGGATAGTATTCAGGGTGATCGGATTAGCACTGTTCGTACTATGCATATTCATAAACTTCAGGTGGCTGCTTAAAAAGAGCATATTTATTATTGCTTCCGGCGGATTAGGCATAGCGGGCCTGCTGTTTATGAATCTGACGAGCGCACAGCATCACTTATGGAAAATACCGAATGACTGGCTTGCGTTTATAAACTATATCTGTATCTGCTTATTTGTATTATCATTTTCAGGCTTGCTGTCACGCATGCAGAAAAGAAACCGGATCGCGGTGCTGGCCGCGGCGGGAGCGGCAATCGCTGCCATAAGCATGCTGCTGTTCAGAGATCTGGCTCCCAGGATACTTGCAGTGTTCCTGCTTCCGTCATTAGTCGTTATGTTCTGGTTCACAAACATTAAAACGCTGTGGAAAATAATAGTTTCCGCAGCAATAGCTTCATTAGTGGTTATCTATTTTATACTCAACCCGGTTGTCTTTAATGTTTTACTTCATCCCGAAAGAATGAGCATGTTTTTTGACGACGAAACTGTCATGCTGAAGGAACATCTGTTAAACGTACAGATCATCGGCCAGACTCCGGGAGTAACGAGAGTAAGTTTTAATAATCTTTATTTAGCCTCTGTAAACATTATGGCCTATGTTCTTCTGAAGTTCGGGATACTGCCGGCAGCGCTGTTGCTGGCAGCTCTCGGCGTACTCATTTGGAGGATGATAAGCGCCTGTATCCGTATCCGGGACACGCAGGGCAGAGTGCTCGCCGCGGGCCTGGCGATGTTTATTACAATTGCCGCAATAGGGACGTTATTGCTTAACATCATGTTTATCGGCACGTCGGGGACTTATATGCCTTTCCTGCAGGGAATAGGACCCGAATTTGTGCTCTATAGTGTGTTCACAGGGCTGATTGCAGGGCTTTACAGGAGGAAAGAGATTTACGCTATAAAAGATACGCTTCCATGTGACAGCGGTACGCCGGCCGACGCGGAAACGGCATAAATTGAATAATAAGAAAAAAGAAAGAGATAAATGACGCTCTTTCTTTTTTTGTTCCGTTATATCATACAAGGCCGCGAAGGGAATAGTATTTGTTCTTTTCAGCGATCAATACGCGCACATCAGGGTTGGCAAATAAATGTTGCAGCAGTTTCATTTCCGGGTACGTCGCCTTAATAAAATTGTAAAAAATGCTTCATCTTTTTGTAAAGTATGTTATAATACGCGTATATGGAAAACCAAAAGAAGAAAAGAACGATATTAAAGCTTACCATAATACTCAGCGCGGCCGCCGCTGCCGCAATAACAGTACTTATTATTATCAACTCTGTTGTGATCGGCAACGCGAGCGGCTACGTTTACAGCATCGGGGAAATCGGCAAACTGGAAGAAGCGGACTGCGTGCTTGTGCCGGGGGCTTTGGTATACGATGACGAACGCCTGTCGCTCATATTGCGGGACAGGGTGGATTACGCCATAGAGATCTATAAAGCCGGAAAGGCGGACAAACTGCTGTTTTCGGGCGACCACGGCCAGACGGATTACGACGAAGTAAACGCTATGATGGACTACGCCATATCGAGGGGAGTGCCGAAAGAGGATATATTCCTCGACCATGCGGGGTTTTCGACGTATGAGAGCATGTACCGCGCGAGGGATGTGTTCTGCGTAAAGAGCGTCATAATAGTTACGCAGGAGTTCCACGTTTCACGCGCCGTATATATAGCCCGGGCTTTGGGACTCGACGCGATCGGGGTCAATTCGGACCCGAGAAAATATTCGAACGCGACTATTGACGCGATAAGGGAGAGCCTTGCGCGCATAAAGGATTTTTTCAGCGTGAACGTGTTCCTGCCCGAGCCGAAATACTTGGGCGACGCCATACCTATATTCGGGGACAGCGGCGCCACGCACGATAGAGATTAAAATGGATAGGTATGAGATTACAATGAAAAAAGAAGAAATAGCTAAATCAATTTATGATCTATCACATATTACCGGAAAGTTTAAACTACGTTCAGGACAAATTTCGAATGAGTATTTTGATAAATATTTATTTGAGGCACAACCCGATTTGCTGGCTCAAATAGCCGGGCTTATGAAGGATTTGATACCGGAAAACATCGATATATTAGCCGGACTGGAGATGGGCGGTATACCTGTTGCTACAGCATTATCAATAGTATCAAATATTCCATGTGCTTTTGTAAGGAAAAAGGCAAAGGAATATGGAACATGCAAATTAGCTGAGGGAGCCGATGTGTTCGGCAAGAAGGTCTGTGTTGTTGAAGATGTCGTGACAACCGGAGGACAAATAATCGAAAGCGTAAAAGAGCTTCGCAACAGAGGGGCTTTAATAGACACCGTACTTTGCGTTATCCAGAGGGACGATAGTGCAACAAAAATACTGGCAAAAGAGGATCTTAGATTACTGCCTGCATTTACAATGGAATATATTAAAAGTAAGGTAAAAGACTGAATCTTAGTGGAACAAGCGGAAGAACAACGCAGTAGCTGGCTTTCCAGCGGCCTGAAGGTCAGCCCTTCATAAGCAGCCTGCGGAGATTGTTTACATAATAAGAAGTAATTTTTGTGAACAGGAAATCGTAGAGGACGAACGCCACCTCAGCCAGAATGATAACAGCCCAGAGGGGTATGCCCAGATAGAGCACGTCCTGTTTTACTATGTTTCGCGCAAACAGGTAAATGAGTATAAGCGCGGCGTTATAATATAAAAGCTTTAATATATAACCCGTCACTTTGTCTTTCATGTGTGTCTCCAGATAATATTTGCCTATCCCGTAATGCCCGAAAAACAATACATACGGCACTACCCGCAGCATATCCGGCACCAGCAGCAGCGAAACTGCCGACGCGGCCGCGAACATTAACCAGGCGAGCCCGTACTCTTCCTCAAGCGCCAGCCCCATAACGAATACAGAGCTTAAAAAATAAGCAGCCACCCTCCCGGCCGGCAGTATCGAGGCGAGATATAAGAAAATCATCGACATCACGGTGAACATCGAAGTTAAACTCATCCGGTGTGCAGTTCGTGTAAATCTGGGCATCGGTCATCCCTCCGCTCTAATTTTCGAGGTTTCTAAAATGCCGTGAGACTTTTTTTGGGCAATAGTCCGGAGTCCCCAAAAAGCCGTGAGACTTTTTTTGGGCAATAGTCAGCAGCAGTTGCCCGCCTCACAGCAGCAGTCGGCGCAGAGGCACGCGCCGCAAAGGTCGCACATACCCACTCCGCCGCCGGTCGTTTGGGTGCCGTAAAATGGCTGCCCGTAGCCCGAAGCGCTCCTGTTCATCGTATTATATGCGTTCGCGTATTCTGCGTTGCCCGGGTCCATGCTGACGGCAGTCGAGAAATGCTGCCTCGCGCCGTCGTACCAGCCCCTGCGGAGCAGTACCATGCCCTTTAAAAAATGCCATTCGGCGCTCCTGTTGCTTATACCGTCCAGCATCGACTCGGCGCGCGTCAAGTCGCCCATCTGTATGGCGCTGCGTATATTTGCAAACTCGGAAGATCCCGAATACGAGGAGCCGGAGTATGATGAGTAAGAAGGATCAAACCCTTGAGAGGCTTGCCCGTAACCCGACTGGCGGTCTTTCTGGATGATATCGTAAGCCTCGTTTATTTCCTTTAGCTTATCTGCCGCGAGCTCCTGCAACTCGTGCCCTTTATATCTGTCGGGGTGGTATTTCTTCGCGAGGGTCCTGTACGCGGTCTTTACTTCCGCGTCGGTCGCCGAAGGGCTTACTCCGAGCACTCTATACGGATCCATTGGTTTCCCCTTTCAAAACATCCTCCGTCTTCTTTGCGAGGCCGAGGTACATTATGTTGTCCAGCAGCGGCTTGTCCCGTTTTATGTCGAGCAGCTCGTAGGCTTTGCAGGCCTCCGCCAGAGAGTAATTCAGGTTAAAAGCCGCTTCCTCACGAACAGATTCCTTTAAGGCGGCGGCGCCGCCGTGCTGCCTTTGCAGGAACACGTTATAGCTTTTTTTCCTGTCATCTTTTATTATGTCGTCAATTGCGTCTGCAATGTATATCCACCGGCCCAGGTTATATCCTAAATGCCAAAGAGCCTTTTTTGCGCCTTTATCCGCAAACTCGTACGGGGCGTATGAGAACACCGCGCCCAGCAATGAGCCGAACTCGGACGACACCGCGTCGATGTCAGAGCATTTTTCCTTTTCGAGACTGCTTAAGGTTTTCATGCGTTTGCCGAACTCTTCCGCCAGCTCCGGGAAGTCTTTGGCCGCGCGCTTTTCCACTCGTCCGTATAGCCCCGAAAGGATGAAAGCTGCCGCGTTTTTATCGTCTTTAGCCGCGTCTTTTATTTTCGCGTATCCGAGCAGTATGTTTACCGCCGCCGCGTACTCGCTTTCGCGCGAGCGTATCACCGTCTTTTTCTTTATGGGGCTTACGGCGCACCGCTCCCTTTTGAGCTGCGGAGTCTCGGCGCTCATCGAAGAAAGCAGCAGCGACAAAACAGCGCAATCGTAGTTTAGCATAAATCTTGCCGTATTTGTATACTTTTCTTTTATAGCCTTGCACAGGCCGCAGTAATACCCCTTGAAAGCCTCGTATTCCTTCATCTTCAGCTCGGGCTTTAAAGGCTGCACGTAACCGAACATCAACAACTCCAATGGCAATATTGATAACGATAATATTACCATGTGAGAGTTGTATTAACAATTATAAAGGCTTTATTTTATCGATTGTTCATATTCTTGTTATTCTTGCCGTCATTTTTTACTGATGATTTTCCCTTGAATTCCTTATGAACGTATAGATGTTCTGTACAGCCCGAATACTTCTTCCCGTTAAAATCGAGCTCTATGATATACGGCATCCAATCGATGATGCGCAAAAAGGAATCGCAATCAAACGTATCGTCGTAATGATTCAATATACTGCTCAATGCTGTTCCGTGCGTACCGATAACTATCGTTTTTTCCTTGTTGTTTTCCAAAATATCATTTAAAGCGGCTATATTCCTGCTTTGGACCGCGTGTATAGACTCTCCGCCTTCTTCGCTGAAGTCTTTATCGTTCCATCTTTTCTGAAGCATTCCTTGATCGTCGCCGGCAGGGCCCTTTTTTCGCTCCCTGAGCCTTTCGTCGATAATGATTTCCTTATCAAAATATGCTGCCGCCGCCTCTATAGTCTGGATGCTCCGCTTATACGGGCTGCAGAAAAAAACATCAATATTTCTCGTCTTAAAATATTCAGTTACTTGAAGAACATCCTGAAGGCCTTCATCTGTTAGCGGCCTTGTCCTGTCGTCGCTCCACGCGTGCTGAGGCTCGGCGTGCCTCACAAAATATACTTTAGTCATATTTACTTCTCCCCGTTACATAAACAATCTGTATTCAAAAATCTTTTAAATAATTGAAAGCATTAATATTAGCATAACAAAATATCAGCCTCGGAAGAATTTCTTTATATGATAACATAAAACGAAGGAGAGGGAAAGGCGGAGAAAACAGGCGACATAAACAAGGCGGTTGGCGTCTTTCTTGTTATCGACACCCCGTTTATCAGGCCTTCCGTTATAATTCTCCGTTTTCAAAAATAATTAGGCAGCGTCGTCTTCACCCACTCGTCGCAGTAATAGCCGTAGTGGCTCTCTGCCGTCATCCTCTTAAGGTCGAAAAGAGTCGTGCAGCCCTCTATGCGCGTCTCTTTGCCGTCGCGGCTTTTCGGGTTTTTGCCGTAATACTTCGGGAACTTCCCGTAAGGCGCGAGAAACTCGACAAGGCGCTTCGCGGCCCCGTAGCCTATGCCGCCTTTATCATATATCTCCTGCCTTATCTGGTGATTGAGTTCGTCGTAACGCCATTGTATATCGTTTGTATACCCGCTTGCTATCGCCGCTGTCCACGGGCGCATGGCGCACAGGCGCATCTGGGGGATCAGAAAACTGTTTGTCGTTATGTGGACATCTTTCCCCGTGCGCCGGGGCGCGAAATAATAACTCTCCGGGCAGTTCATCTCGTTGGGCGTGCGGTTTATATACCCTTCGCGTGCGAACGCGTCACTGTATAATTTAATTTTCGGGTCATGGGAAGCGTTATAATGCCTCCAAAGGCTGTAGTTGAACTTCATATACGAATCGGGTATGGGCGCGCTGCACCAGCGCACTGCGCAGCCGTTGCGTACGGGAGCGAAAACGTTGGACTTAAGGAACCTTTCGCCGGGCAGGTAAGGCAGCAGATTCTTCGGCGGGTAGCTTAAGAAATCGATGTTATCCTGCGAGGCGCCTGCCTCGGCCGTGCACGCGGTGTCATTCCGGCCGTCGGAGAGGACGTAGTTCCACGTAACGCCCCGCTTCGCGTTTTGTATAACATCAGCCGATTCATGCGCGCTGCCGCCAAGCATTATACATTCGCGCAGCAGCAGAAGAGAGTTGAATCCTATATCGTCAGCGTCGCAATTGGCTGCGGGCGACATGTTGAGCCCGCCCGCCACGCCCGCAGTATTCATTGCGCTCGCGCTGCCGATAAGCCCCGGGGCGGTCATGCTTATAAAAGGATATGCCTTTTCCCCGTTACCGCTTATGGGCAGCGTTACGATATGGGCAAGGTCGTTCTGCAGCACGCTTCCCGAAGTGAACATGAAATCGCGCCCGAAGAAATGCCCTCCGAAAGCGGCGCTGCCGAATACGGAAAACGCATTGCAGAGCATGGGCAGAAATATATTTTCGGGCAGCAGATTGGGTATTATATTCTCAAATTCACCCGAATAGATGAGCGCGCAGAGCACGTCGAAGCCCATATTGACCGCAATGAGGCGCTCTTTCGTGGCTTTTGTGCCGCGGTTCGCCGCATTGCATCCGTCTATCATGCCCGAAAGCTCCTCATGTATATGCGGGGGCTGCGAAGCCCACGTTTTACGTGAAAGCTCATAAACAAAAGAAACGATAATATCTCCGGCGGCAGGGAGGCCGCTTAGAAAATCCAGGCCGAAAAAATCGAATACGATGTTATCGGCGAAGTTAACGGCAAGGTCGGCTATCTCCGGCTCGGCGAGCCGCCCCAAAAGAAAGCCTCTTTCATACGGAGTACCTTCTATGTAATAACTTTTCTTTTTCTGTCCGGTGTCATAATTAGAGGCGGTATCATGCCGGGCTTCTATACCTATCCTGCCGGGCCCAAAAAAGATTTTCTGCGTTATGGTAAAACCGTCGGCTTTGAAGGCTCTTTCGAGTTTTAAATACCGCTCGTTTGTTTCGCTTATCATAACTGCGCCCCGCTTATAATCAAGATAATATATACTATGCAGGAGGATATGCACTATGCCGGGCACGCGGCAATACAAAAGTCATGTAATAATGCCGGGGCTGGCCGCCGATATTATCAGCGCGCAGGCATAGCGTGGAAAGAATAAAAATAAAATCATATGGATGCAGGAAGCACCTTGACAATTTACGTTAATAAGGTATATATGTGGATCAAATAAATATAAGTGGGAGTGATGATAACATGAAGAAAATATTTTTTGTTTTGATTGCTTCAGCTCTATTGGTAGCAACTGCGGCATGCAGCTTTTCGTTCACCACAGCGAATATCACCGACGCGAAAATGACATCGGCAGTAGTAGGCGGAGCGCCGGCAGATACCGTTACGTCCTATCCGACGGATACACCGGAGCTTATCGTGACCGGAGTACTCAACAACGCACCCAGCGAAACGACAGTGACGTTCGTGTGGTACTATGAGGGCGATGAAGTGTACAGGACGTCCAATGACATGGACGAAGGTAACGGCGTATATGTTTTCGGCACCCTTACCAATGATCTAGGCGTATGGCCGGCAGGCAATTATAAAGCAGAGATATATATCGACGAGCGCGAAAAGCCTGATGCGACAGTGAACTTTACGGTAGAATAAGACGATATACGAAAAACGAGACAACAGAAACGGGGTCCCATGAAACCATGGGATCTTTTTTTATTATTCAGCCGTTGCATGGTGGCGCTGTAAGCTTAGAATTACCGCGCCCGCGCGTGGCGCGGTTTGCCGGAAACACACGGATGTAAAGATAAAAACGCCTATTATGTCTTTTAGTGACACAATAAGGGAGCAATGGTGGAATGAGGAAAAGGGGAATGGTATAATCAACGGCAGTAAAGGATAACGCAGGTTTGGAGGCAGGCGGCTTTATGGTGATAACGGTAAATATAATTTGCGCGATGATCGGCGCAGTTTTCGGCTGGCTTGCCGCACGCATGTATTACAGGGGGCAGGCGCAGCACGAAGAAAAAGAGAGAACAGGCGGCGCCGGTGAAGACGGCAAAGCCGTAAGGGATGATATACTTATGCCGCTGGCGGCGAAGATATCTGAGACTATGAAAGAATGGCGGGAGAAAAACACGATTTTCCCTGCCGATATCGGGCAGGAGGGTGCGGCAGCTTCATGCCTCGATCTGAAGTGTTTAAACGAGTATATCGTCGGACCGAAGGCGGATAAGACTCCGTCGCCAATCGCCCTGGCGATCAGGGACATAATAAAAAAAGCGGAGCGTTATAATGAAGCCTACGCCGAAGCGGCAATAAAGGCAATGCGGGCGGCGGCGGAAGGG
>CAZDZY010000070.1:9622-15942 GCA_964510055.1 uncultured Christensenellaceae bacterium
TCCAGAGGCAATGCAACAGATACCTGTTTATCGGCCTCAATAAGATCAGGGTGAACCAGTGCAGGTTCGAGCCGGACGTTTACCTGCAAAGTTACTATGCAAACGAATATAATTACTCGAAGTTTTGTTCATATATCTTTGGGGACAGGATGATGTCCGTAAACGGCCTTAAAGCGGGCAAAAGCAAGTTCACCGATAAAGAAATAGAGATAGCGCCCGGGAATATAGAAAGCCTTATTGCGGCGAGAAAAGAAGAGTGTGAAGAATACGGATACAACGCGCAGCAGATAAAAGACGAGTTGTGGCACTTTTTTGTTTTGAGGGATATATTCGAGGAGGAAAGAGAGATATCCCGCAAGGTAAGAAACCATGTTAAAGAAGCTGCGCTCGTAGAAGAGCTCGATTCGATCGCAATATCCCTCGCCGAATTGAAAGCGGACATCGGGAGGGGAATGGAAGAAGAGGCAGTAAGGCGCCGTAAAGTCAGGCATGATATGGCCTAAAATCCCCGCTGCCGGGCCTTATGGATAAGCCTCCATTTTGCAGCCCGGCTCTCTGATATTATTAATCTATTATCTATGGCTTATTTTTCTTGCGCTTTTGTTTGGACTTATAAAAAAACATACTGATTGGTACTTGTACGGATTGATGCTTATATATATGCTATAATAAGGTATATTTATTAAACATGAAAAGAAGGGTGATGTATGATCTACAGGCCAATAGGGAGAACGGGGATGTCGGCAAGCGTTATCGGGCTCGGCGGCGAATACCTCGACCGCCGCCCTTATGAGACAAGCAAAGAAGTAATAGATGCCGCGCTTGAGCGCGGAGTAAACATCATAGACGTATTTATGCCCGGAAAACCGGTCCGTGAAAACATAGCTAAAGCGCTGGGCAAGAGGCGGAGCGAAGTGCTGATACAGGGGCATATCGGCTCGGTGGAACGCAGCGGCCAGTATCACAGGGTGCGCGAAATCGGGGAATGCAGGAGATACTTCGAAGAACTGCTCCGGCTTTTCGGCGGCTATATAGACCTCGGGATGATGTTTTTCGTAGAAACGGAAGAGGATTTTAAAGGAGCTTTCGAGACGGAGTATTTGACATACGTAAAGCAGCTTAAGCAGGAAGGCAAGATACGCGCGATAGGAGCGAGCTGCCACAACCCTGAGATGGGCGCGAGGATAGTGGAAACAGGAGCCGTCGACCTTATGATGTTCAGCGTTAACATGGCTTATGACATGCTGCCTTCAGGGGTCAATATTGTAGATTTGGATTACACCCTGGACAGCAGTAATCTTGAAGGGCTCAACCCGAAGCGTGCGCGGTTCTACGAGATTTGCGAACAAAAGGGAGTAGCGATAACCACTATGAAAACGCTGGGGGCAGGGAAACTGATAAGCCCCGAACTCACGCCTTTTATAAAGCCGCTGAGCGTTGGTCAGTGCATACATTACGCGCTGTCGCGCCCCGCGGTGGTAAGCGCGCTTATAGGCTGCAAGACCCGCAGGGAAGTGGAGGAAGCCGTAAGCTACCTCGACATGACGGACGAAGAGCGCGATTACAGCGAGGCGGCCGCGGGACTCATGGGCAGCTGGAGCGCGAAGTGCGTGTACTGCAGCCACTGCCAGCCCTGCCCTGTCGGCATAGACGTGGCGGCGGTGACGAGGCTTTTGGATATAGCTGATCTGGACGGGGGCAGCGTCTCCGCCGAATTGCGCGGGCGGTATGAGTCGCTTGAGCATAAGGCGTCGGAGTGCGTTGAGTGCGGCGCTTGCGAAGAGAGGTGCCCTTTCGGCGTCCGCGTTACGGAGAACATGGGGAACGCGGCGAAGATATTTGAGTGATGAGAGCCGGAAGGGATATCGGGGCAAAGGAGAAATATAATAGGAGATATATGATAATAGAGGATGCAGCATTCGATTCTGAGTTGTTTGTTGTAAAACGGCTGGCTGACGGCGTATTTGCCCTCATCGAACGGGAGGGCCGGACGGGAAGCAACGCAGGCATCATCGATTTGGGAAACGACGCGATAATATTCGATACATTTTTAAATATCGACGCGGCCGGGGATTTAAGACGGGCTTGTAAGGCATTGACGGGCAAGTTTCCCTCGTTCGTAGTAAACAGCCACAGGCATGCCGACCATATCATCGGCAATTGTTTGTTTCCGGAAGGCAGGGTAATAAGCTCTGAAAAGACAAGGGACGCTATAATAGAATTCAAAAAGGAATTTGACAGGGAAAAGCCGGAATACAGCGGGAAGGCCGCGGAGATACAGGCGAAACTGGAAGCGGCAACCGATAAGACGGAAGCAGCTGACCTGAAAAACGAATTGAATTTCTTAAGCAATATGGCCAAACCCCAGGCCGCGGTCAGGGTGCCGGATATGACGTTTGACGGCGATATCGTATTTCACGGGGCAAAGAGGAGCATGCGCCTGCAGGTCTACCCCGTGGGGCACAGCCTTGGGGACACGGCCGCCTTTCTGCCCGAAGATAAGATATGCTTCGCCGGCGACCTGTTGTTTTTCGGGAGCCATCCGTGGATAGGCAGCGGGGAGCCGGAGAAACTCATCGGCATACTCGGGGGTATGGCAGGCATCGATATAAGGTATTTCGTGCCGGGGCACGGGCCAATCGGGACAAAAGAGGATGTTGAGAAGGAGATAAGGTATCTGAAGGAGATAACAGCGCTGGTGGAGAGCAGGAAGGAAGCAAAGGCAGCTTCTTTCTCGGTTGAGGAGCTCTCGCCGGAGTTCCGGGAATGGGACGACCTGTGCTTCCAGTGGAACATAAGGTTCTTATTGGGAAGGAAGTAGGGATTTTAAAAAGACGCATAGGCATCTTTTTTGTTATGGCGGCGGTTTGCCTTCACTCCCAAAATGAACATTATCCCTGCTCATACGTCTATTAAAGTATCGATTCCGACTAATATATATATTTTAATTTTATATTGGAAATGTATCTGACCGGTTATATGTTCATATAACCGGCTTTTTTATTTGCACAATGATAATTGAAATTGAACGGAAGGGGAAACCGCTATTTCGGCTTTTCTCTTGACATTCCTTTGCTCTCAGGCCATTATATAAAGAAAAAGCTAGGGATTCAAAATGACTATAACGTACCGCGACACAAAAGAATTAACGCAGGAAGACTTAAGGGATTTGTTCCTGTCGGTCGGGTGGTCTTCAGGGCATTACCCTGATAAACTGGCTGCCGCGATGAAGAACTACGGCACTGTGATAACCGCGTGGGAAGGGGAGAAGCTTATAGGGCTCATAAGCGCACTCGACGACGGCGTTATGACGGCTTACATACACTACCTGCTCGTACGCCCCGAGTACCAGGGCCGGGGCATAGGCCGTGAACTCGCGCGCCTTACGACCGAGCGCTATAAGGATTACCTTCGTATACTGCTTGTCGCGTACGACAACGAAATAGAATTCTACGAGCGCTGCGGATTCACCGTTGGCAAAGACAAGACGGCGATGTTCATAACCACGCTGTGGACATAAAAAAGATACAGGATATTAGCCCTTATAAGCGTGAAGATTTCGCTTAACCTGCTGATACGCTCCCGCAGCAATAGTTGATAATTGTTAGACAGGGGGTAACGCTATGTACGAAAGGGAAACCGGGAAGATCACTTTAAAAAAAGTTTCATTTGCATTAGCCGCCCTTGTTTTAGTCTTGAGCGCCACGATCATCATATACCTGACTGTTGAAGAATCCAGGAAGGCGGCCGAAAGATCTCTGACAGTAATCATATTCAAGGATGAAGAACTGGAAAGGCTGATGAGGAGGGCGCTCGATAAGCCGGACGGGGATATCGTTTTAGCGGATATCGAGGATATCGAGGCCGTAAATGTTATGGGGGTATGTATACAGGTAAAAAGAACATCGGGCCCCTATTTCGGAGATAAGTCTGACTATCATACGCTTTTCAGCCTGAATTACGGGGCAAACGGAGAGATATACACGCAGCGGGGAGATCTGAAAACGCTGGAAGATTTTAAGCAATTTCCGAACCTGCAAACGCTTCTCATCGACTATCAGGACAATCCGGATATCAGCGCCTTGGCGGACATGAAAAATATAACGCAGCTTCGATTGTTGAACGACAACATATCAGAAATTTCGGTTATTGCAGACTGCAGGCAATTGAAGCACCTGGACCTGACAAACAACCCCGTTATTGACTATACGCCGCTTGATTCTTTGAAGTATACGAATATGAATATAAACGAGTGGAGGTATGATGGGTATAAAATGATTCACGGGGAGTAAACAACAATATAGATTTCTATGAGCGCTGCGGATTCACCGCCGGCAAAGACAAAACGGCGATGTTCATAACCGCGCTGTGGACATAAAAAACCAAAAAAGAAAAACGTTTATTCTATCTCGAAAAATACTGTTTATAATCGATAAGGCCTTTTAAATATGCCTCGCGAACGATCTGCCAGTCGCCCCGCCTGTTAAAAAAGATAGCGCAATAATTCCTCTGCATCTGTGTGCCTTGAAACAAATAAAAGGCCATGCGCTCCAATCCCTCTTCTGAACGTACAAAGCCCAGCGAATAGTCGATGATCTTCGAGGCCGCTAGTGTGATATCCGTATTCAGGTCTCTCATTATCGAATCAACGCTTTGCGCTGTTCCGCTGCCTGCCAGGCTAATATAATAGTCCAGGTTTTTAACATGCTCTTTCACTTGGTTCTCCGTCTTTTGTAACGATTTATACAGGTAAATAATAAGGGAAATTTTAACATGGAGAACGAAATAAAGCAACCCAAATAAACGTTTCGGAATATATGTGCACTGCCGTCAAAAAACATATGGACGGCAGGAAAGCGCGGTCATATAATTGCAGTAACACAAAAGGGGGGACGGCGTAAGTGGAAGGGCTGGAAAATATCGATCTCGCGCTGCGCTCGCTTGTGATATTCCGCGGGCTCAATGAGGATAAGGTCATAAAGAGCTTTAGCAGTCTGCTGCTTGCGGAAGGAACGGCGCAGCAGGTGGAGCGCTACGCGGAGTTCGCTGAAGGCTTGCTGCGTAAAAGCGGAAATTTAACTGAGTACATCCTTGAACGCGCGCTCGAAGACGAGAACATATACGTAACGAGGCTCGCGCGGGGCGAAGAAGTTTCGAACCTCGATGAATGCCTTGAAAACGAGCTTCGCGCGCTGCATAGATTATCGCAGATCAAGCCGGAGAATATCAAAAGCCATATTGCGTATGGCGGATATTTGCCCGGATGGGAAACGAGCGAAACGGATTTCATATCCGCGTATCGGAAGAGGATGGAAGACCTGGGGACTTCGGGGTACGGCATATTCGCTAGGCACCGCGCGTTTACAGTTAAGGGCGGGGCGCTTATCCCGGTAATATGGCCCGACCCTGTGAGGCTTTCGGACCTGAAAGGCTACGAAAAGCCGAGGCAGGCGGTAATAGGCAATACGCTTGCTCTGCTCGAGGGCAGGCCAGCGGCGAACGTCCTATTGTTCGGGGACGCGGGCACGGGCAAGTCGTCGACAGTGAAGGCCGTAGCGAACGAGTTCTGGGGAAAAGGTCTGCGGCTCATTGAGATAAAGAAGGATCAGGCGGCGGATATACCGCTTATCATAGAAGACTTGAGCCGCAATCCGCTTAAGTTCATATTGTTTATCGACGACTTATCGTTCGCGGCGGAAAACGACGATTTCTACGCTTTAAAGGCCGTGCTCGAAGGCTCGGTATTCGCGAGGGCCCGCAATATCGCCGTATACGCCACGAGCAACCGCCGGCACCTTATAAAGGAATCATTCGCTGACAGGCAGGGCGACGACGTACACCGCGACGAGACCATACAGGAGATGATATCGCTGTCAACAAGGTTCGGGCTTACTGTCGGGTTTCTGCGCCCCGATAAGAAGCTCTACCTGCAGATAGTGCATGAGCTCGCAGAAGAGGCGGGCATAAGTATGGAGACTGAGCAGCTCGATCTCGAGGCCGAAAGGTTCGCGATGAGCGGGCGCTCCCCGCGCGCGGCCAAGCAGTTTATAGAGCAGCTTAAGCGGACGGAAATATAATAAACATACCGCGCTTCCGCGCTGCAGTGTAAATTACGGGTTATAGCATCAGCATCGGCATGAAGCCTCTGCAAGTTATCTGTTCAACGCCGCCGCATATACGCACGCTCTTGCCTCCGCTGATAAAATATATCTGTAAATCCGTTGTATGAAATATCAAAAGTTCAATACGACATATTTAACCAATAAAAGATAATAATAAACATTTTGATATGGCTTGAATATGAAGCAATAGTAGTTTTT
>CAZDZY010000071.1:0-15941 GCA_964510055.1 uncultured Christensenellaceae bacterium
ACTTGCGACA
Source organism: uncultured Christensenellaceae bacterium (assembly GCA_964510055.1). Taxonomy (GTDB): domain Bacteria; phylum Bacillota; class Clostridia; order Christensenellales; family SZUA-584; genus DTFZ01. Next base: position 11 of record CAZDZY010000071.1, read on the forward strand.
ACAGTGCAAAGCACGCTGTTTTTCCCCTCGTCCATGCACTTGATCATTTCATTTAGTAACTGTTTCACTACCGCCTCCGCTCAGGGCTCAGCAAGTCTGCATCGTGGTGTTCGCCCTTTTACGATCCCCGAGTCAAAGCATCCTGATCTGGTTTCAGTATAAATGCCGCCCGCTGTTTTAACAAGTATGAATAATACCATATAAAAACCGGGCGGCCTTGTATTTAAGGCCGCCCGGCAGTGATTTTGTTCTTTTCAGATTAAGCTTTTATTGTCAGATCAGGTTGTTGGTCGTTCCCGGGTCGAACATGTGCGCTAGTTCGCCTGAGAAATCGAACGTTATTTCTTTATTTACAGGTACCCCGCCGCGGCTGAACTCATCGGACAGCCCGGTGGTAGGAGTCCTTATTATGGCGTCCTTTCCTTGAACGCTCACGTGCATATACGTCTCGCTGCCCATCATTTCGCTTACGTCTACCATTGCGACTATCCCGTTTCCTTTTGTTATATTCATGTGCTCGGGGCGTATGCCGACTATGATATCCATGCTCTTCCTTCCGGCAGCGGCCAGCTTCTTCTGCACCGCATCGGGAAGCGCGATCTTATAATCGGCCATCTCTATTTCATAGTTTTGTCCGTTCTTCAACAGTTTCGCGTCGAAGAAGTTCATCTGCGGCGTTCCTATGAATCCGGCGACAAACAGATTGGCCGGGTGATGGAACACCTCATGCGGCGTGCCTATCTGCTGTATATAGCCGTTGTTCATAACTACGATCCTGTCGCCCAGCGTCATAGCTTCAGTTTGGTCGTGCGTAACATAAATAAATGTGGTATTGATGCGCTGACGGAGTTTTAAGAGCTCGGCACGCATCTGGTTACGCAGCTTCGCGTCAAGATTTGAAAGAGGCTCGTCCATTAAAAAGACCTTGGGCTCGCGGACGATAGCGCGGCCTATGGCAACACGCTGGCGCTCGCCGCCGGAAAGCGCTTTCGGCCTGCGCTTTAATAGCTCGGTTATCTCGAGCATATCGGCTGCTTCTTTCACTTTCGCGTCTATTTCGTGTTTTGGCACCTTACGAAGTTTAAGCGAAAAGGCCATGTTCTCGTACACAGTCATGTGCGGATAGAGCGCATAGTTCTGGAACACCATCGCAATATCCCTGTCTTTTGGGGCTACGTTGTTCACCAGCTTGTCGTCGATGTAAAGCTCTCCTTTGGTGATCTCCTCAAGGCCCGCGATCATGCGCAGCGTGGTCGATTTACCGCATCCCGAAGGCCCAACAAGAACGATGAATTCCTTGTCTTTGATCTCGAGATTGAACTGTTGTACCGCTACTACGCCTTCGTTGGTGATCTGAAGGTTTACCTGTTCGTCGGATTCCTGGCCTTCCTTTTTCTTCCGTTTCTTTTCGGTGTTAACAGGGTACACCTTCTTCAAGTCCTTTAATAATACGTAAGACACCTTTACCGGCTTTAGCTATGCTGCCTCCGCATCCATAGCCTCGTTTGCAGACGCTCTGCAATCTGCAGGTATTCCGCAAACATTACGACAGGTCTCCACACTGCCGCACCGCAAGCCGCCGCGGTAAAACCCCTCCTTTTCTTTCGTACGCCCGCCCAGTAGGGTGGAGTGAACGGGCGCCGTATTTTAACCGGCCTTTCTGCCGGCAAACATGATTCTACAGTTTGTTTCTGTATTCGTTCGCGCTTATTCCCTCTATTTTTTTAAATACCCGGGAAAAATGGCCGGAATCCGAATACCCGACAAGCTCGCAGATATCGCCTATTTTCAGGCTTGGATCCGCCAAAAGCCTCTTTGCCGCCCGTATCCTCGTTTCGTTGAGCAGATCGTAAAGGCTTTTTCCCGTATGCTTGTTTAAAAGCTTCGACAGATGCCACTGGGATACATAGCAGTGGTCCGCGATATCCAAAAGCGTCAGTTTTTCAGCATGGTTTTTTTCAAGAAAAGCAAGCGCCTGACGAACTATGAAACTGTTCGCGCTGCTTTGCTCCTCCTTGGCTTCATTACCGACGCCTGAGCTTTTTATCTTTTCAAGGTTCGCTACCATCGTAGTAATAGCTTCGTTTATCTCTTCCATACGCGACGGTTTCAGCAGAAGCCGCGTTACTCCCAATCGTACGGCTTCCTGCGCATATTCGAAATTCCGGTATCCTGTCAGCACCGTTATCTGCATATCGGGAAATTCGCTTTTAAGGCCGGCCAGCATTGTCATGCCGTCGGTATCGGGCATTTTGATGTCCGTAATAACTATATCAGGCGAATGCTGCCGTATCGCTCCCGACCCGCCGGACGCGCTGTACGCCGTATCCACGACCTTGCAATTAAAGCTTCCCCAGTCCACGACCTTTTTAAGGCCCTCGACTATAACAGCTTCATCATCTATAAGCACAACCTTATACATAACGCCTCCGCAGGCTATGATTTCCAAGGTCATGATCTATATTCATGGTATTATATCATAATAATTATGCTATAATCAACCTTTGATTGCGCCGACCATGAGACCTTTTATTATATTCTTCTGAAGCAACACGTATACTATCAGGACAGGCATTACGACCAGTACTACCGCGGCTGCCATAAGGCCGTAATTTATTCCTGCCTGAGAGCTTATTTCATTGAGCAGCAGCGTAATGGTCCTCTCGTGAGGATATCGCAGCATAAACATCTGCGTGAACAGGTCGTTATATGACCATAAAAACGAGAATATCGCAACGGTTGCGAACGAAGGTTTCGCAACTGGTATGATGATCTTAAAATAAATTCTGAACACATTGCATCCGTCGAGATACGCCGCTTCTTCCAGCTCTATGGGAACAGACCGTATGAATCCCATCAGCACTATTATGGCAAACGACATGTTGCCCGCTATCTGAGGAAGTATTACCGACAGCAGCGAGAGCCAGCGGTTTCCTGTGCTCGCTATACCCAGCGCGGCCTGCATACGGAAAACTGGTATTATAGTCGAGAACACGGGGAACATCATACTGGCAATAACAAGGCCGTAGATTATCTTTTTGCCCCTGAAGTTATAGCGCACAAGCCCGTAAGCCGCGAGGCCCGCCAGCAACACTACCGCCACCGTGACCGTCACTGAAATCAATAAACTGTTTGTGTACGCGCTGAAAAAATCCGAACGTTCTGTTGCGGTTTGATAGTGTTCAAGCGTAAAGCTCTGCGTTCCCGGCATCGGTATCGAGAACGAGTCCGACAGTATCTCGCCTCTTGTTTTGAATGAATTCATAATGACCCAAAGAAACGGATATACCGTAGTTACACCCCATACGATCAGTATCAGATATGCGATTATCTGAGAGATTGAGATCCTGCTCCAAAAACTCCTGTAAATCCTATTGCCTTTTGGAGACTTAGGGGCAATCGATACTGTTTTCTTCATTTTCGTTCACCCCCTTAGTAATCTTTCTGCTTGAATACTTTATTGGCGATCTGCGCAAACGCCAATCCCAGCGCTACTATAACGACGGCTATAGCTGAAGAATAGTCAACGTCGTGCCTTATAAAAGCCTGGTTATACATATATGTGCCTGTAAGCCATGATTGATCCATCGGTATCCCGGAGCCCATCATAACCCACGGCAGGTCGAACACTTTCAATGCGCCGGTTACCGCCAGCACAAGGCATGTGCACAGCACGTTCCTGAGCATAGGCAGTGTTATAAAACGGACGCGATTAAAACCTTTTGCCCCGTCAAGCGCAGCCGCTTCATATATCTCGGGAGGGATAGTGCTGAGGCCTGTCACGATTATAACGAAATAGAAACCCACATACTGCCACATTACAGGCGTAAGCATCGTCAGCAAAAAATGCTGCGGATCCTTCCAATCGATGTTATCTGCAGTTACCCCTAGTTTTTGCAGCAACTGATTGAGCATTCCGCCGTTGTAAAGAAAGATAAGATTAAACAATAAACCAAGCGCGGTCGCACTTATAACTATCGGGAAAAAGTAAACTGTACGGAAGATCTGCGCGCCCCTCCTGATCCTGTCTACCAGCAGCGCGAGCCCCAATGCCACGCCGACCTGAAAAACTATAGTCGCTACAGTCATAATTAGCGAATTTAATAGCGCGGTACTCATATTCGGGTCTTCCAGCAGTTTTGCATAATTCGCGTACCACGGGTCGTTTACTCCCTTTGCGGCTGTTCCCAGCCCGGATATATTCAAAAAACTGTTGATTATGTTTTGTACGAACGGGTAATACAGGAATATTGCCATGAACACAAAAGCCGGTATCAGAAAAAGCAGCAGCGGCGTTTTATTCTTATATATTATCGAATTCATTTCTTTTTACCGCCTTGTTTTGGATTTATAACTCTTGCTATTGCCCCAAAAAGTTTAAGGTTTTCAGGGCCGCTTACTTATAAGGGGCTGCCTTAGGGCAGCCCCTTTGTGGATCATTCAGCCTGCTATTACTGAGCCGGTATGGCTGCAATAGCATGGTCGATAGCTTCAGCCGCGGTCATATTGCCGGCTACGACATTCTTTATGTTCGCGAAAAGGTCGGTACGCGCTTCCGGATTGAAGAGATCCTGAACCGGCCCGACGATGCCGGTTACTCCGCCGCACATATCGGCTGCCGACTGCTGCAATTCGTTGAGCCCCGAGGGCGCCGCACCGTTCTTCAGAGCGGTAACTTCCGTCGTAACGAACGTTGAGAGCACGTCGTCTCTTGTCAGGTACTCAACAAACTTGACGGCCGCTTCACGTTTTGCCGGGTCGTCCCATGCTTTACGGGTGATGTAATATCCCATCGATATCCCGCCAAGCGTGTCTGTCGCTTTTCTATCGCCTTTGCCGGGTACGTAAGCAAGCGCATAGTCGCCCAGGTGATCCGCAGCGTTGGTCACAAAGAATCCGACTTTCCAGGAGCCGTCGATCATGAACGCGGCTTTGCCGTCCAGCATCAATTGAGCGGTTTCGGAATCAAGCGCGGTGAGCGTATTTTGGGGCAGGAAACCCTTGTCGTAAAGTGTTTTGATATCTTCAAGCCCTGCGGCCCATTTCGTTCCCACAGCGTCAGTTGACGAGGCGGGCAGTTCGAGATGATTCGCGATGCTTCCGTTATTGAATACTGAAAAATCAAACCAATAATGGGGGACTTCCTGCAGCGAAACGGCAATGGGGGTATATCCCGCGTCTTTTATCTTCTGGCAGTCAATAAGGAACTGGTCCCATGTGTAACCCGGCCCCGGCATCTGGACTCCGGCAGCCTCGATGACTTTCTTGTTAACGAACATGCTTTCCCAGAATCCGCTGGACGGTACGGCATAGACTTTATTGTCGGCAGGAGACGGCACAAGCATATCTTCCTTCATGTTAGAGGCGTAATCGGGATAGGCTTCGCGGATCTCATCGAGAGAAACCACTTTGTTCGCCTGTACGAAATTATTGGCATCGTTTCCGAGGAAGTAGAACAGTACGTCGGGTTCAGTTCCCGTCTCGAAATCCGTCATGACTTTGGCTTTCCACTCCTCGTTCGAGGTGGCGGAAGCGTCCAGCACTTTGTTCCCGGTCTCGGCTTCGTAACCTGCTACAGCGGCTTCATAATTGCCGCGGTTGCCGTCGTCACCGCCGTAAGACGTAACGACCGTGATCTCAACAGGCGCGGCCGCGCTCTCGGATGCGAGCGGTGTAGCCTCTTCGGACGGCTGCACGGTCGCTTCATTTGCCTTCGGAGTGCAGGCGGCAAACAGCGCGATCACCATTGCCAGCGCGAGAAACATTACTACAAACTTTTTCATGAACCTTTCCTCCATATAAATAGTTATGGGCCAAACGGGCACCTATCTGCCCTGTTATAATTATAGAATACATCCTTCTGCAACCCATATACTCACAGTTGCTTTTTCTTGCCCGTGTTTGCCTACTTTTCAAATTCCACATGGGGTATAACGATACGCGCCAATACTTTTCCCGTCGTTGTTTCTGAAATAGTGAGCCCGCCCTCTTCGCCGTAAAGTATCTTAAGCCTCCTGTTGACGTTGCGTATCCCGATGCATTCCCTGTTGTCGCCGGATTCCTCGATATCCCGGCTGAGCAGACGTTCTATGGTCTTTTTATTTGATTTTGAGATATGCCCGTCGTTTTCGACTTCTATGATAAGCGAATCTCCCTGTATCATGCTGCGAAGCGTGATCTCTCCCTGCTGCCGCAGCGCGATTCCGTGCTCAATGGCGTTTTCCACTATAGGCTGAAGTATAAGGCAGGGAACGAGCGCTTTTATAGTATCCGGTGATATCTCCTTTTTAATAGCGAGCCTTTCCCCGAACCTTTCGGAAAGTATATAAAGATATGCGTCGGCATATTTGAGCTCCTGCCGCACGCTGCCGCGAGCGCGTCCGCCTCTTGCGGTCGCCGCGTCCAGCATCGTAGTAAGAGCTTCTATCATACGGCACACTTTATCGTCTTTGGCTATGCGGGCCGCCCATGATATGACTTCGAGAGTATTGCCCAGAAAATGCGGGTTGATCTGTGAGCGGAGGGCTTTTACACGCGCGTCCTGCAGCGCAAGCTGCTCCTGATAGCTCAGCTCAAACTGAGCTTTTAGCTGCTCCGACATGTTGTTAAAACGTTCCGTGAGGTAGCGGAATTCCCTGCTCCCCGGGATCATCTTTACGGTATAACCGCGCTCGCCGGCCTCCATATGGCCTGCCGCGTCCACAAGAGCGTCCATTGGATGCGACACGTAATGGTAATACGCCCACCACGCGAGAAAGAAAAGCAGTATTCCGAAAATCGCGAAAAGCGGAAGCAGGTTTGATACGTCAGGAAATTCGCTCAGCAGACTGGCGCTGTCGGAAACTACGCTTAGTTCGACCTTATGCCCCGACAGGGTGTCCGACATCCGTATCGTATAGCTGCCGTTTTCTTCGCTGTATTCAACGCCGCCTGAGCTGTTTGCCTTAGGGACTGCGCCGCCTGTTACGTTGCACGGGCTGCCGTCGATGCTCACTTCGGCGGCTTTAAGCCAGACAATGCTTTTTACGCTTCCGAACAAAGCTTCTTCATTGCATTCCATTGCTATCACCGCGTACGGTTTAAAATCGCTGCCGACGATATTCCTTATCATATAGAGCCCCTGTTCGCTCCGTATGAATCCTATATTTGTGCCGAGGTTGATATACGCGTCCAGAACGAGCTGATGGACGTACTCCGAATACTTCTGGTAGCTTTGTATCTCCCCGGGTTTTATACGGCTGTTAGCATACGTGCGGTTATTTACATAAGGAATGATATCGGGCCCGGAAGGGAAAAAAAGAAACGTAGCATTGAAACTGCTGTCGTATCCGTACTGTTTTAAAAGGTAATCCCTCACGGAACTGTTAAGAGTAATATAATCTTTGTCATTCAAATATCTGTTGTATGCGTTTTTTATGGTATTGTCGTATGAAGAATCGCGTGAAGCGTCCATGGCGCTGTTCAGATTGCCTTTGATCTCCTGAAATGCTATGTCCACGCTTGTGGTGATCGTATCCTGTATACGTTCCTGGACGTTGTTGGAAATAGCGTAGCTGGAATAAAAAAATATAACCGCTATAGGCACGATCCAGCACAATGCCATAATAGCAAGCAGCCCCCATTTCAGGGACAGCCCCTTTTTGGATTGAATCATACAGACCTCCGGCAGTTAATAAATACTGTTTATATAAATATTATAACATTGCCGTTTGAATCGTTTCAATCAAAGAAGCTTCAACGTAGTCAGCAATATCTGTTAATCAGGTGTTAAGCTGCTTACTTGATGCAGGCGCCGCAGAAGCTATATCTTAGGTAAGCAGCCGCCGTAAAAGAAATTTATTTTTGCTATGCTCTTTCGACTTTATTTCCTGCGATATAAACGTCTTTAAGAACAAAACCGGCACCGCATTGCAGAAAGTCCGCTCTTTTGCCCGCGGCTATAACGCCGATATCGCCGGCGCCTATAACTTTAGCCGGATTATATGTCGCGCAGCGCAGCGCGTCTTCCGCCGGAATACCAAACTTTATAGCCTGACTTACGCAGTCGAACAGCGACGCGATGGAACCCGCAAGCGTACCGTCCTCGAGTATGGCGCGCCCGTTCACGATCGTGACCCGCTGGCCTCCCAGCAATGCCGATCCGCCCTCCGGTAATCCCGCCGCGGGGATGGCGTCGCTTATAAGGCAGATCCTCTCGGGCCCGAACAGTTTGAATGCAGCGCGCACCGCGCTCGGATGTACATGTATGCCGTCGCTTATAAGCTCGACTGTCACGTTCGTCCTCTCCGCAGCCGCCCCTATCACGCCGGGCTCCCGGTGCAGAAGCGACGGCATTGCGTTATATAGATGCGTAATATGATTGATTCCCGCCTCAAATCCCGCCGCAGCTTCTTCATAACCAGCGTTCGTATGCGCGGCAGATACGACAAAGCCGGCTTCGCGGGCTTTTTTTATAAAATCCAACGCTCCTTCCAGTTCCGGCGCAACGCATGCGATGCGTATCATACCGCCAGCGGCCTTTTGCAGCCGCTCAAGCATTGCCGTATCGGGCAGGCGCAGATGCTGGGCCGCCTGCGCGCCTTTTTTAACTTCGTTGAAAAAAGGCCCTTCCATCGTTATGCCGCGGATTTTGGCACAGCCCGCGGGCGAATCGCCGCGCAGCCGCACTGCGCTCTGATAAGCTTTTTTAAGCATGCTTTCGGGCACAGTCATCGAGGTCGCGCTGAAACTTGTCGTGCCCGCAAGCGCCAGATATCCTGCGATAGTTTTAAGTTCTTCATAGCTGCCGTCGGAAAAATCGAAACCGCTGTTGCCGTGGATATGGACATCCACCATTCCCGGCAGTATGTAATCACAGTTTTCCGGTGCGCCGCCGCGCTCGCTGACTTCCGCAAAATAGCCGTCTTCGATCAATATATCGCCGTAATGGAATTTAAAATCTTCCCCGTAATAACGTATGCCGGAAAGCTTCATTTTTTCTTCTCCTTTATTACCGGCAGCGATGCTGCGGTGATGGACTGCCCTACGCGCCTGAACTCATCGTCAGGCAGTATCAGTTCAAGCTTTATATCGGGGTACTCCTCATTGAGCACCCTTTTCGCCGTCATCATTATTGCTTCTCCGCCCGCATCGCTCATGACTCGCCCCAGCAGCAGCACGCTTTCCATTCCATAGATGTCATAATAAAACGCCAGCGTATGGCCAAGATAGCAGCCTATATCGGAAAAAATGCGAAGCGCGGTCTCGCTGAAACCTATAGCGGCGCTCTGCACCGCTTTTAATTTCTCGGCAGGCGAACCGCTCAGCGGAAAACCCGCGTATTCGGCCAGCTTTATGACCGCGTCCTGCGAAAAATATGATACGCCGCAGCCGATATCGCCCGACCACTCGTCTTTCATCGCGTTCGGATTCAGGTCAACCGGGACGAAGGCCAGTTCGTTAAGCCAGCCCGTGATATTGCCGCCAGCGTCTACGTAACCCGCAGCCTCGCTCGTGCCCATCGCGATGCCGAGCAGCGCATTCCTGCCGAAGTATGTGGAGCCGGCCAGAGCGGTAACGTCGCCGTCGTTGCAGACCACAACAGGCACGTCGCCTGTTTCCTTAGCGGCTCTTAAATAAATATCGCGCACATACTTGTCGAACGCGTCCTGCGGTATCGCGCGGAACAGCGACGCCACCGCGGTGCGGTTGTTGATGAATATACCGGCCGAAGAAATGCCTATGCCGTCGACGCGCGGAAGGTGCTCCGCCGCCTTTTTTAGCGCGCTCAATATCCCTTCGTAATGGTATGCCGGGTCGTCATGCAGCTTTGGATACCACACCACTTCTTCGGAAAAAACGGTCTTGCCGTCTATCACCGCTGATACTTTGCGGTCGCTCCCGCCCGCGTCGAATCCTATGCGGCATCCGCTGAGCTGTTTGCCCACAAGCTGCAGATTTTCTTTTTGTTCCGGCTTATTCCCGTACTTCCTGTGCTCGATCTCGAAGGGGCGCCTGTAAACGCCGCTCATAAACTCCGCGTCGAACCCGCGCTGCCCGCCCTTTACATACGCTTCGGCAATGTACTTATATACTTCTTCCGGCCCGCAGATATAAAGTTTATATCCGCCTTTCTGCCAGAGAATGGTCTTCGCCATGCGCTCCGCAAAGCGGCAGTCTTCCGCGGACGTGCCGTGAAGGCGCAGTTCCATCGATGAAAGGCCGTCTTCTCTCTGCGCTGCTATGCAAAGCGGTAAATCCGCGTCTTTCTCGTAAGCTCTTTTAACCGCCGCTATCGGCAGGAACCCCGGATCAAAATGAGGGCGGTTTTTTATTGTCACTTCCATTTGCGTCTCCTTGTTAAAGCCTTAAAAAATCTCTCCATATATTTACGCATATTTCAGCGTCCGCCTCATCCGGCATCTCGGAACACACGCGCAGCAGCGGTTCCGTTCCGGAAAACCGGCATATCACCCATCCTTCGTTATTGAAGTATATCTTACAGCCGTCTTCGTACGAAACGCGGTCAATATCGAACGGGAAATCAGGCAGGGCCTTTTCATCAAACAGAAAACGCGGCAATTTATTCTTTTGGTCATGCGTCATCTTAAAATCCGCGTCAACCATGCATAGCATGCCGAAGCGGTCTGTCACCTCGCTATATACCTCCGACAGTGTTTTCCCTGTTTTTGCCATCATCTCCACAAGAAGAGTTGCCGCGTATATGCCGTCTTTACCTGGTATATGGCCGCGCACGGTAAGTCCGCCCGACGATTCGCCGCCGATGAGGGCGCCCGCCTGCTGCATCTTTTCGGATATATGCTTAAAGCCGACAGGAACTTCATAGCAAGTCTCGCCAAAGCCTGCGGCTACCCTGTCAAGCAGGTTCGTGGTGGAATTGTTCCGTACCGCCGCCCCCTTCCACCCGCGGTACGCCAGAAGATAATAATAAAGTAGCACAAGTATCCTGTTCGGGTGCAGGAACGTCCCTTTTTCATCGATTATGCCTAAGCGGTCGGCATCCCCGTCAGTCGCAATGCCAAGGTTGCAGCGGTTTTCGGTTACGAAACCCGACAAAGCGCCCAGCGTCTGCAAACTCGGTGAAGGCAGCCTGCCGCCGAAAAGCGTATCGTGGCGGTCGTGTATGACCTCAACCTCGCAGCGCGTCGTCAGCAGTATGGTCTGGAGGCTCGTGCGGCTCACGCCGTACATAGGGTCGAGCGCTATCTTAAGATGCGCGTTCTTTATCGCTTCCACATCCACAAGCGACAGTATGCTGTCTATATAATCGTTAAAAGGGTTTATCTCCCGGATCATTTTTTGTTCCGGCGCATCGGCGTGTACAGCGGCAGGTACAGGCTTGTTCTCCAACTCGGCAATATGCCGTTCTATCTCGTTCGTTACCTGCTCCGTAGCGTCGCGCCCGCCTTCCGTGAATACCTTTATGCCGTTATAAACAGCGGGGTTATGGCTGGCCGTTACCGCGATACCGTATGGAAGCGAATACTGGCGGACAGTAAACATGATGAGGGGCGTGGGAGCTTCGCGATCAAGGACCATGCAGGGCACTTCCGCAGCCGCGCATACTTCGGCCGCCCAGCTTGCAGCCTGCCGGGAAAGGAACCGCCGATCGTAGCCGACGCATATACCGCGTTTATCTACGCCCTGCTCTTTCATCAATGAGCAGAGCGCCAAAGTCAGCAGTTGTACGTTCGCCTTTGTGAAGTCTTCCCCTATTACGGCGCGCCATCCGCCTGTGCCGAATCTTATCATAGATCCTTCTCTCCCATCACGACTTCCGCATGGCAGACTGTTCCCGCAGGCAATATTGGCAATTTTTCAACTGTTTTACCGTCTGCGCTAATCCGTTTTACACCGCGCTGTATTCCATTCGGGTTTTTGACAGTTATCTCATATGTTACGCCGCGCCACTTCCGCGTAACGGAAAATGTTTTCCATGAAGGCGGCACGCAGGGGTCTACTATGAGGCCGTCAAAGTCGGGGCGGACGCCTAGGATATACTGCGTCGAGGCGAAGTAAGCCCACCCTGCAGAGCCGGTCATGAAAGGATGCCTTGCCCTGCCGAAAGCAGTATGCGCTTTGCCCATTATAAACTGGCAATATGAATACGGTTCGGCTTCGCGTATCTCTATTTTATCGTTCTGATGATACGGGCAGAGCGCGTCGTAAAACGTCATGGCATCTTCGCCCTTCCCCAGAACGCTCTCCGCCGCCCACGCCCATGGGTTGGGGTGCGAGAATATTGCGCCGTTTTCCTTGACTCCCGGGTAAACGCGCGTCACGAAGCCTATACCGTCGTCTGGCTTCTTGTAAGGCGGAGCGTTGAGCATTATGCCGTATTCGGTAAAAAGATATTTCTTTACGGCTTCCATGGCCTTTCGGCCGCGTTCTTCTGAAGCGGCTCCGGAAAGCACCGCCCAGGCGTTGCTTTCAAGGTGCACTTTGCCTTCGGCGTCGTCCTTTGTTCCTATCTTCCGGCCGTCGGCCGTTATGCCGCGGATATACCATTCCCCGTCCCAGAGCACTTCTTCGCATGCCTGCCTTACATGCTCCGCCATAGTTTCATATTGCTGCGCGTCTTCATCACGCTTTAAAAACCTCGCAAGCGAAACAAACTGGGCAAGCGCCCAGTAGTGCAGGAAACTGACCATCGCGCTTTCGCCGCCGCCGAGGTTAAGGCAGTCGTTCCAGTCGGCGCGAAGGCCTTTGCATATACCGTGAGCGCCGACTTCGCGCGCTGAGAAATCAAGTATACGGCGCATATGCTCGTATACCGTGCCCTCGCCTTTGTCGGCATATGTTACTGTTTCATTGACAAAATTACTGTTGCCTGTTTCTTTGATGTAGTTTACGATAGCTCCGATGAGCCAGAGCGCGTCGTCGGCGCAGGCTTCGTTTACGCCGTGCACTATATCCTCGCGCGAAGGCGCCGGCACTAACGTCGGGGATTTAAAGCTTTGCTTTTTGTTTTCCGGATCGAACCATGCCGGCTCGAACAAATGAAGCCCGTAGCCTGTTTGCGTAAGCGCACGGAGCAGTTCTATGATGCGCTGCCTGCACTTTTGGGGATTTGAATGAGGTATGCACATTGCGTCCTGCGCCGTATCGCGAAAGCCCAGCCCCGTGCGCCCGCCGACTTCAATAAAGGAGGAGAACCTCGAGAACATCACGTTTATCTCGCTCTGGTAAAGCGTCCATTGATTCGTCAAAACATTGAGGCCTTCGTCCGGCGTTTTTACCTGTAAACGCGCGCATTTATCGTCCCAGAACGCGCGCAGCCTGCCCATCTGTTCGTCTATAACAGCCGCGTTGCCGTATTTTTTGCGCATGAACCTGCCGTTTTCAATACCGCCTTCCCCCAGGAGATATATAAGCCGCACTTCTTCGCCCGGAGCGAGTATGAGTTTTTTTTGCAGGCAGCCGCAGTGGTTGCCGCCCTTTTCGAAGCTGCCTCCGCACGCGCCGCTTTCTACGGTAATAGGATCTTTCTCTGTGCGGTACGGCCCGATAAATCTATCCCGCAGGCAGTCGAATCCGTCCGGCTCAAAACTTGATGTAAAGAACTGGTATCCTTCTTCTTCGTAGTAAAGGTCGTGCTCGATGACCCCGTCTTCGTATCGGGAGCCTGCCGCATACAGGCTCATCTGGAAGTTACGGTTATCCATGTCTATATGATGGAAAGAGAATTCCGCATACGAGTAAACGCTCAGCCTGCGCGGCTTATCGCCCGTATTGCGTATTGATACATCCCAAACTTCCACAGGATCGTCGAGAGCAACGAACAGCGTCTGCTCAGCGTGTACGCCGCCGTAGTCGCAGATATATTTTGAATAGGAAAAGCCGTGCCGGCATGAATAATTCGCATTGTCAAGAGGCTTGCCCACGGGCTGCCACGATATGCTCCAGTAGTCGCCTGTTTCGTCGTCGCGCAGATATACGTAATGCCCGGGGCCGTCCATTGGAACTCCGTTCGGGCGGAAACGCGTGATGCGGTGATATTCGGGTGAACCGCAGAAAAGATATCCCCCCGCAGTATGGTTGAAGACTCCGCACATATCCTTTGTGCCAATATAATTTGTCCATGAAACAGGCAGGTCGACACGTTCTATCACGTATTCCCTATTAGCTTCATCAAACCGGCCGAAACGCATAAATACACCTCTTGTTCTATATGACCTGATTATAAAACAAACCGTAAAAAAGCATAATGGATGTGAATGTACATTCTTGCCTGTGCTTGCGTTTGTTACGCACGTATTTTCTTTTATGTATAAAATGCCGGTGCGGACTTCCCCGCACCGGCTGTGGATTTAAAACAGATTGTAACCTTAAGCCATGATTATTTTTGTCCGTAATAGGCGTCTTTACCGTGCTTGCGAAGAAAATGCTTATCGAGCAGGCACTGTGGCATTTCGGCCTGCCTGTTAATCTCGAGCGTATAATATGCCATCTCGCATATGTATTCAAGCACTGCCGAATTCTCCACTGCTTTTTCGGGCGTGTCTCCCCATGTGAATGGACCGTGATTATTCACAAGTACACCCGGAACATTTTTATGATCTACATTTTTAAAACGTTCTATAATGACCTTCCCTGTTTCCTTCTCGTATTCGCCTTTTATCTCCTGTTCGGTAAGAGGGCGTGTAACGGGCACGCTGCCGTAAAAGCTGTCCGCATGGGTCGTACCCAATGCGGGCGCGGCCTTCCCCGCCTGAGACCATATCGTCGCCCATTTCGAGTGCGTATGCACTACCGAATTCGTGTCAAACGCCTTATATAATTCTATATGTGTAGGCGCGTCTGAGGATGGGCGGTATTTACCATCCGCCGTCTTTCCGTTTAAATCGATCACGACCATATCATCCGCTGTCATCGTGCTATAGGGAACACCGCTGGGTTTGATTACAATAAAGCCGCTTTCCCTGTCTATCGCGCTTACGTTTCCCCATGTGAACAATACTAGACCCAGTTTAACAAGCGCCAGGTTTGCCTCGCACACTCTTTCTTTCAGCTGTTTCAACATAATCGACCTTTGACCATCCTTCATTCCGCTTTATGTATACCGCTGCCCTATTATAGCTTTTTAACGCTGCTTAGTAAAGAAGCAGCCGGGCGTCAGATTGTTTCTCACTCAGTCATTCGTTTTTCATGCTGACGTGTCGGCTCGCTTTACCTTTGTTCAATGATGTTGTAAGTTCAGTATTTATGCGTTTAACGATATTTTCGTTTAACTTCGTAACAGTGCGGTCGTATGTAAAGACCCCGTTTATCTCGTCCTCGACGTCGCTTACCTGCGTATAGATACATACGGACAGACCTTTTTGCGCAGCGGACAGCACTTCCTTTCGAAACAGGGCATCATACGCGGCGCTCAATTCGTCTTCGTTCCGGTACATGCGGTACCCGAACAACACGTCTGAAGCCATATGCCCTTTTACAGGGCAGCTGTAGCCTCCAAATTCGCTGAGCGCCTGTATCCTTGCTTTTCTGTCCCGGCGCATTTTGAACGTTTTAAAATAGACGTGGCGGCTTTTAAAATCTCCGCAGCCCTGATCGTGCCAACCGCTCGCGTGGTCTATAAGCCTTGTTCCATCTAATTTTCTTATTCTATCGGTTATTCTGCATGCGTCGAACTGTCCCCATCCTTCGTTGAACGGCACCCATACCGCGATACTGACAACGCTATTCAGAAGCCTTAACGTCCGTTCCAGATCTCTTTCATATATGCCGCGCCCTGTCGCGTTTTTTCGTCCGAAAGGTCCATAGCGGCTGTCTCTGATGTCAATGTTGAAATACGGCAGGCCTACCGCTAGATTAACAATAGGGTTGTACGGCCCGCCCCCGCTTACAAAGTCCTGCCAGACGAGCATGCCCAGCCTGTCGCAGTGATAATACCAGCGCAGCGGTTCAATTTTTATATGCTTGCGGAGCA
>CAZDZY010000072.1:0-15587 GCA_964510055.1 uncultured Christensenellaceae bacterium
AAAACAGCAACTCATACAAAATTATGGAAGAAAATGAAAACTCGTGTTGTTATTAAGTATACATCAAGTCTATTAAGTTTGCATCAATGTCGCGGAAAACGGATGTTTTTCTGAAGCTTTCCTGTCAAGTAACAGTTTCGTAAGTTTCGCTATGTAAGAGATTGACTTTCGTAATGTGAAACTATACACTTGGATGGAGTAATATACCAGAGCTAATAAAGGAGAAACAATATGAAAAAAACGATCGTTATATTTATTTGCTTGATATTGATATTTAATATATCCGCGTGCGGCCGGCAAACGCCGGCTGGATCCCCGTCGCCTTCCGTAAAGACGCAGACGGAGGCGACTGCCGATATCTACCTTGACGCATCTTATACGACTGAACAGCGCGTAAGCGACCTGCTTAAGAAGATGAGCCTTGAAGATAAAGCCGGGCAGATGGTGCAGGGAGAGCAATACGTGGTGACCGACAGCGATATGGCCGCAAGGGGATTGGGTTCGGTGTTAAGCGGCGGCGGTTCCGTGCCCGGTAACAACAACACTGTGGAAAACTGGAACTCCGTTATTGACGGATACCAGGCGGCCGTGCTGTCCAGAAATTTAAAAATACCGTTCATCTACGGGGCAGACGCCGTACACGGGCACAACACCCTTTACGGAGCGGTAATATTCCCGCAGAATATAGGGATAGGCTCGGCGAACGATACTGCCCTTACCGAGCAGATGGGGAAATTTGTGGCCGAAGAAATGAAGCTCACAGGGATACTGTGGAATTTCGGGCCGTGCATTGCCGCGGCGCAGGATCCGAGATGGGGGCGCACGTATGAAAGTTTGTCGAGCGACCCTGAAATAGTCGGAGATCTGGCAATGGCATATCTTAAGGGGCAGCAGCAGGCCGGGGTGCTTGCGACAGCTAAGCATTATGCCGGCGACGGCGGTGCGGTATTCAATACCGGAGAAGGGGATTTCCTTATAGACCGCGGCGACGCCGCCATGAGCGAGGGAACCTTCAGAGCGCTTCATCTTGCGCAGTATAAGCGGCTGGTCGATGAAGGAGTGCAATGCGTGATGGTCTCGTTCAGCTCTTATAACGGGCTTAAGATGCACGAAAACAAATATTTGATAACGGACGTGCTGAAAAACGAGTTCGGATTCAAGGGCTTTGTCGTTACAGACTGGGAAGGGATCAGCGGTATCAACGCTCCTTCGTTTGAAGCCCGGGTAGAGGCATGCGTAAACGCGGGAGTAGACATGCTGATGGAACCGTACAGATACAACGAGGCTATCGACGCGATCGTAAGCGGAGCGGAAAACGGCACGATAGCGCAGGAGAGGATAGACGACGCGGTCAGAAGGATACTTACTGTAAAATTCGATCTTGGGCTGTTTGAGGATCCGTATCTTGATAACGCGGATCTGGGCATAGATGAACTCGGCAGCGAGCAGGGCCGCGAGCTTGCGAAGAAACTCGTTGAAGAGTCGCAGGTGCTGGTCAAGAACGAAAACGGCATACTGCCGCTCAAGCAGGGACAGAAGATATACGTTACCGGCCCCGCCGCCGACAATATAGGGGTACAGTGCGGAGGCTGGACGATAACCTGGCAGGGCATTCCCGATAAAGACCTGACGCCGGGGACATCCTTGCTGGAAGGTCTATCTGCTGCAGCCGGACAATACGGCCTTGAGATAATAACCGATAAGAACAGGGCAGGCGAAGCGGATATAGTTCTGCTGGCCGTAGGGGAGACTCCATACGCCGAGTATGTTGGTGATACGGCCGATCTTTCGTTAACGGGCAGCCTGAGCCTTCCGGAAAACGCGGCGGCTATCGCCGAAGCGAAAGCTCTGGGCAAACCCATTGTAACTGTCATCATAGCCGGACGTAACGTGCTTATCGGCGATTACATCAACGATTGGGACGCTGTGGTGATGAGCTATCTGCCGGGCACAGAGGGCGGCGGCATAGCGGCGGTCCTTACGGGCGAAGCGCCGTTTACGGGCAAGCTCCCGATGCCGTGGTATAAATCGGTAGACGATATAGGAAAGGAGAATCCTAACCTGCTGTTTGAACTGGGGTTCGGATTGACAGGTAAATAACAGGCGGGCAAGGATATTAACTGAATATTAAATGAAAAGCTGATGCTTGAAAGGGTGTCAGCTTTTTTATTGGACTAGAGAAACAGGAAAGGTTAGACAAGGCAGCTTAGCAATTGTCTACAAAAAAGTTGATGTCCCATTGCAGATAAGCTGTGCTATAATAATCGTATATAGCAAAGTATTCTATTGAGAGGGGTTATTGTATGTACAAGTTATATTGCAGGATCTATCAGAGTGTATTTAAACTGGTGGCATACTTATTGCCTTGGCGAAAACCTCAGCTGCTGGAGGGGGAAAATAGTCTGGATAAACTCCCGTCACTTTTAGTAAGCAGAAATATAGACAATGTTTTGGTAGTTACTGATAAAGGTATAGTATCACTTGGGCTCATGGACGGACTGCTTAAGGGACTTACGGAGGAAGGAATAGCATCTATTGTATATGATAAAACTGTTGCAAACCCCACCATCGATAATATTGAGGAAGCTCTTCAGATCTACAGAGTAAATAATTGCAAAGGCATTATTGCATTTGGAGGCGGTTCCTCCATGGACTGTGCTAAGGGCGTAGGCGCGCGTATTGCAAGACCGAAAAAGAGTATTCCGAAGATGAAGGGCGTACTTAAGGTTAACAAAAAGCTGCCCCCTCTGTTTGCAGTTCCAACTACTGCCGGTACAGGCAGTGAAACTACGATTGCCGCAGTGGTAACCAACAGCAGCACACATGAAAAATACGCAATCAGCGATCCGCATCTCATCCCGGAGTGTGCCGTGCTGGATCCCTTGCTTACAGTAGCGCTTCCGCCGCACATAACATCCACTACGGGGATGGATGCTTTAACCCATGCGGTTGAAGCTTATATTGGAAGAAGCAATACGAGGGATACCAGAAGGGAGAGCAGAGAAGCAGTTAAACTTATATTTGAGAATGTTTACGAAGCATACTCAAATGGTGAAAACATTGCAGCCCGCGCAAATATGCAAAGAGCCGCATTTCTGGCAGGCCTTGCATTTACCAGAGCCTATGTTGGTTATGTCCATGCTATTGCACATACGCTGGGTGGGTTCTATTCGATCCCTCATGGCCTGGCGAACGCTGTTATATTGCCTTATATCCTGGAGTATTATGGTGAATCAGCATATAAACCTTTATCTGAGTTGGCTGATTTAGTGGGTATTTGCGCACCAACAGACACTGGTGAACAAAAGGCTAAGAAGTTCATCAGCGCTATAAAGAAGCTTAATGATAGCATGAATATTCAAAAAAAGTTTAAAGGCATTAAAGATTCTGATATTCCTTTGATGGTAAGCAGGGCTTTATCCGAAGGCAATCCGCTTTATCCCGTACCGAAAATTATGTTGGAACCGGATATGATAGATATGTATCAAATTATCAGGGAGTAGCATCGATACAGGTCATACTGTAATCTCGCCTCCGCTGGTTTAAACCGAATTGCCTGATACCCGAAAAGGTATTGGGCGATTTTTTTATCCATTGGTTTATTTCCAATTTGATATGAGTAGCGTTTATGGCTCCTGCGGGTTTTGCGGCAAAAGAAAATATATTAAAAAGCGGTTCCTGATTTATGGACTTTTCTGGGGACAGTCCCAATATAAACGAAAAAGTTGAATAAAACTTGACAAGTGTCAAACTTTTAACTACTATGATTATATAAAAACTATATATAAATCAACCGTATTTCAATGTTAAAAAAATAGGATGATAGTTTATGAGTGAGAACCCAATCGCTATACGTTCTAAAAATAATATTGAAGCTGCGCTTATCGCGCTGATGAAGGAAAAGCCTTATAGTGACATCACGATCAGCGCAATTGCACGCCGTGCAGGATTATCCCGACAAGCATTCTATTTAAATTTCGATAATAAAGAAGCCGTACTGCTGCGCAGTCTAAAACGGCTTTTTGATGATATTATGCAGCTGGTGCGATATAAAAAGATCGATTCAGTCGATGCCCTTGTCGCGACATATACGGATGTAGTTGAAAATAATGCGGTTTATTTTAAATCGCTGGCTGACAACAACCTTACCGGGCTCGTCTGCCGTTTGTTCAGCTATGAGCTTGTACAGCTTCCTCCGGTCCTTCCATCCCAGCGTGAAAACCAAACCACTGCAGAGCGCAGATATTTCAATGCCTTCTGGGTCTCGGCGTTTGTTGAGGTATACGCATTGTGGCTTACGGAAGGCATGGCGACTGATCGCAGCGAAATCAACCGTATTATAACCGACATAATGCTTGGTAATTATTTCCGTAAAAACGGTAATCTTAAATAAAGTTAGGGGGATAGGTGTATGGCAAACATCAGTGACAAACAAAGGGACCATTTTATGCTAAAGGGGCCGCTTCGCAAACGCGGCTATGATTGGTGGTGGCATTCCTTTACCGCGGAGGATAGCAAGACCGGTAAAGAGCAGCCGTTCTTTATTGAGTATTTCGTCTGTAATCCGGGTCTTGCCGAAGATGAACCTGTATTCGGCCAGCATCCTGACCGGAAAGCCGACGGAAAGAAGCCTTCGTATCTTATGGTTAAGGTCGGCTGGTGGGGCGAAAACGCCGGGCAGCTGCACCGTTTTTACGCATGGAAAGACGTGCAGCTCGAATATAACAAAGACCTCGATTTAAAAGCACCGGAATGCTCCTGTTCCGAAACACGCATGACAGGCTGCATCAGCCTTTCAGATAAGGAAGCAAAGGCGCATCCTGAATATATGTGCAACGGCGGCAATATGGAATGGGATATCGCTATCGATAAGAAGGTCGCGTTCAATGTCGGATACGGCGCCTCAAGGTTCTTCCAAGGCCTCAACGCCTTTGAAATGTTCTGGCATGCGGAGGGCATGAAGACCGCATACAGCGGTACCATCAATCTCAACGGCACAAAATATACAGTAAAACCGGAGACATGCTACGGCTATGCCGATAAGAACTGGGGCGGCGACTTTACAAGCCCGTGGGTATGGCTTTCCAGCAATAATCTGACCAGCAAAAAGACTAGGAAAAAGCTTGAAGACAGCGTGTTTAACATTGGCGGCGGGCGGCCGAAGATACTGGGCGTGTCACTTAACCGCAAACTGCTTTCTGATTTCTGGTATGAGGGTAAAAGCTACGAATTCAACTTCTCCAAGTTCTGGACGGTCTGCAGAACAAAGTTCGACTGTGAAGAAACAGATACGGAAATACTGTGGCATGTTCGCCAGGAAACCGTTTCTTTCGTCATGGATACCAAAATACGATGCTTCAAGAAAGATATGCTGCTTATCAATTACGAAGCGCCTAACGGAAAAAAGCTGCACAATCGCCTTTGGAATGGCGGCAATGGCACCGGCGTGATCGAGCTTTATAAGAAAAAAGGCGGCAAGCTTATACTCATCGATGAGGTCGAAGCCAGGAACGTTGGCTGTGAATACGGCGAATATGGGAAGTGATATTCGATGGCTAGAAGTGTTGTCGTAATAGAACAGGCAAAACCGCTTGACTATCTCAAAGATTTTGTCGTTCTGCCTTCTTGCTTTGGGACGCCGGAGTATGATGCGCGCGAGGATATTGCGGGAATTCGAGCTGCGGTTGAAGGCGCGCTCGATAAGTTAGACGAAAAAGTAAAGTTTTCAGAGCAGCTTGCCGGTAACCGTCCTGTAATCATCAAGCCGAATCTCGTATCGGTCTATCACGACAGCGGATTTGATGAGCGCGATTATCCCGAGACCACAGATCCGCGGGTATTTGAGGCGGTTGTTCGTTATATCAGCCGTTTTACGAACGATATAACTATTGCGGAATCGTCCGGAAAGCCAATGCCTACGCCAGCCAGCTTTCGCATTGCAGGTTATGATCGAATTGCCAGGCATTACGGTATAAAGCTCATAGCTCTGGAGCGCCGGCCTGTAGTGCGGTATATGCTTCCCAAAGCAGAGGTTATGCGCGAGGTATATCTTCCCGATGTACTCGATGCGGTCGTCAGGGGCGAAGCGTTTTATATATCTGTTCCGAAGATGAAAACGAACCTCTATACCGGAGTTACTCTGGGTTTCAAGAATGCGATGGGCACGATTCCTTATTTTCTGCGCGAGCGCAATCACAGCTATCTGATCAACAAGAAACTTGCCGATCTGCTTTATTTGTTTAAACCTGACCTGACCGTAATCGACGGTATTATAGGCGGCGAAGGCAATACGCCTGCCCCCGTCGATCCGGTTCGTGTGGGAAAGATCATCGTAAGCAATAACAGTGTGGAAGCCGACCGTATTACTACGCGCATGATGGGTTTCGATCCGGATAAAAACCAGCTCATGATCGAAGCAACGCAGCGCGGTTTTGGCGATCCGAAAGCGGAGATCGTCGGAGAAACAGCTGTCACTAAGTTCCGCCCGGCAATCAGCTCATTCATGGACGAAAAGACGGCAAGGGAGTTTCCCAACCTTCTGGCGCTTGCCGGCCATACAAAAAATGACGCGCCGAAAGTTACAGACAAAGATGCGGTCACGCCAGAGATCGCACTGGCGATCGAGCAGGCGTGCAGCGGCGGCTGCCTTGCCGCCACAAAGACCGGGCTCGACTATTACAACTTTAAAAAAAGCTCGCGGAAAGATTTCTCTTTATGCATCGTTGAAGGCGAGGGCGTGCTTATCGGCGGAGAGCGGTATTGGTTTGACAAGACCGGCAAGCCGTATACGCTGAGCGACATTTCCGCGCTTCCCATGAGAAAAATGGCTATGGGCAATTGCGCTCAGACGGCAAAGGATGTGTGTGAATTCGCTGCCACCGGGTGCTGCGATCCCGCAAAATGCATGGCGGTCGTTTGTCATGCGGCCGGCGTAACGATGCCTATCATGAGTCCGCGGAACAAGGGTTTGCTAAAAACTGTTTTCGGCATGATCGGCACTGTGCTTACGCGAAAAAAATTGATATCCAAAGGGCATTACGTGGATTGCCCGCACGCGCATGAAGACCGCATATTCGGGCTGCCTGATCTTTCAAAAGAAGATTCGCGGAAAGACTATATCGAATGGCCTTTGCCCCCGATGACAAAAGCGGAAAAGCGCCGCCAGCTTGCAAGTCAATGGGAAATCGTTCTGTCAGCCGTAAATGCCGGCCGCCGGCGCTCTATGGACTTTTTGCAGCTTGTAGGATATACTTTAACAGTGCTGATTTGGATCGGCGCTGTCTTGCTCACTTGCCTTGCTGATTGGCCCTGGCTTTTTATCTCTCTTCTTGCATTACATCTTATCGAACTGTTTGTTATCGGCTGGCGGGTGGGACGAGAAAACGGTGTTTCTGGTTTGAAATCCGTTTTGATGTGCCTGCTGTTTGGATTCATTTGGTGGCTGCCATGGCGCAAGCAGACAAAGGCTTCGATGCCGGAAGCAGACAAAATCACTGTGGGAGAGTAGATGCTTATGAAATCCTGTATGGGAAAGATACTGCGTGTGGACCTCACGACGGGAGAGATCCGTACGGAACGGATACCTGATGCAGTATACGACTCAGTATTATCCGGCAAAGGCCTGGGTGTCTGGTATTTATACAAGAACATCCCCGCAGGCGCGGATCCGCTGGGTCCTGAGAACATATTGGGCTTCGTTTCCGGCGCTTTGACGGGTACGGGCGCATTCTTCTGCGGCCGCTGGATGGCCGTGTGCAAAAGCCCGCTGACCGGCGGCTGGGGCGACGCCAATTGCGGAGGCGTGTTTTCTCCCGCCATCAAGCAATGCGGTTACGACGGTATTTTCTTTTCAGGCATTTCAGAAAAACCTGTCTATCTGTACTGCGACAATCAGAAAGCGGAGCTTCGCGATGCCTCGGAATATTGGGGGCTGGATGCGACTGAATCCGAAGAAAAACTTCATGCTGACGCCTGTGAAAAGAAGCGCCCCTGCGTTGCCGTAATCGGACAGGCGGGAGAAAAATGTTCATTGATCTCCGGTATATGTAACGAGGGCGGGCGCATCGCCGCGCGCAGCGGTGTTGGCGCCGTCATGGGAAGCAAACGTTTAAAGGCAGTTGTGCTGGCGGGCAGCAAACCCATTCCTTGTGCAGATAAAGAAACCGTACATAAACTATCAAGGCAGCTTGGAAAGAAGCTGCTTAAAGTTGCGCTTCCTTCGGGGCTTGGAGGTATGCTGGGCTTTGGGGGCAGGATGCTTGGACGTCTGCCCTCCTTCCCGCTGGACGGTGCGTTGACTGCTTATCTGTTTAAGGTGTGGGGTACACCGTCAAATACGCCGCTTGCCATCCCCAGCGGCGATGGCCCGATCCAAAATTGGGGAGGCGGGCCGAGGGACGCAAGGGGCATGGTGCGCGCCTACAATCCGGAAAAATTAGTCCGTATCGAAACGCTAAAATATCACTGCTATTCCTGCCCTTTAGGCTGCGGCGGGCGTCTGGATATCCGGAAGAACGCGTACGGAGATTTCCCTGAAACTCACAAGCCCGAATACGAGACTATCGAAGCGTTCGGCCCTTTATGCTTAAACGGAGATCTGGATTCGGTGCTGCACATCAACGAATTGCTCAACCGGGCCGGCATGGACAGTATATCCGCAGGCAATACGGTGGCATGGGCAATCGAATGTTATGAAAAAGGGATAATCACCAAAGAGCAGACCGACGGCTTAGAGCTTAAATGGGGCAACGCCAAAGCCATCATCGCGCTCGTTAAGAAGATGATATCGCGGGAAGGCATTGGCGATAAACTGGCGGACGGCGTCAAGCGTGCATCGGCTTATTTCGGAGGCAGCGAATTTGCGATGCATATAGGGGGCCAAGAGCCTGGCATGCATGACAGCCGGAACGACCCGCAGCTTGCCGTTCATTTTGCAGCCGAGCCGGCTCCCGGTAAACACACGATAGGAGCGTCGCTTAACTATAACTTGACGTCGCTTTGCGATATCTGTTCATGGGCGCCGCCTGCTAAACTGCATAAAAAATCAGACGACCTGATTCCGAATGATACAGTTGCTATGAT
This sequence comes from uncultured Christensenellaceae bacterium, assembly GCA_964510055.1. Taxonomy (GTDB): domain Bacteria; phylum Bacillota; class Clostridia; order Christensenellales; family SZUA-584; genus DTFZ01. Next base: position 9,082 of record CAZDZY010000072.1, read on the forward strand.
TGCCAAGGCTCATGCTTGTTATTCCATGCTGGTTGACGGAGCGGGAGGATGCTACTACGCAGAGATGATGGGCGTGCACATGTGGAAGCTCGTGGATTATCTCAACGCCGCAGCGGGATGGAACTTTGACGGCGATCATTATATGGAGATCGGGGCGCGTATCCAAACTCTGCGGCAGATGTTCAACGTCAAACACGGTATAGCGCCTTCTTCGTTTGTATTGCCTCCGAGGATGGAGGGCAAACCGCCGCTCACAAATGGCCCGCTGAAAGGTATACAGCTGCGGAATAAGGAGCAGGTATCTCTTCACTGGAAAGCTTTCGGCTGGGATGCTGAAACAGGCGAACCGCTGCCCGAGACCATAAACGCTCTGGGTATTGCAGAATTGCTGGAGGAGGGCGTATGAACAAAAAGTATCCCACGTTTGATTACTCCTTTTGTGTCAGTTGCGGTATCTGTGCTCAAGCCTGTCCCGTATCCTGCCTGACGATGACAAAGAAAGGCAGGCAGCGGAAGTACCCTAATGTCTTTCCTGAACTCAGCAGTGACGGCTGTACAGGCTGTGGTATTTGCGAAAAAGCGTGTCCTATGGAAGTGGTTACGATACGGAAGGAAGAGAAATGATCCGGGTCAAGATCATTCCGCCGTATGGATGCGATAGAAGCGCACTGGATGCGCGTGGCTGGACGAACCTGCCGGAAGGAGCTTCCCTTATGGATGCGCTCAAGGTCGTGCGCTGCAGCCCCCTGCGGGCAAAGTTCTTGCTGGCCAGCATCAACGGGGAGCGGGTTCCTTTCAATACCACACTGCAAGATGGAGATGTCATTGGTTTTTTTGCTCTGTGCACAGGCGGTTGAATAAAACATTTTTGTGCGCCTTGTCCGGGTATTTATTAAATATAATCAAAGCACAGGGTAAGATCAAAACTTTATTTTAATAGAGTTGCCTGATGATTGAATTCCGGCTGCAATTATTTCAGGTATGAAGATCGGGTTTAATAAATGCTTAAGGCCTCTTATGGGAGGATGTATTGAATATAGAGCGTTATTCACAGCAGATACTTATCAATGAATTCGGCATTCAGGGACAGGAAGCATTAAGCCGTTCAAGTGCAACAGTAATTGGCGCAGGCGGCTTAGGTTCTCCTGTGATCTATTATCTTGCCTCTGCTGGAATAGGAAATCTACATATTGTTGATAACGATAAGGTGGAACTCACCAATCTCAACCGCCAGTTTCTGCACTTCGAAACCGATCTTAATAAAAATAAGGCGCGATCTGCCAGGGAAAAAATTAATCAGTTTAACAGCGAGATAAATGTAATTGTACATGAAACCGAAATCGATGGTAAAAGCATAAGCGGCATTATTCATGGGTCTGATATCGTGCTATCCTGTGTCGACAATATCGAAACTCGTTTTATTATCAATAGAGAGTGTATAAAACAAAAAATCCCCATGGTCGACGGGGGTGTGGGAAACTTTAACGGCTACGTACTAACAGTTATTCCGGGAATTACGCCTTGTTACAGTTGTATTTTTGATTCACAAACTGAAAACAAACTAGGAGTATTTGGAGCGGGAGCAGGAGTTGTCGGCTCATTAATGGCTACACAAGCTATAAAAGTATTGCTGGGTGTTAAACAAGGCCTTGAGATGCTGTACATTGACCTTAACTGTTTTGAATTTCAAAAAATTTACGCGAAATTTAATCCGGAATGTCCGGTATGCGGCAAACATGCTTAGGGGATTTTCGGCGGGTTTGTTTTTTACCAAACGAGAGTCGGGCAATGGGGATAATAAAATTATCCGGCGCATTCGCTTATTTTTCCTGTCAGTACTTCCACTGCGTGATCTAGTACCGGAATAACAACTTCAAGACACTCCTTAACAGCTTTCGGGCTTCCCGGCAAGTTGATTATCAGGGTCTTGCCGCGAATACCGGCTACTGCACGGGAAAGCATTGCCCTGTCTGTTACTTTTAAGCTGTTGGCTCTCATTGCTTCAGGTATCCCCGGAACGATCCGCTCCACGACATCGAGCGTAGCTTCAGGGGTTATATCACGGGGTGAAAATCCCGTACCTCCTGTTGTAAATATTACGTTAACGGGATCGTCGTCGCAAAGCCTGCGTAATTCGTCAGAGATCAATCGGCGCTCGTCAGGCAAAACAACATGCGACCGGACCTTTCCCGGTAACATTTCGGCAATTACTTTACCGCTTATGTCTTCACGCTCGCCGCGAGAACCTTTATCGCTGGCCGTTATTATAGCAACTGTATACATGGCGTCCCTCCCGGTCATGTAATTATATTATCATAACCACAATACTGCAATGATAATAAAACATTTGAAATAATTATACGGCTGTTGTAAGATGTACAGCAAATGAAGGTTTTCTCTGAGCCGAATGTTCTAAGGCGGCAAGCTATGAATATCGGCCGATAGGGTACCGACGGAAACGTTTGTGCCTTCCAATGTGAAAAGGAGGAAATTTATTTGAGAAAATCATATGTTATATTTATGGCGATACTGATCGCCATGCTGCTTTTTGTCACGGGCTGCGGCAATTCAACACCTTCCGCGCCCCAAACCTCAACAGCGGTTTCTGCAGCAGGATCTGCTTCTGCAGCTGCTCCTGCGCCGGCTGCTACTGCTCCCGCGAATCCTGTAATACGTCTTTCCACAACTACAAGCGTAAACGACAGCGGGCTTCTGCCATACCTTCAGGATACATTTGAGGCTGATACCGGGTATAAACTCGAAGTCATCTCGAACGGTACTGGGGCTGCCATAAAACTAGGCGAAACCGGCGACGCTGACGTACTGCTTGTTCATGCGAAGGCTTCTGAAGAGACGTTTGTCAACGACGGCTTTGGAGTAAAGCGCATCCCTTTCATGTATAATTATTTCGTTATAGTTGGGCCCGAGAGCGACCCGGCCGGCATTGCCAAAGCTGCGACAGCAAAAGACGCCTTTACTGCTATAGCAGGCAGCGGCTCAAAGTTTCTTTCGCGCGGAGACGATTCCGGCACCCACAAAGCCGAGCTTAAGATCTGGACAGCGGCGGGGATAGATCCTTCCAAGCAAAGCTGGTATATTTCCACAGGAAAAGGGATGGGCGCATGCCTCCTGCAGGCTTCCGAGGTTCAGGGTTACTGCCTGACCGACAAGGCTACGTTCCTTTCTATGGAAAATAAAGGCGGGCTTAAAATACTGCTGGGCGAATCGGATGATATGAAAAATACATACTCAATGATAGCGGTCAATCCAGCTAAAAATCCTGGAGTAAACATAGACGGAGCGAACGCGTTTATCAACTGGATGCTCAGCGATAAAGCGCAAGAGATGATATCGAAGTATGGCGCGGACAAATACGGCGAACCGCTGTTTTTCATACTAAAGCAATAAAAGGGCATACATAAAAGGTTTTTCACACTTAATTATATATTTAAAGGAAACCTTCATTTTTTATTTTTTTAAAGCAGGGTGAAATAATCTGGATACGTTGTCTAAGATAATTCAATACTTTACAGATCCCAGGGGTGAGATATTTCAAATAATCGGCGTAACGATGCTGATGTCGTTTTTCAGCACGCTCATATCTTCTGTAACCGGAATATCTTTTGGAGTATTGATAGGAAGCAGAAAATTCAGGGCTAAGAAAGCAATACTGAGACTTACGCATACGCTTATGGGCGTGCCCCCCGTAGTGGCTGGCCTTGTGGTTTTCATGCTGCTTTCCCGCAGAGGCCCGTTAGGATCGGTTCAACTGCTTTTTACGGTAACCGCTATGGTCATAGCACAAGTACTGCTTATAACTCCTGTCGTAACATCGCTGACTGCCGCGGCTGTGGCTGCGAGAGCTGAAACGATGCTTGAAACGACAAGAGGCCTTTGCATCTCTAAAAAAAGAGAACTGCTTCTCATACTCTATGAATCCCGCACACAACTTGTTTCAATTGTGCTGACCGCTTTTGGGCGATCGATAGCTGAAGTTGGAGCGGTAACCATGGTGGGCGGCAGTATACAATTTAAAACGCGCGTGATGACAACGGCGATAATGCTCGAGACAAACAAGGGTAACTTCGAACTAGCGATAGCGCTGGGGATCGTACTGCTTGTAATCGCTTTTGTCGTAAATACAGCAGCGCAGAAACTTTCGGATAACTGGAATGGATAGATGCGGGATGGGAAGCATAAGGCTTTCCGGAATAAAAAAGACATATGGCGGCCGTGAAGTGCTCAACATAGAAACGTTCGAGTTTAAGACTGGAATGCGTTACGCTTTGCTGGGCGCCAACGGAGCAGGCAAATCAACACTATTGAGGATCCTGGCCGGATTATTAACGCCTGATGAAGGTAAAATAGAAAACAGCATTTGTCTTGAAAAGCAGGATGCAGCTTATCTGCCCCAAAAGCCATATAGCTTTGCACTAAGTGTAGAAAAGAGTATACTGCTCGGAGCATCAAAAGCCGAAAGAGAAGACACGGAGCACATTGAAAAAGTTATTGAGCTTGTCGGCATGAAGGGATTTGAAAAACAGCGCGAGGACAAGCTATCGGGAGGAGAAGCGCAAAGGATAGCGCTTGCCCGCATATTAATAAGGCCGCGGAAATTATTGCTGCTTGACGAGCCCAGTTCAGCCACTGATATCGCAGGTATGAAATTGATCGAAAACGTGATAATGGATTTCTGTAAGCAGACGGGAAGCACTTTGATTTTCTCCACACATTCTCCCGTTCAGGCGGTGCATTTGGCAGATACCGCGATCTTTCTCCACAGAGGCAATATTGAGGAATTCGGAGACGCAAAAAAAGTAGTAACGGAACCTTCCGGTGAAAACGCAAAAGCGTTTTTGAGCACCTGGCTCATATAGGAGGAGTAATGCTGTCAGCCAAAAAGCCTTCCGAGGCTCTTGAAATAGTTTTATCGGCATATAAGGGCGTAATGCCCTTTGAGAGCATCAGAATAAACGAAGCTTTGGGAAGAGTGCTTGCCTGCGCTGTCGAAGCAGAGGAATATGTCCCCGATTTTGACCGCTCGGCGGTAGACGGTTACGCTGTAATAGCCTCCGATACGTTCGGGTGCGGGGAATCGGCTCCTGCTATGCTGAAGTTTAAAGGGGAGGCCGAGATCGGCAAAAAGCCATTTGTAGTCATTTCTAAAGGTGAATGCGTTTATGTCCCTACAGGCGGAGAGATACCGCAGGGTGCAGATGCAATGGTGATGATAGAATACGCCGAGGATTACGGCGACGGGTACAAATACATTATAAAGCCATCCGCGCCGGGAACCCATGTCGTATATAGGGGAGACGACGTTAAGCCGGGCAAAAAAGTACTTGAAGAGGGAAAAGTTTTGCGTCCGCAGGATATAGGAGTGCTGGCGGCTCTGGGGAAAGAAGATATACAGGTAAGAAAAAAGCCTGCGATCGGGATAATCTCGACAGGCGATGAGCTGGTTAAGATAAGTGATAAGCCTTCGGGCGGCCAGGTGCGGGATATAAACTCGTATACCATATTTGCCGGTATACAGTCCTGTGGTGCTGAGCCTGTTATGTACGGTATATGCCCTGACGATTATGAAACCCTTAAAGAGACGATAAAGAAAGCTGCTCTGGAATGTAATATGGTGCTGATATCGGGGGGAAGCTCAGTAGGTATAAAAGATTCGACATATAGAATAGTTGACGAACTGAGCGATAACGGGGCGCTGATACACGGGATCGCTATTAAACCGGGAAAGCCAACGATATTCGGAATAATAAAAGGGAACCCCGTTTTTGGGCTTCCCGGGCATCCGGCGTCGGCGTATTTTATTTTCAGTCTATTTGTGAAGCCCCTGATTCTGGCTATGATGGGTGTAAAAGAGCATATAAACAAAACGGTGAGAGCGGCTCTTACAGCGAATATTCCCTCTAACCATGGGCGGGAGGAGTATATCAGCGTAAGGATAGTACCCGGGGAAGATAAACTGCTCGCCGAGCCCCTTTTTGGTAAATCCGGTATGATAACCGTGCTTTCGGATGCGGACGGATACGTGCGTATCGGACGGGACTGCGAAGGGCTGCCTGCGGATACACAAGTGGATGTACTTCTGCTGTAAGGAGAACAGTCATGATCAAATATCAGTACCTTACCAATGCTCCTCTGGATGAAGCTGTAAGCGGGTATATGGAGCATCTGATGAAAGCGGGAATAGCGTTTAAAACAGAAATAATACCAGTTGCGGAGGCATTAGGGCGGGTTACTGCTTCAGCCGTTTACGCAAAAGTCTGCTCGCCTCATTTCAACGCCTGCGCGATGGACGGAATAGCTCTAGACGCGGCGCTCACATTCGGAGCAACAGAAACTACTCCCATATATCTCTCGGAAAACGATTTTATACGCGTGGATACAGGCGACCCTCTTCCCGAAGGTTGCGATGCCGTGGTAATGATAGAGGACGTCATAGAGGAAGGGGTTAATATTAAACTCATTTGTGCTGCTGTTCCCTGGCAGAACGT
>CAZDZY010000073.1:0-15377 GCA_964510055.1 uncultured Christensenellaceae bacterium
ACAGTTGTTATAATTGCTTTTACAGCGGCGGCATGTGAGATGCCCGCAACCAACATACCGGCCAATACTCCCGACATAAATCCAAAGGCCGAAGCGGCAAACAAAGACAAGTCTAATGTAACGCTTTATTTCTGTTACCGCGGTGAAAACCTTTTAGCGGGCGAAACGCGTACTATAGAAGTGCCCGTAAGCGATACGCTCGAGGCAGCCGTTGTAAAAGCCCTGATAAAAGGGCCTTCTGCCGGCAGGGACGAGCTTTCAGGGCTGTTTTGGGACGGCATCGATCTTGTGGGTATATCTTCTAACGAAGATATATTGTTTGTAACGCTGAACGATAAGTTTGTATCGACAGACCCGGACAAGATATCTATAAACAACGCTACGGTCCAGGATCAAAAAAAGCTCGCGATATACTCTATTGTAAATACGCTTATCGAGATGGGTAAATATTCGCGGGTACAGATATATGTCGACAGGGAAAATACAGAGACAAGCGAGCGTATAACACGCGGAGAAGCGGGCTGGACAGCCGATCCGGATGTTTACCTCGAGCCTCTCGGGCGTGACGAAAGTACTGTTTTAACGCCCGAAAACACCCTGAAACAGGCATTGGAATCATTCGGATACAAGGATTGGACAAGATTATATGATTTTACCGCATACAGCAGCCCCGACGGCACCGTAAAACCCGATATGGCGTCTTTCTCCGACGCGCTGGCATCAAAAGGCAACGACCTCGGAGATTATAACATAACTGTATCAAACGTATCGTTTGACGGGAAGACCGCCGTAGTCATGCTGGATTATTCGATAAAAACAAGAGCAGGGGATCCTATACCAAAGACAAATGTCCCGGTCGTAATGGTAAGGACAAACGACATATGGAAACTGTCATACTCTTCACTCGTGAATCTATTTGTAAACGTAGGATAAACATATGAAGAAAATGATTGCCGCAATAACCGCTGTCTGCATAGCTTTAAGCGGCTGCGGTGTAATAGCTGAAAATAAAGAAATAGGCAGATACGTGCCGACAAGCCTGCTCGACACGACGAAGTTCGAATCTCCGGGAAGAGTGGAAAAGCTCGCCATATATTTTTATAACGCGTCAAGTAAAACTTTAACGGCTGAAATAAGGACAATACCTGTAGGACTGGATAAAAACCCCGCTGAAGCGGCCGTAAAAGAGCTGCTGAGAGGGCCGTATAACGATAAACTGGCAGGCGTAGCGCCCGAAGGAATGACACTGGACAGTATTGAATATTCAAGAGACGTAGCCAACGTATATCTTTCTTATGATGGCGAGATCGGTCAACCACAGGAATATATACTCGAATATGCTATCTCCAACACCGTTACGAATATACTTGGAACCACATACACATGCATTTTTTACAATGGGATCCAAACAGGGTTTACCGGAAAGCCGTACAATCCGATAAAAAAACAAACGGGCAACATAGAAGAGGCGTTTTACCAGGCGTCTTCAAGGTATGATAAGATCCCTTCAGTCCCCACAGGCATCGATACGGCCGGGGAAGCGCCTTTAACGACCGCTCCCACAGGGCAGGAGGTTATTCCTGCGGAACCGGTTGAGACCGAAATATCTACAGTATTGTATTTCATATCTAAAGACGGGGGATATATACTGCCCGAAGTGAGAGAAGTCAAGTATACGGACGGTAATTATGTTAAAGCCGTTATTTCGGAATTGGTAATAGGGCCGCTGAATTCTTCAACGATGGAAACGCCGCTTGCCGATGATTTGGTATTGGAAAACGAACCTGTGTTTACACAGGATGAAAACGGCGATTACATATTAACGCTTAACTTTTCAAAGCCCCCTACAAGGCATGACGTATCGGACACCGAAGAATCTACGCTGTCATATGCCGCTCTGACGTATACTCTGACGAGCCTGATACCAGGCCTTGACAGCATCAATATACTTGTTAACGGAAACGGCGTGATTCCAAAGGAGAATAGTGAGGATTCCGGTGCCTTCAAAAGAAGCGATTATTCAGGGTTGATGGGAAGCAGTGTTCCGCTGTATTTCGCAGATAAAAACTCGGACCTGCTGCTGCAGGTATCGAGGAGCATGGAGCAGGGAAGAACATGGAGCGCAAAGGAGAGGCTTTTTGAACTTATGAAAGGGCCTCTTTCGGGCGATAATGAGAGCGCTTGGCCGGTAATGCCTGCGGGAGTGAACGAAAGCGATATCATCTCGGTAAACGTATATGCGGACACCGTATTTATAAATCTGTCGAAAAAGTTCAAAGAGGCATGCAAAGGGCTTTCCTCAAAGAATGAGATGCTGCTTATATATGCCATTGTAAATACCCTTACGGCAATGGACGGCATTAATAAAGTACAATTTTTAGTTGAGGGAAAACAAACGGATACATTAGCAGGCTTTTTGTGCCCTTCCGACCCGTTCCTACGCAACTACGGTATTATAAAGCAGGCAAGCTAAGAAACTGTTTTATCCTTTAATATCTTTACGGCCAATTTACCGCCCGCCTGTGCTACCAAACAGTGTTTCGCTAAACAGCGATGATCACTTTATATTCTTCCAGCCACATGTTGAGCTGCAGAAGAAACGCGAAAAGCTGCGGCCCGGTCATGAGCTGGCCGAACCACGGAGTAACGATGCTGAGAGAATCAAGCATTTCCCCGACGAATACTCTGTCGACAAGCGCGTGTATTGGCGAATTTCTGTTGGCGAGCACGTCCCTTAACGCATTGGATACAAGGTGCGTATACTCAGGGTGATGCGTTTTGGGATACGGGCTTTTTTTCCTTCCGTAAATACACGGGGGAATAAGCCCTTTCACGGCTTCGCGCAGTATGCCTTTTTCCATACCGCCGGCGTTCTTCATATCCCAGGGTATGTTCCACGCATATTCCGCCAGCCTGTGGTCGCAGAACGGCACTCTGACCTCGAGGCCGGAAGCCATGCCCATCCGGTCTTTACGGTCGAGAAGGTTTGCCATAAACCACTTTATATTAAGGTAAAACATCTGGCGGCGCCTGCGGTCCCGGAGGTTTTCATTGCCGAGGAGCGGGGTCTCTTCAACAGTGTCATAGTATCTGCTTTTCGCGTAATCCTCGATGCTGAGGTTGGCAAGGCGGCCCGACATGATGCCTCTGCGCAGTCCAAGGGAATTAGACCAGGGAAAAACGTCGAGATTTAAAAGGTCGTCGCGGTAAAACCAGGGGTAACCGCCGAATATTTCGTCTGCGCACTCGCCTGATATAGCCACGGTGGCAGATTTTTTTATTTCCCTGCAAAAAAGCAAAAGGCTGGAATCGACGTCCGCCATCCCGGGCAGATCCCTTGCGACCATCGCGTCTTTCAATGAACCAACAAGCTCATCTGTCCCGATCGTATATGGGATATGTATGCTGCCAATAGATTTACTCATTATATCAACGTAATCGCTGTCGGAGTCGGGCTGGAAAACGCTTCGCGTAAAATACTTATCGTTATCTGCGTAATCTATGGAAAATGTGCGCAGGGATTCATTCTTTTCAGCGGAATATTTTGCGGCGAAACAGGACAGGATACCGGAATCAAGGCCGCCGGAAAGGAGAGCACAGACAGGAACGTCTGAAACAAGCTGGCGGTTAACGGAGTCTGCTACGAGCCATTGGACTTTTTCTGCTGTTGTATTTACATCGTCTCTGTGCGGTTCGCACTTGAATTGCCAATAACGGTGTATATATGTCCCGAAGGGCGAGTATATCATGCATTCTCCCGGTTTCAGTTCTTCTATACCGGCAAAAAGGGTTTTACCCGGAGTACGCGCGGGTGCAAGCGCAAAAAGCTCCAGGATACCGTTTTCGTTCAATACCGGAGATATTTCAGGGTGTTTTAAGAGTGCTTTAATTTCCGAAGCGAACAAAAGAGCGTGTTTGGTCCGCGCAATAAACAACGGTTTTACGCCCATCCTGTCTCTTGCGAGGAATATCCGCTGTTTATTTTCATCCCAGATCCCGAATGCGAATATTCCGTTGAATCTTTCTACGCACGAAGGCCCCCATTCTATGTAAGAGACCAGCAATACTTCGGTGTCGCAATAAGAGAAAAACATGTGGCCTTTGGCAATAAGTTCTTTTCTTAGCTCGTCTGTGTTATATAATTCCCCGTTATAAACTATCGTATATGTATTAGATCCCATACTCCTCGTCATCGGCTGGTTTCCGCCAGACGGGTCTATTACTATAAGGCGCCTGTGCCCAAGAGCTGCCTGATGTGTAACGAACGTTCCTGCGGAGTCGGGCCCCCTGTGGGATAACGTATCCATCATGGATGATAAAATGCCGCTGTTTTTTAAAAGGTCATTATCAAAATCGACAATACCGACGATACCGCACATAATTAAAGCCTCCATAAAAACATTTACCGTACAGTATATGAATCAGAAAGAATGTCGTGATTGCTTAAAAATCTATTATTGCAACGGGATGTTAAATATATTAGAATTAAGCAAAACCCGTCGGAGGAAAAATATATGGAAAAGAATCATACAAAAACATTAATGATATCAAGTATGCTTGCTGCGATGATATTTGTAATTACATATTTGGTAAAGATTTATTATAGTTTTTTTGGAATTACATTGCAGGGGAATCCGTATATAAATCTTGGGGACAGTGTTATTTATTGTACCGGAATGCTTATTGGAGCGCCATGGGCGGCGGGAGCTGCCGCTATAGGCAGCGCATTTGCTGATTTGGCTTTAGGTTCGCCGGCTTATATAATCCCAACATTCTTTATAAAAGGTACGATGGGTTTAGTTTGTGCATTGTTGGCAAAGAACGCGAAATTGCCAAGATTTATACTTGTAAGTACTTTGGGTGGCGCTATTATGGTTTCCGGATATGGAATTTTCGAATGGCTTTCATATGGTTGGGGAAATGCCACTATCTCTGCTCCATTTAATCTTATACAGTGGGCTGCGGGTGTAATTGGTGCAATTGTCCTCTACTACCCTGTAAAACGTATAAAAGGTATAATATAATGGTTCTCACCTGTTTCGGCAAATTTGGGCCGTACCCGAAAGCAAACTGTGCGTGCTCCTGCTACATGCTGACTTATAAAAACAAGAACGTCATGATAGATTTAGGATGCGGGTCTTTGCCGAGGGTATTGTCAAAGATCCGCGTCCAGGATATAGATGCGCTTGTTTTATCGCATCTGCATGCCGACCATATGGGAGACGTGCTGACGCTGAGATATGCGCTGGACGCGGTAAAAAAACTGGGGAAAAGAGACATCCCGCTTCCCGTGTATCTGCCTGGAGAGCCTCAGGCCGAGTCGGAATTGATAAGAAGCTGTAAGATGGCAGATCCGAAAATAATCAGCGACGGCTCAACGTTTGATATCTGCGGTATGGACGTCCGGTTTGCGCTTATGCCGCATTCCGTTCCCAGCTATGCCATTTCGTTTATTGCCGAAGGCAGAAAATTTGTTTATTCAGGCGATACGGGATATAACGAAGGACTTATCGAATTTTCGGCTGATGCTGACCTGCTGCTTATGGAAGCCGCCTTTTTATCGGAGTATAAGCCGGAAAATGCTCCGCATGTAAGCGCCGCAGAAGCCGCTCTTACAGGAAAGCGCGCGAATGCCGGGAAACTGCTGCTCACTCACATATTTCCGGAATATGACGAAGGGGATATACTTAAAGAAGCGCGGCAACATTTTATATCTGCGGAGATCATTGAGGAAATGCGCATATACGAGGTATAGATGAATAAAGAAAGCATAAAATTAGGCGGCATTACAAGGCGGCCTGTTTTTATAATAGCGCTTTTTTTCGCGGGCGGGATAGTACTGGGCAGATATGCCGACTTTAAAGCCGGATTCATCGTTGCGTCGGTATTACTTGCTGCTCTTTTTTGTTTCAGCCTTAAATACCCGAGGCAGGGAAATAAGAATATATACCTCATATTGATCCTCAGCGCTGCATGTCTGTTTTTTTCAGCCTTTTTAACATCCGAAGCATATTATAAAGAATATCTTCATGTCGGAGAGCACCTGAATATAAAAGGCAGGGTGTATGCCAGGCCGTATAAGAACGATTACGGAAGCACGATTTTACTGCTTGACGGAGCATCTATCGACGGGCGGCAATGCGGCAATATCAAACTGTATATTTCAGATGAAGCGGATTACGAATGCGGCGATGTCGTGGAAGCTGACGCGGAGGCGGAGATACCTAAGGGAGTGCGCAACCCTGGAGGATTTGACGAAAAGCTGTACCTTCTCTCGCAGGGAATAAGCTATAAAGCATATGCGCAGACCGCTGCGGTGACGGGCAAAGCGGGCGGGTTATCGGTTCTATTTACCGATACCAGAAATTACATCGGGGATGCGATAGACAAGGTTTTCGAAGCCGATGTTGCGCCGATAGCGAAAGCCATGCTGCTCGGAGACACGCAGGGGATAGATGAGCCTACGTATACGGCTTTTAAAGATACGGGCATGGCGCATGTGCTTGCGGTATCAGGGCTCAACGCCGCCATACTTATAGCCTTTATATATGGTTTATTGAAACTGTTTAAAGCCGGCAGGAGATCAAGGCTTATTGCAGCCCTTGTTTTCATAGCGATCTATACCTGCATAACGGGGCTTACGCCATCCATAGTGCGCGCCGCGATCATGGCGTGCGCGGTGCTTGTCGGCACATACTTCGGGAAGCAGAACGATACGCTGAATTATCTCTCCTTGGCGTTTATCGTGTCGCTTATATTAAGGCCGCTCGACCTGTTCACCGTCGGTTTTCAGTTATCTTTTGCCGCTGTTTTCGGGATGCTGACTTTAAGCTGGCAGATCAAATACTGGTGGAACAGAACGATATTAAATAGGTTCGGGCGGACCGGGGACGCGATATCCGCTTCCATAGGGGCGACCGCGGGCACTATTCCAATACTTGCGTCGTCGTTCAACCGCGTATCGACCATCAGCATAATAATAAACCTTATTATCATTCCGTTAGCGTCTATATCAACGATACTTGTATTCATAGCTGCCCTGCTTGGTTTGATATTCGGGCAGGCTTTCGCGTTCGCCGCGTTCCCGGCTACTATTGTATTGCGGGTAATGCTTGCCGTAATAAGGGCTGCCGCCGATATACCATATGCGGCTGTCGATATAGCTTCGCCGCAGCTGTATGTTACAATCGCGTGCCTTTTGATAATATTCATAACCTCAAAATACTCACTGATCAAGATAAGGTTTAAAGCGATGATAAGCGCAATAGCCATTCTGATATCGGTTTTATTTATTCTCGTCTCAGGATTCAACGGGATGTACCTTGCATTCCTTGACACGGGGCAGGGGGACGCGGCTTTCTTAAAAACCGAGCAGGGCGGGGAATACTTAATAGACGGTGGGAATGAAAACGGCGCTCGTGAAGTTTTAAGCTTCACGAAGCGGAACGGATATACGCCTGACGCCGTATTCCTGTCGCATTCAGACGCTGACCACATAAGCGGGATAATAGCGCTGTATGAAGCCGGATTAGTCAATAAGATCTATTGTTCATTGCAGGAGAAGGAATACGTTGAAAGCGTGATGCCCAATGCCGACATAGTTCCGCTCTGCGCGGGCGACCGAGTTTTGCTGGACGATTACACGAGCGCTCTGGTATTATATCCGTATAAGGATACGGTAAGCGAAGATAAAAACGATTCATCTTTAGTGCTGCTGGTTGAATATAAAGGCTATAACGCTCTTTTCGCAGGGGATATTTCAGGAGCTACAGAGACCGATATATTTGCCGGTCTGGCAGGATAAACATTTACAAGGCGGCGCACCACGGCTCAAAAGTGTCGTCTTACAGGCTGCCGTTATCGGTTATAAGGCCCGAATACAGCGTTGTTTTCGCAGGAAGGAACAATTACGGGCTTCCCAGTACGATCGCCGTTGCAAACCTAACTGACTTTTCTGATAAAGTTTTTATCACCATGGAAGATATGGCGGTCGAATTCTATGTCAGCGATAAAATAAAGGTAAATACTTATGGCGGAAAAAATGAGTAAATATGTTTATATTTTTGCGGGCGAAAGCTATATGGTTGGAAAGAGCATTAACAGCCTGAAAGCATCGTCTGGCATACAATACCCCGAAATCAACATAACAGAGTATAAGACTATGCCCAAGGCGGACGAGCTTATAGAAGCTTGTTTCGCCGTGCCGTTCATGTCGGATAAAAGGCTGATAGCGGTGACGGATTGCAGCGTACTTTCAGACAAGAGCGGTATGGAAGAACAAAAAAAGATAGCCGACGCAATACCAAGGATGCCCGAGACGACTGTGCTCGTCCTTTGCACAAACGACGACCCGGACAAAAGAAAAGCCCTGTATAATCAGATAAAAAAATACGGATCGATAAAAGAATTCGCTGTTCCGGGGCGCCGGGAATGCATAGATTTTGTACAGGACGCTGCAAAGAAAGACGGAGCCTTTGTTTCGAGAAAAACAGCAGAAGAGATCGTGGACGCGTCGGGGTGCGATTATTACGCCCTGGAAAACGAAATCGCAAAGCTGGCCGCTTACAGCGGCGGCGGCGAGATAACGCAAAAGCATGTTAAGGAGTGCGTTTCAAGATCGCTGGAGTATAACGTTTTTGAGATACATGGGTTCCTTATAAAAAAGCAGGCGGAAAAGGCTAAAGAGCTGCTGGAAGATATATTGAGGTCGGAACGCCCGGAAGGCCTTATAGGGCTTATAGCGCGCAAAATAAGGGACATGTATAAGGTAAGAGCAATGATAGATTCAGGCCGCAATCCCCTGAATTTCACGTCGCAGCTGGGTATGAAAAGTTTTGCCGTCGAAATGGCAGTCAAAGAATGCAGGCAGTTTTCAGGAGAAGAGTTAAGGGGGGCGCTTAAAAAACTTGCAGACCTTGATTACGGGGTAAAGAGCGGGGAAAACGATGCCCTGACGGCGCTCACAAAGGTTCTCTTCGAAATATACAAACTATAAACTATACTTAAAAAACTTAAAGCTCTTGCAGGCTCAATATAAAAAGGCCGCTGTCAATAGCGTGACGCGGTCTTAACATTCTTAAAGCCTTAAGCGGAAACAGCCGCAAGCGCTTTGGAAACCTGCGCTTTTTTACGGGCACAGCTGTTTTTGTGTATAGTGCCTTTAAGAACGGCTTTATCGAGCGCGCTGGTATACTCTTTAAAGAGCGCGGCAGCCTTATCTTTATCGTTTGCCGCAACGGCTTCGCTGAATTTTTTAGCGAGGGTCTTAAGCTCAGATTTTACGTTCCTGTTCCTCAGCTTTGCTTTAGCTTCGATGCGTACTCTTCTTTCCGCGGATTTAATATTCGGCAAGTGCTTTACCTCCAAAGTATCTCTTATAAATAACGAAACGTATTTTAACATATGCTTTGCAGTTTTGCAACAAATAAAGCTTTTAAGCTGCTGAAAAAATAAATATTTTACGGTATATGCAAGCGCATTCGAACGCTTAGAGTAAAAATAGTTGTTATTAAAATCAATCTTATGATAGAATAAAACGCAATGAATCTATAACAGGAGTAATTTATGTATTGTAAAAAATGCGGAAAAGAATATAAAAAAGATAAAAAGGTATGCAAGGACTGCGGTATAGCGCTTACTCCCGGAAAGTCTCCGGAAAAAAGAGGAAGCAGCAATAAAACGTTTATCATCGTAGGTATAATTGTTTTTATAGTTATAGTCGCGTTCTTTCTGATAGTAGGTTTGGGAGGGGCGACCCCTGCCAAATAAGCGTACGGTTGACAACTGCGCACTGTAATGCGCTTTGATTTATCAGGATATGGATTAAGATAGTATATTTATGCCGCCAGATGATAACAATCAATGTAAATATAATAAGTTGTTTTTCATTTAAAACCATGGTAAAATCAGATTCGCGCAGACTT
This sequence comes from uncultured Christensenellaceae bacterium, assembly GCA_964510055.1. GTDB lineage: Bacteria > Bacillota > Clostridia > Christensenellales > SZUA-584 > DTFZ01. The sequence goes on from CAZDZY010000073.1 coordinate 9,924, forward strand.
TGGAAAATATCGGAGATGACGAGTTGAAGGTACTGAAGAGTATACTGGCATTAATAATAATTGCTGCGATTGCAGCCGGTATATTTTTATTTCTTAATAATAAAGACCAGGGCAAAGGAGCTCAAAGCGCCCCCGTATCGGGGGAAACGCTTGTTATAAACGAATTTCTTTCGTCCAACAGCGCAGTGCTTCCTGACGATAAAGGCAAATACAGCGACTGGATCGAGATCTATAATCCGACGGCAAACGATATAAATCTTGCGGGGATCGGGCTGTCCGACGATAAAACGAAAGCAAAATGGACTTTCCCCAGCCTTATGCTGCCGGGGAAAGGCTACATCGTCGTATTTGCTTCCGGAGATGATATAAAAGATCCGGATGCGCCTTGCCAGCATACGAATTTTAAACTTAGCATTTCGGGCGGCAGCGTTTATATATTTGACGCCGAGGGGAAACCTGTCGACAATATAGATTACACAGAACAGACAGAAAACATTTCGCTCGGAAGAGATCCCGCCAATCTGTCGCAACTGCAATATTTCGATAAGCCCACACCCGGGTTTTCAAACGACGATTCAGGATACGCGGCGTTTCAGGAAAGCAGGAAAGCGCGTCAGTCAGATCTGCTGATAACTGAATTAATGCCTTCAAATACTGAGACGTTTGCCGATAACAAAGGCGATTACAACGACTATATCGAAATATATAACGCAGGCGGCGAACCGATAAACCTTAAAGATTACGGACTCTCGGACGACCCGGAAAAAGTGCTGAAATGGAAACTTCCCGATATCGTTATCGAGCCGGGAGGATATCTGGTCGTATTCGCTTCAGGGGAAGATACGGAGGGGACAGACATGGCCGCCAAATCGGTGCACACGAATTTCAGGTTGGCTGCTTATAAGGAGACCATAGTCCTTTCAGACCCTAAAGGCTACATATTGGATCAGGCAAGTTACAAGGAAATACCCGAAGGAAAGGCTTATGTAAGAGCTATAGACGCCGACGGTGTTTATCAGCAGCAATGGGAGCCGTCAAATCCTTCTCCCGGGAGCAAAAACGGCTGACGGGAAAATAAAAAAGGGCTACTAAAGAACGATTTTTATATACGGAGCAGATAAGATGGCAAGAGATGAAGATATCTTCAGAAGACTTAGCAAGCAGACGCCGCTTGTAAAACAAAAGGAATTGCAGCCGCTTTCACCCAAAGATTTTACTTTAACCAGGAATACGATAAGTATACCTGTGGTTTCGTCTGATAAAAAACGCGCCAAAAAGGAAATCAGACGCAGCGAACCGGCGGTTTTTTCCAGGGAAAGAGAAAGGATGGCTGAAAGCAGGCGGGAACGCGAGCGCGATGTTTATTCCGAACCTGCTTATGAAAGAGAACAGCGCGCATACGAAGAGCCTCCCCGTAAAGTGAGGAAAGAAACCGAAAGCCTTGAACTGCCGGGCAAAGAGCGAAGGCCTCCGTTACGGGCCCAAAGCCCAAGGCCTTTGAAAAGAGAAAAGGAACAGGATCTCGAGTTTACCGAAAGCGCAAGGCCGCAGAGAGCATACGAACCGCGTCCGGCAAAGAGGGAAGAACCGGAAAACAGAGTTTCGGTAATGAATGCGGCGGAAAGGGAAGAGAAACAGACTCCGCTGCGCCACGAGCTTAAATTTTACATCAATTATAACGATTATGTTATGCTGAGGAGTTCTTTAAAATCTCTTATATCCGCAGATACGAATTCGGACAGCGATAATTCTTATTATGTGCGCAGCCTGTATTTTGACGACATATATGACTCCGCGCTTACTGAAAAGATAGCGGGGAGCGATTACAGGAAAAAGTACAGGATAAGGATATATAATTTCAGGGACGACAATATAAAATTTGAAAAGAAATATAAAGTCGGGCAGTATGTCGGCAAAAAGAGCATCAGTCTGACGCGCGGCGAGTGCGACAGCATAATTGCCGGGAATTGCAGTTTTTTATTGGGCAGAGACGAAGAGCTTGCCAAAGAGATATATCTTGAGATGAAGAACAACCTGCTGCGGCCCAAGGTGATAGTGGATTATGTCCGGGAAGCATACGTTTCACAAATCGAGAATTGCAGGATAACGTTTGACAAAGACTTAAAGACAAGTATAATGTTAAAGGACATATTCGATGCGGATGCGCCCATGATGCCTATGTATGATACGGGCATTATGGTGCTCGAAGTCAAGTTCGACAAGTTTTTGCCCGTAACTATAAAACGGGTCTTGAATACTATAAATGCCGCCGAAAGGTGTGCCATATCAAAATATGTAATAAGCAGAAGGTTTGTTTAGGAGGGGAATATGACATTTGATGAGATTTTTAAAAAAGGTTTTCTTGAAAGCTTGCAGAATATCAGCATATTGCAGGTTGGTATCACAATAGGGCTCGCGTTTATAATCGGAATATTTATCTATATAATCTACAGGTTCACTTTCCAGGGCGTGGTCTTCGCAAACAGCTTCGGGACTTCGCTTGTCATGTTGTGCATGGTAACATCGGTAGTGATAATACCGGTATTTGCTGACCTCCGACTTGGGCTGGGAATGGTAGGTGCTCTTTCCATTGTAAGGTTCAGGACGGCTGTTAAAGACACTATGGATACGATATTTATGTTCTGGGCGATAGCAGCCGGTATCGCTCTCGGAGCACAGTTATATGCGATAGCGGGTATCGGAGCGCTTGCCGTAGGTTTACTGCTTGTGGTCTGGAATCTGTTTAAACCCAAGAAAAACCTTCCTTTTATGCTGGTGCTGCGTTTTGACGAGAGCGTAAAGAAGGAAGTGCAGAACGCGCTCCGCAGGATGCCTCAGGGCAGGCTCAAATCGAAAGTCGTTTCGCAGGGCACGATGGAGCTTACTATAGAGCTTAATATAAGGGAAGACGAAGTAGGCATGATAGACGCTTTCTCGGCTATCCCCGGCGTTCACGACGCGTCTCTTATCAGCTACAAAGGCGATATAATTTCATAAGATAACAAAACATATTAAAATCAATACCGCATCTTGTACGGATGCGGTATTGTTGTTTCCGGTAAATTCGTAACATCGCAATAACCTGATATCACTGATTTTTATTTTGTTCGTCTATAGCCTGCTGCATTTCTTCGCTGGTATGGACCGGCATTTCCAATACCCTTCCTCCGTCTACGGCGTTCAGCCCAAGCCTTAACTCCTGATACTCTTCTTCGCCTGTTTCCGGGTCATTAAATGTTTCTCTGTAATAAATAAACCAGGTTGGAACATACATGGCTTCACCGGGATGGTCTTTGACGTCGACTATTGCCATATTCAATTCAATTCTTATTACCTTTGTTGGTACGCTATAAGACGAATTGATAAAGGTAAGCATATCGCGTATTCTTTGTTTGACTTCTTCAAAAGACATAAGAGGGGCGTTTTCGGTTACTTTCTCTTTTACCTCCAGTGGATACCACCAGGTAAACATCTCAACTTTACCCGCCTCATTCACGCAGACCTGGATCTGTTCAGGGTATAAAGGCGCCCTGTACGCGAAATCATCTGTAATACCAAAGATTACTCCGTGGTCGTTCAATATACCGGAAGTCCCGTCGATATTACGGGCAAAATTGATCAAATATCCTTTGGATACTGGTTCTTTTTTGGAAAACGCGTCATCGACAGACGAATACCGAAGTTCTTTTTCCAGGCTGCCTACGGCCATACCTTCTATCCCAAGCTCACGCAGCAAATTTTGAGCCGCGGCGATTACGTCCTCTTTAGATATCGCGGGCTCTCCGAACGCGTTTATATCCAATATTCGCATTCTCTCAATTAAACTGAATCCACTCTTCGTATATTCAAACATATCCGGGCTGACGTTTATTCCGGCATATTCTCCGTTTTCCTCTAAAAAGTTCCCGGAAAGCAAATTCTTTGCGTTCCAATCCGTGATGACCTCAGGTTCGACGGTTACCGGAGCGTTTGCTATCCTGCTCTCGAGATCCGCTATCGTTTCCTCGTCATTATTTTTTTTCGCAAGTATCAGCTGCTCCTCCAGTTCGGCTTTCGTGGGCTCGGTATCTTTTAGTACGTCTTTGCCTTTTGTGAAAAAATTTACTAAAGGCCGGATACGCGAATCATCAAACTCTGTCTTTTTCACTTTATACACCGGAAAGGCCGTGACATCCGGCACGCTTATCGACGCGTCTATCTCGATATTAATATCGCTTCCTTCCAGATCAAGTGTCTCATGCCAGTTCGCGGGGGCTTCATATGCGCAGAAGGGCGCGGGAGAACCTTTGAGTTTTTCCTCCAGGCCGCCGCCATAGACAACAGCATTTCTTTCCGGCGTTTGCTGGCAGGCACATGCAATTAGCATTATTATAGAAAGAGATATAATAATGGCCCCAATCTTAACACATTTATTTATGCCCTGCATGTTCATTTCTCCTTTTTCTTCTCCGCTCATATTTTTAATTGCTAATGATTCTTCCGGGGAATTATCTATTTTATAACTCCCCAGAAGATAAACGATGAGCAGTTTGATACTTAATTGTTTATGCTCCCAACTCCCTCTGCTCCTCCTGTATTGTTCTTCGAATATATTTTTGTCCGGAACTGCGCTGTCTGGAGCAAGTCCATTTGGGGTTCATGATACTCTTGTCCCGGTCTAAGTTGATAGTCACTTAATATTTTTGCCCACTCGCCAGCATTATTTTTTCTCTGAAGTCTTAATATCAAATAATTCGTTGAATAAGATTGGTTATAACCAGCACGGTGAACGTACCTTGTTGTCAGTGCAGCGGTCTTTACAGAGCCTGTATTAGAAGCTAACAGAGAACATGTGTAAGTTGTTGCATATGCGGTTGCAGCCATTGCAAGCATCAGCACCAAAACCACTGTCGCAATAAATATCTTTTTTCTCTTTAACATTTTATTTGCTCCTTTCAATTTTACCGGATTAAAGCCAATTGACAAATATCCCTTTTGTGCTACGATTGTTTATAGTCCTTGCCAAAGCCTTCTGCCGCATTTTACGGCAGGGTTGACGCCCGTTGGTTTTTGCAAGGACTTTTCTATACCCTCATATACATCACCCCCTTATAAATTGACAATAATACATATAATTAAATACTTGATTACTTAAAAGTATTAATCAAAAAACATCTTTCCATTGTTAGTAGAATAGTTTCCGGTATTGCTATTTACAGATACGATTTTAAAAGCTTTAGTTGAAACCTTCATAGACATAACTTCTTTCTATACCGTGAATATGATTTAATCAATACTATAGCTGTCTATTAAAGTAATTTTGTTATTTTATTATTTATCCTTATATAGATTACATAATATCCTATAATATGGAACGTGTCAAGCATATTATACCGATTCATGACAATAAAGGATAAATTAAGTCATGACCACCCGCTCAGCGGGTGGCATGCTCAAGCCCTACAAGGGCATTTT
>CAZDZY010000074.1:0-15269 GCA_964510055.1 uncultured Christensenellaceae bacterium
CCATCCAAAGTATAGCATCCATAAGCGCCGTGCCGTCTTTTAATACAGGAATGACAGTGGAAGCTGTAGCACATACGGATAATCCAATAATCCTCTGAACAATACTTTTATCAGTTTTCTGCAGGCAGTCCTTTGCCGCTTCAAACATTGACTCTATCCATTCATTCGGCTTTTGCACGACCCAGCCGGGTTCGGGATAGTATGTGCTGTATTTGCGATGCGCTACAGAAGATATCTCGCCAATCTCATTGACTATACCGCATCTTACGCCTTGCGTTCCAAAGTCTATACCCAAAAAATATCCTTTTGGCTCACTCATTCAATACCACCCTTTTATAAAAATAAAATCATAAGTTCAGTGTTTCATATTGACGCAGAACGTCTCTTGCTGTAATTTCGTCCGTATATAAAGCTGTCATGATACCTGAATTGAGGGCTCCAATTATCGCCCTTGTCTTATGTTCGCCTACCCCGACGCCGATCCTATGCTTTTTCTTTTTTAAGTCCTCGGTCCTTATTGCAATAGTCCTGTCCATTAAGTCGGGCAGCGCCGGGTTTCCGTTTATGTCATAATACCTCGAACAGATATCGCCTACGACGCCGTCATGTTCCGTAACGTTATATTGTTCTTCAGTATAGATCCCGCGTTCTATCAACTTTGATGTTGCAGATACTTCTCCGATCCCAAATACGGCCAAATCTGATTTTTTTATTATATCGAAAATCATTCGTATGTTGGAATCTTTCATTAAAGCATCGGCTATTTCCTTTGTATCGACAAATACCGGCGCCGGCAACAGATAATCCGTTCCTAAGAATGCGTCGGAGTACTTCTCGACGATACTGTTAAACTTTGACGACGCTATATTTTTTGTAAGTGCACCATGCATTTGAACAATTTTGATATTGCGTTTTGGGGGATTAGGGGGAATCAGATGAGACGCGACCGAATCCATAGTACGCCCCCACGATACACCGATGATTTCATTATCCTGCACCATTTTCGATATATCCTGAGCTACCACCTTACATGTATCGTTAATACGCACAAGATAATCATCGATATATGCATGACAAATAAACACGTGTTTTACAGAAAACAAGCTTTTTATTTTCTCCTCAATCTGAATGACCGATTCCATAGGGAAATCAACTTCAATTTTCACATATCCGAGCTCTGCTGCTTTTCGAGTTAAACGACTGACTGTTGATTTTGATATATTTTCTTTTTTAGCGATCTGCTCTTGGTCCATTTTTAATTCGTAATACTCTTTTGCGACCCGAATCATCATTCCAATATCCTGTTTGTTCACAGTTATGCTCCAATAAATGAAATTAATATTGCTTAGTAATATTTATTTCATTTATATTATCATAATCTATTTTGTTTTCCAATACTTTATTTTTGAATATACACCAATATACAAATAAATTTAAATTGTTACATCCCTTTGACCGCGGATAATCCTTGGATAACTTTCTCTGTTCAAAACCCCGTTTTACAGTGTCCCAATTGCCCGGTCTGCTCACCTCCTCTTTAAAATCTGCCGATAACCTTTGGATCATTTTGTTTTACCCTTTTATGAGTACCCCCATTTGTACCCCCAATTTGGAGCGTTTTTACCCTCAATTTTAGTGAAATGGGGTCATCCCAAAACATCTAAGCACAAAACAAAAAGCCCCGAAGTACCCTCTTTAAGTTAACGAAAAACTAATGGTTTTTAAAATGAAAAACCCGCAAAGCTCGCTTGCTATACGGGTTCTGGAGCTATTGCCGGGAATTGAACCCGGGACCTCGTCCTTACCAAGGACGCGCTCTACCTACTGAGCTACAACAGCGTATTAAGTTATTACCTCATCTTTACCATGGATGTGCTCTGCCTGCCGAGCTATAGCGGTATATTTATTTCAGCGGCGAAAACACCAGCGAGTGTTATTATAATGTAAAAGGCTCTTTATTTCAAGTGTTATTATAAATTTGCCTGCCGCCAAAATAAAGCATAACAGACATTGCCGCCATGCCTGCTGCGGCGACTATAAACACCGACGAAAAATCCGCTCCCGATATAAAAAGCCCCGCGATAACGGGCATCACCGCGCCTCCTAATCCTCCGGCGGATATCATTATATCCGACACCGTACCCGCACTCTTTGGGTGTTCTTTCATTACCATGTCCATTATCAACGGCCAGCATGGGCCGCAGAACGCACCGAGCGCACAGTATGCGGCGAGCTTTGCCGTATCGTCGGTTATTAGAAATATCGCGCCTATACTTACCAACACGCCCGCGGCGCAGCATGCAACAGCCGACCGATGATCGAGCTTAATAGCCCCCAGAAGCAGCCTGGTCGGTATCATGCCCGCCCAAAAAAGGCTCAAAGCCAGCGCGCTTATTCCCGGCTTTCCCAGAGTAAGCGTAAAAAAGCTGTCGGTAAATGAAGCCATCGTTACTTCCGAGCCAACATACAGTATCATCGCAGCGGTGACGAAAATAAAAGCTCTCTTGAAAAAGAATCTTAAAGCCGTACGGATCCCTGCGCCGCTGCGCCCTCTAATGTCGTTATTCTGCTTAGTCAGCAGATAAATAATAAACAGCCCCAAATAGACGGCCGAGATCATACCGAACACAGTATTATAACTATATCCCGCGGCGATCAAATCCTTGCATATAACAGGGGCTATAACGGCACCAAGGCTGAACGAAGCCTGCGTGACGCCCATATGAAATTTGGAGCTTTTACTAAACTCCGCCCCCAGCGTTGCCGACAGCGTCCCTTCGGTCGTGCTGAATCCGGCTCCGCAGAGCATTATTCCTATAACAAAAAACTCAAAGCTGTGCGTTGTGAAAATAAGAAACGTGCCCAGAATCATCAGCGGCATCGATATCATTATAACTCCACGCTTTCCTATCCTTTCGCTTAAGGAACCTAAGATAAGCGGCGGCACGCATGTTCCCACAGCCTGCAGCGCAACTATAACGCCCATCATAAACTTGGACAAAGAAAAAGTCTCGGCTATGGTGAGCAGCGATATCTGGTACATCGCAACATAAAAGCCGCTCATGCCGATGATAAGGTTGGCGAGCGGGACCAAAAGTTTGTGCCTGAAATTCATTGCGTTATTCCTTTTATCTTAAAATCTGTCCTTACCGGGAATCAGATAAGGATTTTATAAACGCTGTTCCCGCGGCAGTCTGCCGCAACTATGAGCGGCACTTTATCAAACGTTACTTCGAGTACCGCTTCCGCGCCCAGATCGGGAAACGCTATATCTTTGACCTGCGTTATATGCGAGGCTATGAGCGCGCCCGCCCCGCCTATCGCGGCGAAGTAGACCGCGCAGCTGCGCGCTATTGCCTGCATTACTTCTTCGGATACCGGGCCTTTCCCGATAACGAATGAGAGCCCCATATCATAAAGCGCCGGAGCGTACGCGTTCATCCTCGAAGAGGTAGTCGGCCCGCATGAGTTCATTATTCTTCCCGGCATGGGCGGGCAGGGGCCGGCGTAAAATATGCCGCTGTTCTTTATCCCAAACGGCAGCGGCTCCCCTTTTTTCATCATATCGAAAAGCCTTGCGTGGGCCGCGTCGCGCGCGGTGTACACGTTTCCCGACAGCGTTACGCTCTCGCCCGCTTTAAGGCTCTGTATCGTTTCTTTTGTAAGCGGCGTTTTCAGCTCTGTCATGTTTTCTCCTATAAGGTTATGTGCGCGTGCCTCGAGGCGTGGCACTGGAAGTTGACCGCCACGGGCAGCCCGGCTATGTGCGTCGGGTATTTAGCTATATGGACAGCGAGGCAATAGTTTTTCCCGCCGAAGCCCATAGCTCCTATCCCCAGCGCGTTTATCTTTTCTTTCAGGCTCTGCTCCATTCCGGCAAGCGTTTCGTCGCTGTTTACACTGCCTATTTCGCGGAGCAGCTGCTTCTTAGCGATCAGCGCGCATTTCTCGAACGTACCGCCAATGCCCACTCCCAGTATAACGGGCGGGCACGGGCTTCCCCCCGCTTTCTTTACGCAGTCAATAATAAAATCCTCTATGCCCCGCGCTCCTTCGCTGGGCTTCAGCATAGCGATCCGGCTCATGTTCTCGCTGCCGAAACCTTTGGGCGCCGCGAATATATCTATCCTGTCGCCCCCGGTTATATCGTAATGGATCACGGCGGGAGTATTGTCCCCGGTGTTTATCCTCGTTATCGGATCAAGTACGGATTTACGGAAATATCCCTGTTCGTAAGCCTGCCTTACGCCTTCGTTTATAGCTTCGTTTATATCGCCTGCCACGTGAACGTCCTGCCCTATATCGACGAACACTACCGCCAGCCCGGTATCCTGGCAGTACGGCATGGCGGTCTCGCGCGAAACCTTCGCGTTCTCCAAAAGCTGCCGGAGCGCCTCTTTAGAGGGCGGGCAGTCTTCAGCCGCGTATGCCCTCTCAATGGCCCCAAGCGCGTCTTCCCCCGGCATGCGGCACGCGCTTAAAAAAAGTTCGCGTACGGCTTTTTCAATTGTCTTGCTGTCAACTGTTCGCATATCATTTCCTTTTTTACTGCTGTTACTGATTATAATCGATTGGCGGTTGGTATGCAAACCTTACCAAAACACATTTATCAAATATTAATTATTAGAGAATCTTGTCTTTAGATTGAGCACAGCGGACAAATACATGATATGATGTAACTGCTTATTCGTTAGTTGTGCTAATTAATTTGAATTTTAAATCGGTAGTTCATTTCATATTTACGCAGCGATCGTTTAAAATAAACAAATGAAAGTAGTTAAGTATGACTTTTGCTATGAAAGAGTTAGCTATAGGGAACCTCAAGGCTAAATTACCCATTATTCAGGGCGGAATGGGAGTCGGCATATCTCTTTCCTCCCTGGCCGCTTCTGTAGCTAACGAGGGCGGCGTCGGGGTTATCGCCACCGCAGGCATCGGTATGCATGAGCCTGATTTTTTCAACAACTTCGCGCAGGCAAACATACGCGCTCTAAAACAACAGATACATAGGGCGAAAGAGATGACTCAAGGGATACTTGGCGTCAACATAATGGTGGCGCTTTCGAACTTTGCCGATTTGGTTAGAACAGCCATTGAAGAAAAGATAGATATTATTTTCTCGGGGGCAGGTTTGCCTCTCGACCTGCCGGCGTTTTTAACAAGCAAATATAAGCCGAAGCTGGTGCCCATTGTGTCTTCGGGTAAAGCGGCGCGCATCATTGCACAAAAGTGGCATAACGATTATAACTATCTGCCTGACGCGTTCGTCGTGGAAGGGCCCAAAGCGGGGGGCCATCTTGGCTTTAAGCCCGAACAGATTGATAATCCGGACTATGCGCTTGAACACATAGTTGACGACGTAATAGCTGAAACACTCAAAATAGAAGAGAAAAACGGTAAGGAAATACCGGTGATCGCGGGCGGCGGCATATATACCGGAGAGGACATTTATGATATCATGCAGCACGGCGCGGCGGGTGTGCAAATGGCGACACGGTTCGTACCTACCGAAGAATGCGACGCATCGGATGTGTTCAAACAGAGCTACATAGATGCACGTGAGCAAGACATCGGCATAATAAAAAGCCCGGTCGGGCTGCCGGGCAGAGCGATCGTCAATGACTTTCTGATGGACGTCGCAGCCGGTAAAAAAAAGCCGTATAAATGTCCGTATCATTGCATACGTACCTGTGAGTCAAGCGAAAGCCCCTACTGCATCGCTCTCGCGCTGATGAACGCGAAAAAAGGCGACTTGAAGCACGGCTTTGCGTTTGCAGGGCATAACGCTTACCGGACTACCGGCATAACGACCGTACCAAAACTTGTGGATATGCTTGAAAGCGAGTATGCCGCGGCGCACGCGGAATCAAAAAACAAATTGCCTGAATAGATATCAATAATATAATATATGGAAAGTGCCCGCATCGACTTATTTTATTGCGGGCACTTGCGTTCTCAAAACGTTTGTCCTTGACATTTTAACTCCATATGTTATAATCACATTTGCTATAAAAAATATGCGGTCGTGGCGGAACTGGCAGACGCGTACGTTTGAGGGGCGTATGGGTATCCCGTATGGGTTCAAGTCCCATCGACCGCACCAAAAAACGCCCATAAACAGGGCGTTTTCTTTTTTTGTGTGATATTTCGTGTGATATGATTTTTTTTTAAAGAGCAAAAGAAAAGCACCCGTTAACAGGTTGTACTTCCCTGCCGCATAAGGTGCTACTTCTTTGCTCCGGCATGAGTTTTGTCCCTCACCCGGAGCCGTCATCTATAGTTTTTGCAAAGACTATAGATGGATTTTAATACGCATCAGCGTATTTGTCAACTATTTTTTCATTCTGCCGAGTGCCTCTTTTTGCAAAGCCCCTATTGTCGCTTTGAGATCGCGCACCCTTGCGAGTTTTTCGCTGTCCGGCATGTCGCTGTTCTGCACTTCATGTATCCTGCCCTTTGTGCCATCGTGTGTGTCGTAAGGCCATAGCGCCCCATTTCAGCCCCGAGATTTGCAAACAGTACCGGCTTAAGTTCTTTTGATTCCATGATGCCCTCCCATATAATACGCAACTTCGTATTTATAGGATAATTATATCCGCTACTTCGGATTTGTCAAGGTATTTTTGAAATAATATACGCAGATTAGAAAATAAATATTGATTTATGCGTATGCAGCGGATATAATCTCCGCATTAAAGGGATTACACTTATTTTTTACGAGGTGAAACAAACATGGATTTTTTAGAAAAGCTGGACTCGCTTCTGGCTGAAAAAGGAATAAACAGGGCTGAACTGGCGCGTGAAATCAATGTACCCTATACGACAATAATGAGCATGTATGACAGGGGTTATAGGAACATTAAATTGACAACGCTTAAAAAGTTGGCGCTGTATTTCGATTGCACCGTCGATTACCTTGTTAGTGAGGACAATAACGACCGCCATTACAAGCCGTTTGACATCAACGACTTATCGCCATCCGAAATAAAAATGGTCGAGTCTTATATCCGCGCTAAAAACAGCGATCAGGCCATGGTTAAGTCTTTGGCATCAGCAATCGACAAACTGCTAGGAGTAAACGAACCAGGCAACGAGTAAAACAATTTTTTCTGTAGTATGATTGCATAAAATGTAACTTCATTTTGCGGCTCCTTTGTAGAACGAGTGTTCGTGTAAATAATAAGCTATTAATAGTACATAAATCAGGACAGCCATGGTACGTATAACATATATAAACCAGTTTTAGCATTAATAAACTTATTTGTTTATATGCAAGAAAGGAAGGCGTGTATGTTTATCATCGACAAGTATTTAAATGAGGAAGTATATGTATAGGTTGCGCCTTGCTTTAAAGCTGATGCCGTATGTTTTGTTATTATCGGTTATGCTGGGCTTACTAAAGCTAATATTTAGATTTTAAAGGAGCGTTGTTATGATTATATGTATAATCGTTGTCACAATTCTTTTAGTTATCGGAACCTTTCAAATGCCGAGCTGGTATTATGATTTATTGAGAGTGGCTATTTGTATATATTGCAGCGGTGCCGCCTGTATGTTGTATGAGAAAGGCAATAGAAGAATCTTCATTATCTATGTTTCCTTAGCAGTTCTGTTTAACCCTTTTGTTAAGATAGTCCTTGACAAGACAGCTTGGGCAATAATAGATATTATTACGGCGTTCTTTTTTGTGGTTTCTGCTTCGGTTTATACTTATCATATTAAAAAATCAGGTGATGAAAATGGCAAAAGCTAAGAAACTTCCGTCCGGGAACTGGCGGGTGCAGGTGTTCACCGGACAATACAAACTGAACAAAAAAGGCAAGCTCGTTCCCGATTATGTTTCTATCACCGCGCCGAACGAAGATCAGGCTAATTACGAAGCGGCTAAGTATAGGCTGGAACGAGATAAGAACGGCGCACCGTCCGATCTTACAGTCAGGCAGGCAATAACAAAATACATCGACGCGCGGTCGAATATTCTTTCCCCGACCACAATACAGGGTTACGATTGCATACTGAGAAATAATATGCAAACCCTTATGTCTAAGAAAATTAATAAAGTAACGCAGGACGAGATTCAGTCAGAAATCAACGCGGAGGCACTTACCCATGAAGCAAAGACGGTTCATAATATGCATGGCCTGTTGGCTGCCGTGTTCGGCGTATACCGGCCCGGATTCAGCATCAATACGACATTGCCGCCATTAAAAAAGAAGTTTAAGGAACTGCCGGCTGCTCAAAAGGTGTTCAACGCTGTAAAGGGTAAAGAAATAGAACTAGCGGCCTTATTCGCAACGTGGCTGTCGTTCTCCATGTCCGAGATACGCGGGATTATGAAGTCCGATATTAAGGATGGCATTCTAACGCTATGCCGCGTTATTGTCGATGTAGACGGCAAGCCCTTCGTAAAAGATGTAATGAAAGAATACGAACGGGCGCGTCAACATAAGGTTCCTCCGTATATCATGCAGCTTATAGATAAATGCACGGGCATGTACCTTGTGCCGTATAGCGCGGGGTATATTGATTACTGGTGGGAAAAGGCGCGTGACGACGCAGGGCTACCGCCGATAACATTTCACGATCTGCGGCATGTTAACGCTTCCGTTATGCACATACTACACATCCCGGACAAATACGCCATGGAGCGCGGGGGATGGAAAACAGACGCGACAATGAAGGCTGTTTATCAGAACGTGTTTTCAGATGAACGCATCGTATACGATAACATAATAGACGCTTATTTCGAGGGTATAGTTAATTCGTGTGATAAATCCGTGTGATATTGTGTGTTAATATACTTATTTGCGTATATAATCTTACTTTATAGCGTATACAAATTATTATATACGAAACATCGGGTTTTATCAGTGTCTATGCGGGTAAAGTGCCGATTCGCCAGTATCTATCGTATGTTTGAGGCATAGCATAAAAATAGCGGGCATGGGGTTCAAGTCCCATCGACCGCACCAAAATTAAAAAGCCGTGTTGAAGGTACGGCTTTTTAATTTTGTTATGAGATTGAAGGAACCAGAAGCTGGTTGCCCGCCGTCAGTGGCGGATGGAGGGTAACGAGACGTTCCGAGTGAAGTCGGCGACCGCACCACGCCGGAGCAAACTCCGCTCCATAAAATCCCCGGTATTGTGATACCGGGGATTTTTATGCGCTCCGCCGCAGGGCGTTCCGGAGTGAAGTCGGCGACCGTACCAAAACAAACAGCCATACGGTAGTATGGCTGTTTGTTTTTTGCCTTGTGTCCTGTTAAAACATTTTACGCGGAAAATGCTTATCCTTCGGAAGCAGCGTTTTCAAACTCCGCTAACCCGTCATACTCCCTGTCGGCTCTCTTCATAATTGCGGACGCCGTAAACCATCCCCCGCATGCCGCTAATATCAAAATAAAAACAGCAAGAAGAATAACCGCAGCATTCCCTTTTTTCCTTCCTCTCCCCCCAAAAAGCGCTTTCGCTATACGGCCGATCGCGCTTGGGAGATGCCTTGCGGCATTTATTGTGTTCCGCAGCTGCGCGTATGTATTCCAGGCGAGTACCGCACCGTTTGCAAATGTTTTACTTCGCCAAAAAGTTACTGCGCTGTTAAACCAGATTATAAACCCGGAAGGAATCACAAAAGTGACTATTAAAACATACAGCATGTCGTTTGTAAGCGATATAAGTTCGTTTACAGGAAAATCCGAGGAAAACAGCGGAATAATATATGGTGCAATCAATAGTAAAATACATCCGTACACCATAGTGAATCCTGCTACTGCCATTATATATCCCGCAATGGCAAGCGTTCTCACCGATCCCCCGATCACTTTAGACTCTGACCACATACGGCCTACGGCTTCTGAGTTGTGCCATGATATTATGAAATTCGCTGCCATTGCCAATATAAAAAATAAAGTAGTCACCGGCTTTAAGCTCCTTTACCACGGTTTTAACTATTATACCATAACTTGCCGCTTCTCACAGATAATCTTCCCTTACAGGCCATGTTCAAAGGCCAATGCGGTCAGCATGAGTTTCATCGGTAAAAGCATCCGGCAGGATGAAGGCCGGCTGACAGAAAAGCAAAGGAGCTGATCGCTGTCGGGGCATCCGTTATTGCCGACTGCGCGCCCTGCATCGAGTATCATTTAAACGCCGCTGTCAAAAAAGGGGCGTCTGTCGACGGGATAGGGGAAGCGTTTGCCATTGCCGTATCTATCAGTTCAGGGAGCAAAAAGGCAAAGTATACGCCTTTATTTGAGAAGCTCGCATTGAGGGAATGAATACCCTGTTATAGAATGAGGATAATATTCACAACTAAATTACATTATTTCCATGCATACCTGCTAAGTATGCCATCCGCCTGTGGTATAATGGCTGTGGGCGTATTTTTTGTGAAGGAAGAGACGATTTGGCAAAGAACAGGATCCTGATTGTAGAAGACGATGCTGATATATCCGAGGCCATTGCGCTGAATCTGCAATACTCAGGCTATGAATCCATAATAATAGACGACGGCGCAAAAGCCGCGGAGTACCTTTGGGACGACCACGCTTTTGACCTCGCGATCCTGGATATCATGCTGCCGGGGCTTGATGGCTTTGAACTTATGGAACATATGCGCAAATACGACATTCCCGTCCTGTATCTGACTGCAAAAGCCGACGTCGGGTCAAAGATTAAAGGGCTTCGAGACGGCGCGGAAGATTATCTCGTAAAACCGTTCGAGGTGCTGGAGCTGCTTGTGCGTATCGAAAAGATACTGGACCGCACTGGCAAACTTAATAGAATATTGCGCTGCGGCGATATCATTATAGACACGGAAACGCGTACTGTCAGAAAAGGCGATGAAGCAGTTTATCTGCAGCCTATAGAATATGATCTTATGGTTGCCCTCATCCGGCACAAAAACTGCACGCTGAGCCGCGAGCGCCTGCTGTCGGAGATCTGGGGGTTCGATTATGCCGGCGAGACGCGCACGGTAGATACGCATATATCCAACCTGCGGCGTAAGCTTGATCTGGCGGACGCGATCATCTCCATACCCAAGATCGGATACCGCCTGGAGGTGGAATAACGCCATGAAATTGCGGACAAAGCTAATGCTCATTGCTGCAGTCATCGTCGTTTTCGCCGTCTTCATCAGTACGTTTCTCGTCATTACGTTTTCCAAACAAAATACGGTCAGCACAATCATATCCAAAGGAACTGCCGATTTCGAAGAGTTTTGCAGAAACTTCTTAAATTCAATGCCATATACTAACGCCAATAAAACTGATCGCTCATTGTACAGTGATCTGCGTTACCGGTTTTACAATACCTCGGGGCGCGAGGAATTTGTGCTCCAAAAAGACGATGCGTTCATCAGCAACAACACGGGTATTGACGCAGTAAAGGCGCTAGAGGCTCACAGTATTTCTGAAACGAACATCGCCTATCCCGGAACCACGCTTCGCCATACGTTATGCCGTATCAACGGTAAGGACTACTACGTTGCGTCCGCCGGTATCGATATAAATCAGCAGACATACACTCTGTCGTTTGTACGCAATATAACAAGTACGATGGACGAAGTAAATCGTCTTGGGATAAAATGCGCCCTTATGGGGGCAGCAGTGGCCATTGCGGCCGCGATGCTTATGCTTTTTTTCGTACGCCGCTCGCTGATCCCAGTACGCGTACTGGAAAGAAAGGCGGTAGAAATATCAGACGGCCGTTACGACAGCCGTATACATATTAAAGGGCATGATGAGATAGCCTCTCTTGCGGAGCGGTTCAACAGGATGGCGGAAGCGGTCTCCGAAAGGATCGCTGCGCTTAATGAAACGGCGGAGCGCCAGAAGGCGTTTATCAACGCGCTCTCGCATGAAATTAAGACGCCTGTCACCTCTATCATGGCAAGAGCCGAAACTTTGCTTTTGCGGGATGTATCTGAGCGTGACAGGGAGCGCTCTTTGGAACGGATATATAACCAATGCGCATGGATGGAAAAGCTCTCAGGCAAGCTCACTGCGCTTGTCATGCTGCAGGGAAGTGTTGACGTAAAGCCGGAAAACGTCGGGGAATTACTTGCGGCTGTGGAAGAAACCGTCTCGGATGCTCTTGAAAAAAAGAATATAACGATCATTACCGATTGCCGCATAGGCGTACTGTCTGTAGATTTTGACCTGATGCGCTCCGCGCTCGTAAATCTCGTCGATAACGCGGTGAAAGCGAGCGAAAAAGACGCTGTTATTGAACTTCGCGCCTATAATAATATACTCGAGGTCGAAGACCACGGCAGAGGCATACCGGAGGAGGAGATAGGGCTTATTACCCAGCCTTTCTACGTTGCAGACCGCTCTAGAAACAAAAAAACCGGAGGAAGCGGTTTGGGGCTTGCTCTTGTTCAGCGCATAACGGAAGTGCACGGCGCTGAGCTCATTATTACCAGTAAGCTAGGCGAAGGAACGACTGTAAAAATAATATTTCCCGGCGATGTTGACAAATAGATTACATCTTTCTGACAACTATTCCCGCCGGATATGGGAAAATGTCCGTATTAAAGAAAGGAGTTTTTACTCATGAAAAGAACAATCGCCTTTTTATTGGCGGCAATAACGCTGCTAGCTCTTACATCGTGCCAGGCAGCTCCGGACGAGGTATTTGCCGTTAAAAACGATACGGAACGCATGGCTGAACAGGCGGCGGACAATTCTGCGGGCACGAAGGTTTCCATGCTCAAAGTACCCGACGGCAACTATAAATATCAGGCGAGCGCCGCGGACGGGAAGCTCACTATTAACGCAGACGCGCCGGTGACCGTTCCCGAATCGGGAAAAATACCTACAGTAAAAGTATCTGAGACAGGCTTTACCCAGGAACAGGTGACAGGATTCTTCAACTATCTCTTCCCCGATGAGCAGCCGGTATCAGGCGCTAACGTACCGGGCGTATTGACAAAGGATGAGATAAAGGAGTTGATAGCGATGTATAAAAAATACATCGCAGAAGGTACTGTGGAGAAAAATACCCTGTATACCGAAGAAGAAATGGAAGAGGAAATCAAATCGCTTGAAAAGCAGTATGAATCTGCGCCCGTAACAGAACCGATACCCAGTACGCAAATTTCGGATGGAACAATGACGACTGAGACGACCGGTGGAGATAAATATGCGGGGGAAGAGATTTTATCACTTGACGTGCGGACGAAGGATAATGGGATCACTGTTTGTGTACCGGTTCATGAGAATGGACACTGGGAAAACTACCTGATATTCGCATGGGATGAACCCGTTCAGTTTTCTGAGATGAATGCCATGAGAGTGGACGTGACCAATTGGCAGGCCGCCACCAAAGGCAAGCTGACGATCTCCTATGAAGACGCTAAGAAATTGTGCGATGGTTTTTTCGAAGCGGGCAATATCACAGACGTGGCTTTAAGCGACGTGTTTGTGATTGACGACGAACGGACCGATCACGGAGACGGACGATCAAATAAAGCGGGAAACTATGCTTATCAGTTCCACTACGTCAGAACTGCGGGCGGTTCACCCGTGGCCAACATGTCCTACCTTTGCAGCGAAGACGATAATTCGCTTCCGTGGATGTACGAACGGATCACGTTTTGGGTGAATAATAACGGGATCATATATATCGACTGGACTTCTTATACAACAGCCGGCGAGATCATCAGCGATGATACGAAGGTAATAAGCTTTGAAGAAGCGCGGGAGATCTTTGAAACTATGATCGTGACGAGATATGGAGCAGGCGAAGGATGGCTGAGTGAATTAAAAAATGTAAATGTAGAAATCAACGGCATCGCGCTCTCGCTTGTCCGCGTCCGCGAACAGAACGCCCCCGGAAGAAACGGCATATATACGCCGGCCTGGGTCTTTTACGGGAACGTGAAAAAAGAGTATGAATTTGGAGGTAATAACATCGTACAGTATGGGTGGAGTACCGTCAGCGAATATCCCTTTACCAAATACCCCGTGCTTATCATCAACGCCGTCGACGGCAGCATAATAGATCCGGAAAAGGGTTATTAAGTATAAAAGATATTACCTGCCGTTGTATTGTTTACGGCAGGTAATCTTCCCTCACAGGCGAAAAAATCTCGACCGCTACGCAGTCTTCAAAAACCTTTGCGCCGTGCTCTACGCCGCCCGGCACAATCCAGGCGCCGCCTTTATGCAGGTCGTGCTCTATGCCGCCGATAGTCAGCGCCATATGCCCGGATACAAGATACCCTGTCTGCTCCTGCGGGTGGCTGTGCATGGGCAGTATACTGCCGCCGTCGAGCCTGAATTCCGCGAGAAGAGTATTGCTCCCGTGAGCAAGTGTTTTCCGACTTATGCCCTCGAGCATCCTGATATAGCCTTTTTTTGAACCGTCTTGCGTATGATCCATATGATCTCTCCTTTTAAGCCGTTCTTTCAGGCCGTGATAAACGAAAAGCGGCCCTGCCGGTGAACCTGTCATGATTGTCCTTCGCTTGCCATTAGTTACACTTCTATATGAAAAGTAGACACTATTTCATTATAATGTCTACTTTTATCTTACAGGATCACCGCTGACGGCCGCCAATACTGTCTTTTATCAGCCTACATTCGGTATAGTCGCCAACCCCTGCTCGCGCATCTCTTCGGTGTATTCGAAATCCTGGAGCTTTCCGGAAAGGTACGCGTCGTACGCCGAGAGGTCGAAATCCCCATGGCCCGAAAGGTTGAAGAATATAGCTTTCGCTTCGCCGGACTCCTTGCACTCGAGGGCTTTATTCATCGCCACGAGTATGGCGTGCGCCGATTCGGGCGCGGGCAGTATTCCTTCTACTCTCGCGAAATCGACCGCGGCCTTGAACACCTTGGTCTGCTGCACCGCCTCCGCCTTTATTATGCCGTCGTTATACAGCTGCGAAAGCAGCGGCGAGTCTCCGTGATAACGAAGGCCGCCTGCGTGTATGCCCGCGGGCACAAAGTCATGGCCGAGCGTATACATCATCGCTACGGGCGCCATCTTCGCGGTATCGCCGAAATCGTAACTGAATATGCCTTTTGTCAGCTTCGGGCAGGCCGCAGGCTCGACGGCTATGAATTCCGTCTTCGCGCCGTTTACTATATTGTCGTGCACGAACGGGAACGCGCAGCCCGAGAAGTTCGAGCCTCCCCCGTTGCAGCCTATCACTATATCCGGGTATTCGTCTATCTTTTCAAACTGCTTTTTCGCTTCCTGGCCTATTATCGACTGGTGCAGTATGACGTGATTGAGTACGCTGCCTAACGCGTAATGCG
>CAZDZY010000075.1:0-15138 GCA_964510055.1 uncultured Christensenellaceae bacterium
GCTGCTTTGCAGTCTCTTTATTTAACTGTTGCACTTGTTATTGTAATCTACCCTGGCAAGCACCCGTTTGTTTATAAACGGGTGCTTGACTGATGAGGTGTGAATTATACACTTGCCTATGTATAACACCTCATCCGGCGCTGCGCGCCACCTACCTCTGTTCACAATAGTCGTCTGCCTTCGCTGCCGCTCGTCATACTCCTTTGTTCACAGAGCCTCCAATTCGCTTCATCGCCCACAGGGCGCGCTCATCTCCGGCTCCCCTCAAGGTGAAGGCTTACTTATTACAGAATTATTACGAATGTTTGATTTTTTAAAGCAAATCGGTTATGATAAATAAAACTATCCCTCAAAAAGGCAGATACCGATGGTAGTAAATCAGCGGGGCACCGTAAGGAAAAAGCGTTCGCGTACCGCGGCCCCTGAAAATAAAAAACCGAAGAAGCGCAGGCTTGTGTCAAAGCAGCCGTTTTTCGCGCGCGCGCTCGCCGCGCTGCGCGTAATATTGAGCGCGCTGCCGTTTGGTAAGCAGAGGCCGCAGCCCGTAAAACGCTCTGTGAATACGAAGCGCGGGGCGTTCAGGCTCAATAAGGTTTGGGTCACGGCGATCTTAGGCGGTTTGGCGATCACAGCGGCGATCGTGCTGTTTGCAGTGCTGTCGCCGGGCGGCACGCCCGCCGCGGCGCAAAGCCCGCTGCCTTCCGGCGGCGATTACGTTGCGGCGAATGTCACGGCATTCCCGACGTACCCGGCCCCTGATCCGGCCGCCACTCCTGTGCCCGTAACTGATCCCGACCCCGGTACTTTGGCCCCCGAAACGCCGCCGCCGACAAAGAAGCCGTCAGCACCGCCGGCTAAAAAAACTCCCGACCTCGACGACCTTGCCGGGTTTTTCCGCGTGGACGCCGATTCGTATTACAGCGACTTCAGTTACTCGTCAAACCACTACGACTATACCGAAGAAGAGCTTCAAATGATGGCGAAGATAATACAGGCCGAGGCGGGAGGCGAGCCCTACGAGGGCAAGATAGCCATAGGCAACGTTATAATAAACCGCACGCTGTGCGGCCACTGGGGCAGCACCATGGCCGACCAAACTAAGGGCCTTGCGTATAACCCCGACAAGGTGCCCAGCTCGGCGTCTCTCGCCGCGGCGCGCGCGGTACTCGATTACGAGATCTGGGTAGTCCCGCAGAATACGTATAACTTTAAAACCAGCGGAGGGGTATGGCGCACCTTTACTCTTTGGGGGCAGATAGGGCACCACTATTTCTATACGTACCATTACGGCACCCGGTGCGATAAGCCGACCGTTCCGCCCGCGCTTTATAAGCGCGTATATAAATACGCGCAGCTCGGGTGCAAACCCGGCGAGCGCGTAAAGCGCATACAATACATGTTAGGAAGGCTTGGCTACAAGGTTTTGCCCGACGGTTATTTCGGGGAAGGCACTAAAAAGGCGCTTACAGAGTTCCAGCAGTCCAAAGGCCTCGAGGCCGACGGCGTGGCCGGCCCGGCGACGGTAAAAGCGCTTATCCGCGCTTTCGGGGTCGAAAACTACCGCAAAAAATATTTATAACGCTGATGCAAGTCACACGCCGAAGTACTTTTGCTTTTCTTCCGCGCTTAATGACAGCGCTTTGCTTACGCTTTTAACTATCCTGCCCTTATAATCGTATTTGTGGAGCACGTTATACATCCTTCGAAGCCCTTCGTCGTATGTCTTAAAGCCCGAGTGCCATTTTTTGCGCTCGCGCGCCATATCGCCTAAGAGCTGGCCCGAGAGCTCTTCTATGCGCGCATGCAGCTTATCCTCGGTAAATACGTTATTTAAAAGATAGCCGAAGCGCGAAAGAAACCTGTCTTTGAACTTTGGGTTTTTAATAAGCCCGCGCAGCAGCTTCGCGTGCTGTTTTCCGCTGCCGTACACCCATTGGAAGTCGTTAATAGGCCACCTTAGAGAGAACTCTATATCAAACAGCGCGTAGCGCCATTTGCCGTCGCCCTCGGTGCTGCGTATGTATCTTATATTGCCGGTCACGTCGTTGTTGCCGCTGCATGCCTCGAATATATACCAGTCGATAAGGCTGTCTAAGTCTATCTTAGAATCTATATACGCGTAGTTTGTCTCGTCTTTCATGTCGTGGGTGGAGGCAAATTGCATTAAAGCGTACAGGTCGGTGCTCCTTTTTATAGGGCCTTTTAACACCTCTACGCTCTCTATGGGCACGTTAAAATGCGCGGCGTAATAATCGTCGCCCAGGCGCTCCTTTAACGTGTATATGCCGAAAAATTTGCCGTTGATGTAAAGAAGGCAATAGCGGAAATTCTGCGCTAAGAGCGTAGGCGACTCTTCGAGCGCGAAAGAAGGAAATATATCATCCCTTATCATGGTATGCCTCGTGTCCTGCCCCGCCCTGAACACGAGCGATTTGAATTCGTTAACGTCAGACCCCTCGAACAGATCGTATACGAGGCTGTCTTCCCCGTAGACCGAGCGGAAACGCACCTGGAACGATTTTTTTGCGCTGACAACCCTCGTTCCTCCGCCGAAAAGCGAGAGCCCGCAGTCTATGGAAAAGCCCTCTCCTTTCGGGTCAAAAAACTCGAGGTGCGCATCCTTCTCCCAATTATAAAACGCCTTCGCAGGCTGATATATGCCGCTCTTCGCGCTCCACAGGTCGGCAGGGTCGGCCGACAGGCTCATTATAGGCAGCGTATTGCCCTCGTTCAAAAAATAGCTCAGCGTCTTAACGTCGCTTTTAAGGCTGCCGGCGCAGTATGATACCGCGCGTATCACTGTCGATTGGGTTATGGTTATCGGGCCGGTGTATTTCTTCGAGCGCTCGTCGGGAGCGCTCCCGTTGGTAGTATAATAGATCTCGCCGTCCGAAAACAGCGGTATGGTAAGCGAGGCCGCGTTATACTCCCCCGCCGCCGCAGTGGAATAAGGGGCGCTGCTTACGGCACGCGCGCCGCCTGTGTTTTTTTTGCCCGGGGTGGGTTTGGAAAAAAGGAAAAGGCCGTTCTGCCCGTCCATGCGCCCCGCCGACGAATTAGGGGGTATATCGCACAGCAACACCTTATCGGCGGCCTTCCCGCCCTTATCGAATATGAAGAGCGTCTCCGTTTCGTAATCGAGCTGGAAATTAGTATGCGCGTATCTTTCGCCGCTGAGCTTTTCGTCGCCCGAGCATAAGAATACCTTATAAGCGCCGGGCGCGAGCGTGATATCGGGCATGCGCCACATATCACTTATTTCATAGTCGTCGGAAAGGCAGTAATCCGAAAGCCGCAAGGGCGCCTCTCCCGCGTTCTTTATTTCGACCCAGTCGTAATATTTGCCGAAGGCCTGCCGCAGCACTGTATCGTTAGCCGTCATCACTTCGCTTATTATAAGCGGCGAGGTTACGGCGAGCGACTGCTGGTAGGCTGTAAGCCCGGCGGCGCCGTTAGGGTAGCCCGGAGTCGGGTAAGCGGTGCCCTCGAAGCCGTCCGCCTTCCTTATAAGCGAGCGGCCCGGCTGTGATGACGTATAAGCCGCCGAGTCAATAACTAAACCCGCCGGCGATACCAGCGACACGGTCCCGGAATCTGACGCGAGTTTGAAATCCGCGCGGAGCCCGCCCGCTTCTTCAGATTCGCTGCCCGAAGCCAATATCACAAGGCACTCGCCCTTCTTTACCGTAACATCGGGTATCTGCCATCCGAAAGGGTTCGACGGGTCTGCCGAGAGCCAGCATCCCGAAAGGCCGATATCTTTCGAAGAATCGTTCGACAGCTCTATCCAGTCGGAATATCCGCCGCCTATCTCTATATATCCTTCCGAATTAGCCGGCATGAGCTCGCTTATCTTCAATCCCTCGTAGGCGTTTTCAGACGGCCCGGTATCGGGCGACCCGGGCGAAGAAAAGGCGGATACGGCGTATACGCCGTCTTTGAGCATATACGAATAATTTTCAGGCAATCCGGGGCACTCCACGCGGGAAGTAAGGCTGCCCCCGGGGCTTATTAAAAAGAGGGTCTCCCCGCTGCCCGAAAGAGCAAAATCGGTATGTATCTCGCCGCCCCCGTTTTTTGATAATTTCGACGCGAAGACTACCGCGCATTCCCCCGGCCCAAGCAAGAGTGAAGGCATTATATACCCTGACAGTTCTGATGGATCGTCGGATATATGGTAGCCTTTAAGCTCGACCGCGCCGCCCGAGGTGTTTGAGATCTCTATCCAGTCATAGCGTCCGCCGTCTTTCGCGGCGATGCCCGATAAGTTTTTAGCCATGAGTTCCGAAATGACAAGGCCGCCGCCCGCATAGATAGAATCCAGGTATGCGGCCCTTCCGGCTTCGTTGTTCTCGAATCCGGGCGTTCCGGCAGAAAAAGTGTCCCAACCGCCGTCCTCCAGGCGTATCATAGCCTCATTTTTAGCAAGCCCTTGGGTCACCGCACTGTCCGCTGTTTGGCCCAGCGGATCAGCCAGCGATATCTGCTCGCCCCCTGCGTTCGATATGGCGAACGGAGCGTAGAGAGATCTGTCCCCTCTTCCCGATCTCCTGCCGCCGCACGACACAACGATGTAACCGCGCGCGGATATTTTTGTACCGCTGCCAAACACGAAGCTTTCATTAACAGCGCTGCTCTTAAGCCTAAAGCCCGATATGTCCGCATCGCTATCCGAATCGTTATAAAGCTCGATATAATCGTAAAACATGCCGTCGGCATTAGGGCAGGAAGACGAATAAGACATTATCTCATTAAGCCGCACCGATGGTTTAAAAAGGCTGCCGACTGCCGCTGTTGAATCGCTTAGCAGTATAAAGCTTATTACTGCCGCCAAGAAAACTAAAATCAACAGTATCGATAGTATTTTTACGCGGCGCGTATTTTTCCCGGGAACAAATTCGTCCTGATCCCGCTCTTTGTCTTTTTGGTCATCGTCCGCGTCAGGTATCAGGTCTGCAGAGCCCGCTTTACTGCCGAACAGCTTAAACGATTTAAAAAACATAATAAGTACTTTCTCCATAAAGAAAATTAAAATATCGATAATTTAAAAATATATAGTGATTGAGGTGTGAATAGTATAATGAAAAACGTAATAAACCGGCGTCTTATTGCCGCAACATTGCATTGTTAAATGGCGTTCACGCTTTTTATCCGGAAAAGCAGTGATCTGAAAGATGAACCATCGAACCACCCCACACCAATAATATTTGCCGCGCAGCCGCGCGGGCGTGCAAGTTTTCTCCCATAAATGATATCTATATTTCCCGGGACGCCGCGTTATCGCACAGCGTCAATTTTCCGGTTCTGAGCTTTGGGTTTCTTCAGCCTCGGGTTCGTCTATTATAAAAATCGCGTCCAGCGTTTTCCTCTTAACGCTCGATTTATTTGTCCACTTGCCCATGAATGCCATCTGAGCGGTGCCGCCTCCGTCGAGGTTAAACGCCGCTTTGCACCCCAAGTCGTACATCAGCTGCGAAAGCTCGGTCATCGTCATGCCTGTCGAATATCCCGGCTGGCGCCCGTCCACATTAACGAACACATAATGCCCGGGCTCGTAATACCCCACGGCCGCGCGCGGGTTCGTTCCACCCACATTTTTAGCGAGGTTGAATTTGCTCATCCGTAAGCCGTCCTTAAGCAGCATGGGCCCGAAAGTCCATATCTGCCACACGTCGTCTTTCATGGCTTCAATAGTTTCTTTATCGTACTCGTTTTTGGTAAGGGTCTTCATAGTGCCGTCTTTGTACATTACGAGTATGTCTAATTTGACCTCGTTCCTGTACAAAACCCCGTCCCTTAATACAGGGCCGCGGTTATTGGAGCAGTAATCTCCGTTTATACCGATCACGGCGCTGAGTTTACGCGCTGTTTCATAGACGTACTCACGCTTCCCCCATCTTAATTTTACGTCCGTTAACGGCGAGATGAAATATTTTAAATCGGTCACATAGATATCGGATACGAAGTATGTGTTTTTGCCTTCCCTGACTTTGTTTATTGTAACGTTTACATGTTCGCTCTTATACGATCCTGCAACCTCTATAGTGCACGCCTCGAAACGGGGCGACAACGTGCTTATAGTAGGCAATGCGGTGCTGTCGTTTTTTATTATTTCCCCGTCTGTGAATAGCCCGGGAAACTTCGCGCCCCACATAGTGGACGGCGCAGGTACGGGGGTCTCGGTCGGAGAAGGAGCCGGGCTGGGAGTCGGTTCTATTGAAGGTGAAGGCTCCGGGGTCATTTCCCCGGAAAAAGAAGGAACTGCCGTATCCTCGGATACAGCGGGAGGTGTCCCGCAGCCGAAAAATAATGAGATAAGAATAACCGCTGAAATAACAAGCAAATACTTTTTATGCATAATACAGCTTTCTTCGGATATGATTTTATTTATATAATATCAGTGTCGGCAAAAAATATCAAATTATAACATGATATTTTGCGGTAATTGCAGATAAATGGGGAATAATATTCTTTTATCTGCCTGTTGCGCGGTCGATTTTAACGGCCGGCTCCGATACTGGACCTGTCCCCAAATGTATGCAAAGCCTCAATGTTTACTTGAGAAAAGTATTTGCTTTGGTATATAATTACCATATATCTTTTCTATTTATACTTTCAATACAAAAGGGGAATAAGCTTGAGGCGTAAAAAAACTCACGGAACACCGGTAATATCAAATATCAACAGTTTTTTTGATAACCTCAAACCTGCGTATACCTGGCTTGTTTTATTGGTATTCGTCGGAGGTATGGCCGTTATTACCATATTTCACGAGCCGTGGTACGACGAGGCCCAGTCCTGGCTTATTGCGCGGGATGCAAGCATTACCGATATCATATTCAGGATACCGCACTACGAGGGCCATCCGCCTCTCTGGCATCTGTACCTTGTTCCGTTTGCCAAATCGGGCTTGCCGTACGAAGCTGGCATAAAATCCGCATCTATCCTGATAAACGCTGTTGCAATGGGAATAGTGCTCATTAAAGCGCCTTTTCCGAAATTATATCGTTTTTTGATCCCTTTTTCGTACTACTTCTTTTATCAATACGGCGTTATCAGCCGCTGCTACAGCCTGCTCATATTGGGTTTCGTTTTAGCCGGACTTACGTGGAAAGCAAGAAATGAGAAACCGTTCCGCTTTGTTTTGAGCCTCATGCTCTTATCTTCTTCCTCCGCCTACGGCATACTGTTTGCCGCGGGCATCACGCTTGTCTGGCTGGGGGGCATAATAAAAAACCGAAATTACAAAAAAACTTTTAAGGATGTGCTATCAGACCGCCGGCTTTACGCGCTGCTGTTACTTTTCTTTTTTGCGTTAGCGATTACATATCTCATAATACCGAAAGCGGACACATATGCCGTTAACCTGCCAAAAAGTAAAACATCTATTATAGAACGTTTATACTTCATGGTGGCCGCTGCGCCGATGGAAGGGTTTTTTTACACCGCTTTCAATGGCTGGTATTCTTTACGTGACCTTTGTTTTACTGCTGATTTTTATATAGTCTCAGGCCTGCTGTTTATCCCTTTTTCAATTATGATCGTGTATTTTGGCATAAAAAAACGAAAGCTTGCTTTGCTTGCCGTGCCGTATCTTTTATTTGCCGTATTCAGCGCGGCGGCCTATTTTTCGTCGCATCACCTGGGCATTCCCGCGGCGTTCTTCCTGTTCTGGTTTTGGGCGTGTATGTCGGAACAACAGGAATTTGAACCGTCCCGGGGCGGGCCGGATGTAAAGAAGGCCTTAAACGCCATGATCGTATTGAGCCTTTTAATCTCAATGTACTGGACAATATCCGCCTGCGCTGTCGATGTACGCACAAACTACGACCCTGCAAGGGCAGCCGCGGCGTTTATAAAAGAGAACAACCTTGAAGGCCGTTTGATAATGAACAGCTGGTATGTGCCGGACGAAGATGAACCGGGCAGTATCCCGAACCCCGGGCATCAGGACACCCCGCGCTTCAACGCTTATTTTGATAAGAATATTTTCTACATGTTTAATAACGGTAAAGAAGACTTAAGTTACGAACTCCATAAAGCTTACGGCAGAGATGAAGTGATAGCTACATATGACACATGGGCAGGTTATGGCGCTCCCGATGTGCTGCTGGGCAGGCCAAGGCTCTCAGAGGTTTTCGGAGATACCATAACACAAGATGATTACGCGCTGGTAGCTATAATACCGACAGAGCGGATAGTAAAAGCTTGCGAATATAAGTATCTTACGGCTTATACTATATATCTGCGCAACGATCTGCTGAACGATTACGGCTTAACGAAAATAACCGATATAGATTATTTAAAATATAAGTGGTTAGAGTGAAAACGTGCGCTCCATATTAAAATGCCTTGATCTGATTTGAATTTTTTAAAACCGGCCGTGTGAAGAACCCAGTAAATTTCGGGGCTGACGTGCCTATCCAGGTTCCTTTTTTCCCGCTTAAGATTAGCCGTTTCATTTACACCAGGTTTTTGCCGAATGGTTATTGCAGCTGACTGAGAGGGATTGTTTTAGTATATTCTTTATCGAGGCTACCATCTTCATCTATACATCTCACATACTCAATTTTAATCGTTTGTTCATCGATGAGCCGCAGATTTATAAGAATTGACTTAGCAGGATCCACAAGATATTCCTTACAATACGCTGTCTTGTCAAATACATTTTCCGCAGACAGCGTCAAGGCTGGCCTTTTACCCTGTATAAGTATTCCGTCAACAAATAATATAGGTTCCTGGATATCAAACACTTCCGAAACAAGCCCTCGTTTCACATCGCAGTAACGTACATTGCTGGCCCCGGTCCCGGTATGAATATCGATTTGTATAACATCTTTGCTGACATAAGCAATTATAGGCTCGGGCCAATCGAACTCATCTTCGAAGATCATCTTTCCGTCATCTTTATATACTTCTATCCTGTAGTAGAAAAAGTCTTTTTCATCGTCATTATTATAAAACCGATAGACAATATAATTCTCTCCGCTGAACAGGGTATACAGCTCTCTGTTCCTGTCTATCAGCGCCGCGGAGCCGGGCCGCGGTTTTTTTGACTCCTTGATATCGGCTGCTTCCGCTGGAGTTGCGGCGGCAGGAACGAACATACCTGTACCGCCTCCGGAATCATCACGATTAAGTATTGGAATAAACGTTATTCCAGAGTTAGCGATTTTTGTGGCTTTTATCCAATCATCATAAAGCTTATCGAATTCTGCCTTACTGATGATCTCTCTTTCTTCGTCGATCACTTTGTAATAGTATGGATCTTCCACCCGCTTCAGATTATCAGTTGATTTCCCATATTCTGCTTTCAGGAAAAGCTTACTGCCCTCATCAGATAACTTATATATTCCAAAAGACCAATCATCTGATGCATCGAAGCCGTATATATATAATAAACCTGATTCATCTATAGCATCACAGCTATATCTGTCCCAATATTGATCCACCAACCTTGGTTTCCCGTCTGCTGTCGAATAAACAGCAAGAATCTTATAATCTTTTAAAAGCAATATCAGCTCGTCGCTGCCGTCTCCGTTTAAGTCTTTAAGCGCATATCCATAGGCGTCCTTATCCTCTCTCAAATATACGCCGCCAATAAATATTCCCCAGTGGTCACCCTCCTCACTCAAAACGGGTATGTTCTGTTCTTCCCACTCCTCAGCAACATCACTTTCCAAAATATCAAGAAGGGAATCAGCGTCCTGGTAAATGTAACCGGCAAGCGTTTTGTATTCTTCAAGAATAGAAGCATAGACTACAGGCCATCCCTTTGGCATCGGCTTCGGCTCAGTTTGCTGCGGCAGGCTGGTATCAGGCCGTATCCCTGCGTCATTCGCGCACGCGGCCAGCAGGCTTAAAAGTATAATGATCATAATCAGTGTTACATATGTTTTCTTCATTTTATCCTCCGAAATACATCGCGGGCGGCGCAGATCTCTTTAATAGCGTTAGCTATGCAAAATACTTGCCTTGGGCAGCTTTCAGCCAAGTATTGGAATAAAGACAAGAGCGCTTTCAGCACTTTCCACAGCCTTTTCCCAATCATCATAAAGCTCGTCGAATTCCGCCTCCGTGATGATCTCTCTTTCGCTGTAGCTTTTTCCGTCGGTCACCTTGTAATAGTGCGGTTCCTGATATTCTTCGTGCGTATCGTAATCGAATGACTCCATTCCATATCGTTCCACCGGCAAAATTTCGCTGCCGTCATCCGATAACCGTTCTATTGTATACCACCAGTCCACTACCCTTTCAGAGCTGTATATATATAGTAAGCCTGATTTATCTATAGCGTAGCAGTCATGCCTTGACCAAAAAATATCCGCCCGCTTCAGCTTTCCGTCTACTATTGAATAAATTGCAAGCACCTCATTGCCTAACAGTATTATCAACTCGTCGCTGCCGTCTCCGTTTAAGTCTTTCAGTGCGTATCCGAAGGCGTCCTTATCATCATGTGAACCATACCCTAGTTCCCAATAGAACCTGCCCACTTCTCTCAAAACGGGTATGTTCTGTTCTACCCACTTTCCATAAACATCATAATCATCACTGGCATTCATTTCAGCAAAGGATTCAAAATCCTGGTAAATGCAGCTGGCAATCGTTTTGTAATCTTTAAGTATGGGAGAATAGGCCTCGGGCCATTCCGGTGACGGCGGCGCAGGAGTAATAACTGCACTTGCCGTCGGCATAGGCGTAACGGTTGCTGCGGCTGTCGGCTTAGGCGTAATAACTGCGGCAGCGGTCGGCTGAGACTGCGGCATGCTGGTATCAGGCTTTATCCCTGCGTCATTCGTGCACGAGGCCAGCAGGCTTAAAAGCATGATAATTATAATCAGTGTTACATATGTTTTCTTCATTTTATCCTCCGAAATACATCGCGGGCGGCGCACATTTTTTTACAGGCATTATTCGTATGCTCTTTTTCCTCAGCGGCAATGATAAATATCGGCATCCGGCTTTCAATCAAATATCGGAATAAATGTGATCCCGGAATTCTCTGTAGTTTTCCGCGGAGTTATACTGAAATTCGGATACTCACCCTCATAAAATGGATATTGTTCAATCAACGTGTCCAATTCCGCCTCGCTGATCTCTTCTTCTTTCCCGCTTTCTATCCTGTAGTAGTGGTGCTCACCCGGATGTTGCTTGTCGCTTCTGCATCCATATTGTACTACGTTCAATAGCTCACTGCCATCCGAGGACAGCCGTTGTATTGCGTGTTCCCAATCTGCTGCTCCGTCGTCGCCCCTCTTATGCAAAAAGCCCGAGTCCAATATGGCGCATTCATACCTTGACCAATACGCATCCAGCAGCTTAGGCTTGCCGTTTACCGTTGAGAAAATAGCAAGAACTGTGTAATCTTTTTCGAGCAGAATCAGTTCATCGACGCCGTCCTCATTAAAGTCTTCCAGTGCATAGCCAAATACGTTTCTCGCCATAGACGGATCATACCATAAGTTGGCATCAACCTTCATGCAAAACCAGTGACCTGACAGGTCGCCTTGAGCAGGAGATTTGAACACATCGTCGTCAAATATGATGCCATCTTCATTGATGGTATCATATTTACCGTTTGCCATGTTATCTACAAATAAACGGTATTCCTGCAGAATAGACGGGTAGTTAGCCATCCAATCAATATTATGCTGTATAGGCGTTGTTTCTGGCGTGGGATCAGATATTTGCGGCAGGCTGGTATCAGGCAGTATCGTTGGCGGCGGCGCTGGCTGCGCTGTAACGCCGGCTGTGTTTACGATATCCGTTTTCGAGGGCTGCGTTGGAGCCGCATCATTTATTGCGCCGCCATTATTCTGACAGCCGCACAACAAGGACATACACATAAAAATCAAAAACAATTTAGATAAACGTATTTTTTTACCGGCATTATTCGTTTGATAGTTAAAAGTACAAAAAAAGATGAGTATTCTTTTCATAGATCAGGCCCTCCGGATCAAATACCCACCAATAATATTTTTTATTATATCACATATTCCAAATATTTGGCAACCGTTATCCCTGATCTGCGTACAGGCGTTCTGCGCAAGTATAGCTAAAACCCATTCTGTCATTCTGAGCAAGCGGGCGAAGCGAAGAATCTTTTCTCCCGTAAGACAGATCTCTGCCTTCGATACAACAAACTGCTGTTAGCAGTACAAAGATTCTTCAGTCGCTTGCGCGCCTTCAGAATGACACTAGCGGTTTTTTATAAATACATTTTTAAATTCGCGGGAGGGGGTGAAATCCCTCATCGCATAAATAGCTTTTTTCTCGTTTTCTTCTCCTTGCCGTCTCTCAGATTCCCCGTATAAAATAAAAAGCCCCTAAAGTCCTTTGTTAAAGGCTTATCCGAGGCTTAATCTCTGGAGCCGCTGATCAGAATTGAACTGATGACCCCATCCTTACCATGGATGTGCTCTACCTACTGAGCTACATCGGCATATCGTATTATGCTTTGGCGGCAAATCACGCGCCGCGAATGTTATTATAATGTATAAGGCGCATCATTTCAAGTGTTATTATTAATTTGCTTTCCGCCAAAATAAAGCATTCCCGCCATTGCTGCGATGCAGACTGCGGCTATAATAAACACGGGCGTAAAATCCGCTCCGATTATAAACGCTCCGGCGATAACTGGTATCACCGCCTCCGAATCCTCCGGCGGATATCATTATATCCGACACCGTACCCGCGCTCTTTGGGTGTGGTTTCTCAACGACAAAAAGGGCGGGTATCCATAAACGGACCCCGCCCTTTTCGGACTCTCCCTATAAATAGAGCCAACCATTAATTATTTGACAGTTTTAATCATTCACCTTTGACAAACGCAAGGTCCGCATTGAAGTACTGATCTACGTTCTCTTCGTTTACAAGGAACGTTCCGCAATCAACTTCTGCATCTACCTTTTCGCCTTTAGCCAGCTTTATAGCTACTTCAACAGCTACCTGTCCAAACTTGAACGGGTCGTTCGCGGAAGTGCATACATACCTTCCGTCAACTATTGCCTCTACAGCTTCCATCAAGCCGTCAACTCCGCAGGTAAGTACTTTCATGCCGGCGTCTTCGCAAACCTGCAGCGCGCCCAATGCCATGTCGTCGTTATGTCCGTATATAACATTGATGTCCTTATGCGCCTGGATGATATCCTGAGTAGCAGTTGCAGCCTTGGAACGGACATAGTCGCAGTAAGGCGTCTGTATAACTTCGAGTCCGGGTTCAGCATCTATTGCGTTGTGGAATCCCTTTGAGCGGGCTTCCTGCACACGGTCGCCGCCGCTTCCCATGACTTCAAGTATCTTGCCCTTCGCCTGGCCTTTGCCGCCCAGTTTCTCTACCATATACTCGCCCACCAACTGGCCCATCTTTTCATTGTTACGTCCGACGACAACATCGATGTCCGCGTTAACGAACCTGTCGACCGTCACGATCTTCACGCCTTTTTCCTTGCACTTGGCGATCGCAGGAGCTACACCGTCAGGATCAACCGCATTGAGGATAAGAACGCTGATTCCTTTTTCAAGCATATCCAGTATATCAGTATTCTGCTTCGTTATGTCTTCGTTGGCGTCAGCGTATACCAATTCGATACCCGCCGCCGCCGCCGCTTCCTGCGCCGACTCTACATGCGCTACATAGAACGGGGAAGCCATTGTAGCCTGAGAAAAACCGACCTTTATCTTAGTTTCGGCAGCCGGTTGATCAGCCGGTTTACTGACCTCGGCGGGAGCAGACCCCGCAGGCTGGTTCTGGCCCGATGCGCATCCTGCAAGCACCATACTCATTGCCAGTATAACAGCAACAATAGCAATTAAACTTTTTTTCATTTTCTCTCCTCCATATTTTTTAGTCATGCCGCTTTTATAGCAGCAAATCAATTTTCTTTTTGTGAAACAAACCTGTTGAGCAGCATAGCTCCGATAATTATTATCCCTTTAAATATCTGCTGATAATAGGACGGCAGGCCGACAAGGTTAAACAGGTTTGTGATAATCGCCAATATCAGAACGCCCGCAAGCGTTCCAAATACGGAGCCTTTGCCCCCGTTCATAGAGGTTCCGCCCATAACCGTCGCCGCGATAGCGTCGAGCTCGGCGCCCTGGTTCAGCGTCGGCTGGGCTACCGTTAGCCATGAAGTCAGCATTATGCCGGCATAGGCGGCCGTCATGCCTGATATAGTCCATGCGAGAGTGCTGTATCTCTTGACAGGGACGCCTGACAGCATAGCGGCTTCTTTGTTTCCGCCGATAGCGTACAGGTTGCGTCCGAATATCGTGTATTTGAGAACATACGCGGCGATAAGAGTGAGCACGATCCATGTGAAGCCTGCGAAAGGCACATTCACGGAGCCGATGGGTATATTACCTCCGCCGAGATAGCAGAACGCTTTTCCGGTCTCGCCATTTTCGCCTAGCTTTATAAGGCCTGATATGACGCCTCCGTCGGTGGTGAGCATGGCAAGGCCTCTTGCGGAAACCATCGTTGCCAGCGATGCTATAAACGGGGCGATATCGAAAAACACTATTATAAGGCCCGTGAGTGTACCAAGCATGCCTCCTGCAAGCACTCCTCCGATAACGCTGGCCCAGACCGGATAACCGTCAGCAAGAAGTATAGCGCTTATCATGCCCGCGAGGGCCGCGACGGATCCGACTGAAAGGTCGGTGCCGCTTGAAAGTATCGTAAACGTCATGCCGATCGCTATAATGCCTGGCGCCGCATATGACTGCATTATGTTAAGAAAATTTGACAGCGTAAAAAAGCTTTTTGAGGCGATTGATGCGATAATAATA
Organism: uncultured Christensenellaceae bacterium; assembly: GCA_964510055.1. Lineage (GTDB taxonomy): Bacteria > Bacillota > Clostridia > Christensenellales > SZUA-584 > DTFZ01. Next base: position 14,794 of record CAZDZY010000075.1, read on the forward strand.
AATACTATCAATAATATTAATACGCTGTACCTCTTTAATGCCTGAATATATGAATTGTCTTTAAGCCTTGCCATAGTTACCTCCCTGCAACCGCATATTGCAAAATTGAAGCCTTATCCAGCTCGTCTTTATTAAACTCCGCGACCATTTCTCCATGAAACATGACGCAGATCCTGTCGCACACGTTCATAAGCTCAGCCAATTCACTCGAAGCTATAATGATAGAATGGCCATTTTGGGCAGCATCCCTGAGTATTTTGTAGATCTCATCCTTAACGCCCACATCTATACCCTGAGTGGGCTCGTCTACCAGCAGTATCTCGGATTTTTGCATGAGCCATTTGG
>CAZDZY010000076.1:0-15128 GCA_964510055.1 uncultured Christensenellaceae bacterium
AACTTTTGATATGTCAATATAATTTTTTAAAAATTTATATATAAAGAGGAAGTTTTGTCATGGGAAAGAACGGGAAAGAGTGCGGGCCTTTTAAACCTATTTAGGGGTGTTGCCTAGTTTTTAATAATTGTCTCTCTTAACGAACTCAAATAAATCTATTGTCTCTTCGTAACTCATATCTTTTTTTATAATATATTCGCCTGGCTTTATTACTAAATTTTCTTCATACATATATACCATCAAATTTATACGTTCTTCCGGTTTAAGCCAAAAATATAATAATTGAGTAACTTCAAACCATTCCGCATGGTTTAGAACAATTATAGTTTTTTGGTTTTCCATCAATGGTGGGTGCTCAATTTTATTAAATTTAAATAGAGCCATAGCATCGCTATAATTTGTATTTTGTTTTATTCTGTACTTGCCCGGTGATATTTCCATATTATTATCTCTCATATACTCAGTCACTTTAATATATGCGTTATTAGATAACCAAAATTTAAATTTATCTCTAACCTTTTGCCAATCAAAAACTTCATTTTCATCAATGAGAAATGTATTCTGTTTAACAATTATAAATTCATCTGTTTTTTCAATTAGAGCAAAATCAAATATTTGGTTAATCTCTTCAAAGCTAATATTTTTGTTCCATACGTATTTGCCTGGTTTAATTCTCAGATCATTATTCATTGTATAATCTACAAGCCTAACAAAAACATCTGAAGAAAAGCGGTTATCTAAATTATTTAATATTTCATGCCAATCATATACATCATTTTTATTGATTTTGATTGACTCTTTCATATTTATCTCCTCATTACAACTATTTGTTGTTAAAACAATTAATACTATTAATAATAAAATTGTTATTTGTTTTATCATTATCTTGCCTCTCATTAAATCAATTAGTTATCATTCCTTTAGCATTAAGAGCTCTAATATCCTCACCTAAATCTCCAGGCGAATAACCTACTGCCTCGATAGATATTTATGGTATATCCATATTCGCCAAATCTCTCCAAATTCCTTGCAAATCCTGCAAAAATAGTAGTCTCCTGTCATCCTGAGCCTGCGAAGGATCCCATGTATGATAACCTCAATGGGATCCATTCGTCGCTTCCGCTCCTCAGGATGACAGCAAGAAAGTTAGTGAGGTGGCAAACTGTGTTCTCCCGCTTCAGGGAACGGTACCTGAATCCTTCTGAAAACAAAGAGCGCGGCTCCAAAGCGGGCGATCGATGATCGCCCCTTGGTTAATTGAAGGTGTGGTGCATGATAAGTGCTTGTTTGTATGCCTTGTTTTTTCGCCGAAGCGCGGCGCTTCTCAGGGTTACAACGGGAAATAGAAACCCCCGCATTCAGTCCATATCCTGCAAAACAAAAAAGCCCCCGTTGCGGGGGCGCCGGAAATAGTATTACATCTGTTGGCTGTTATCGAAATCTTCCTGCCGCGGAAATCTTTCTTTGGGCACGTTTTTCCTTCTGCGGCTCAAAAAAACGGCCAGTAAACAGAAGACGCTCGGTACGACAGGGTATAATATATCGGCGAAATTAACGCCCGCGCTGCTCACCCTGTATATACTGTAAGTCAATATTTTTGAAAGTATAACGTCTTTATCTCGGGTACCCAAAAGATTATTCTTTGCGCAATATTCCACAAACGAATCCCCGCCGCGGTAATCGTGCGCAGTCGCCCAGTTTTCAAGTACTATCTTCTGATCTTTGTGGAGGTTTATCATCCGCCCGTGCTTAAGCTCTAAGGGCGTTGCCCTTCTCCCCTCTTCCGTATCTTTAACTATAAAGTCCAGGCTGGCTATGTCTTTACCCGTGCGCGCTTCATATGAAACAAAACATTCTATAAAATCGCCGCCCTTCGAGTATATCGGAACGAGATAAAGGTAATTGTCTGAAATAGGGTTTGACCGGCGGCCGTATTTGCTTACCGTATATTCTTCCGCGTACGGCCCTGAGGCGGCGTCTATAGCGCCGGTAACAAACAGCCCGTATTTCATCTCGCTTTGCGAAAGAGTATTAAGATTCGGTTCCCCGTTGACGGCAAGATTGATCTGGTCGATTATCCAGTTAACAAGAATAACGGCTGCGATGAAGGCGCAAAACATGAGGACCCCGGTAAAAAAAGTTTCGGCGCGTATGTTGGCGCCGGATGTACGTCTGTTCGTCATTTTTATTGCTCCATTTATATTACTCGTTTATATATTCGCTGAATTCCTCCAAATTCCTTGCATATCCTGCAAAAATAGCCTGCCCTTGGGGGAAGGCGGCGCAGAATTCGTCTCTATTATGTTAAACTGGTTACCAAACGTAGGGGAGAACTTTGTTCTCCCGCTTCAGGGAACGGTATCTGAATCCTTCTGAAAACAAAGAGAGCGGCTCCAAAGCGGGCGATCGAAGATCGCCCCTACGGTTATAAGAAAGTGTGTCGTATGATACGTGTCTTTTGTTACGTCTTGTTTTCCTTTGGAGGCGGCGCAACGCGCCGGAAGGATGAACCCCCTGTCATTCTGAGCTTGCGAAGAATCCCATTTAGGATAACCTACAGGGGATCCATTCGTCGCTTCCGCTCCTCAGGATGACAGCAGGATAGGATGTCTGTCCTTGCCGCATTGACAAAACGTCCGTCCGTTATTATAATAAAACGATTCATGGGGGAGTAGTTGGCGCTTTTAAGCGTTGCAAGTCAACATGCTGGCCGCAAGGCCTGGCTTGCATTAAATAACAAGACTCATGTACGGCTGTGCTGTACCTGAGTTTGTATCAAGGCCTTACGGTCAGACGCAGCAACAGCGCCTGACTTTTTATATGCGCCCTAAGGAAACGCTGATTTAATGAGGACGATAAGATTTGCGAGGGAATTTAGCGTCTGCCAAGAAGCAAAAGCGAAGGAATAGCAGCGCTATTTCGGAGTTTTGGCGACGCAGGCAGGCGACAAATTAACCGCAAAGATATTGAACGAATAAATCAGCGTTTCCCTAAAAGGCCATAATACTATTAAGACGATTGGGAGAGAAAACCATGGGACTATTCGAATTGCTGCTTATATCCGCCGGCCTGTCGATGGACGCTTTCGCGGCGTCGCTGTGCAACGGCCTTGGCATGAGCAGGCTGAGCCTTAAAAACTCCCTTATAATTGCGCTGTTTTTCGGAGGGTCTCAGGCAATAATGCCGGTCATCGGCTGGCTGCTCGGCAAACAGTTCGAGAACTATATTACGAGCGTCGACCACTGGATCGCCTTCGGGCTGCTGGTGTTCATAGGCGGCAAAATGCTGTTTGAGACATTCAAGAAAGATGAAAGCCCGGATAAGTGCGAAACTGCTTTGGATCTAAAGCGGCTGTCCCTGATGGCGGTGGCAACGAGCATAGACGCGCTTGCCGTCGGCGTTACGTTCGCTTTCCTTAAGGTCTCCATAGTCCCGTCCGTTCTGACTATAGGCCTCGTCACGTTTGCGTTTACGCTTATAGGCGTTTTGATAGGGCACAAGTTCGGGGCAAGGTTCAAAACAAAAGCCGAGGCAGCGGGAGGAATCGTGCTTATACTGATCGGTGCAAAAATACTGCTCGACCACCTGGGCATTTTATAAGAAGGTAAATTAAATATATCTCCTCACACTTTTCATATACTCCCTGTACTCGTCCCCGAAATTCCCTATGCACCATCTCTCTTCCGCGAGTATTATAAAATGCGCCGAGACCTGAAATATGATAATTATTGCGAGCAGTATCAGCGACTGCGCCATAGCCGCGATACCGATGAAGTATATGAAGTACGCAACGTACATCGGGTTGCGGGATATCCTGTATAACCCTTTCGTGTTAATCCCGCTCGAATTGGGCCTCGCGTAATCAATAACGGATATCGCATACAAAAGCGTCCCGGTTATATAAACGCCCAGCCCCGCGTAAAACCAAGCTGAGCCGGCTTTTATCGTAAGGAAGAACAAGTAAACTATGCTTCCCAGTTCCGTCAGCTGATATAAATAATATGCCGCTTTCTCTTTACCGGCCATCGGCGCGAAGTGCGCCGCGCGCCGCAAGGCTTCGCGGCTTATAATGGCCATGAGCCCGTACCGTATCAGTAATAACGGTATAATTGTAAATCCCGCGTTCATGCATTGTCCTTCCACTGTAACTAAAGGCATATATATGGTACAATAAACTATAATTACCGTTTCATTCTATCATAGGAGGGAAGATATGAAAACCGCTGTAACTTATTACTCGAAGACCGGGCATACAAGAAGCGTAGCAGAAGCCATTGCTGTTCATAGGAGGCTCAATATACGGGGGCGCGCTCGATCCGTCGCTCGTTTCCTTTATAGGCGGCCTTGACGCAAAAAAGATAAAGCGCGCCGCCCTGTTCAGCACATACATAAAAGAACCGAAGGCCCTGGGGCTGATGAAAGATATGCTTTCCAGGCAGGGCATAGCTGTTAAAGACGAGTTTTCCTGCAAAGGGCAGTTCCTGTTCATGAACAGAAAGCATCCTGATTCCGTTGACCTCGAAGAAGCTAAAAAATTTGCGGTTTCGGTGATCGGTAAATAAACTCTTGTAACATTGCAGGGGAGGGGCTTTGCCCCTCCCGCATAATGCGGCCTTACTTTACCGCTATCCTCATCCTGTAACAGAAGTCAATATCGAGATCTCCTTCTCCCAGCGCTTTACGTACAGTTTCTTTAAAAGCCTCGATCTGCCTGTTTATTAGCCCTGCGTTGAATCTGAGCACGCTTTGCAGCCCCCCCTGGCTCATCGCAAGGCCTATATACCTCTCCGCGGTGCATGTTTCCCTGTTTGAAAACACAATCTCCCTCGCGAACCTGAACCAACCGCTGTTTTTAATATTGTTCAAATGCTCGTTCTTATCCCAGTATTTAAAGCTGCTTTTAAGTTCCGGCCATGCCGCTTCCGCCGCTTTTACGGCCTGCATCAGTTCAAAGAACGCTTTTTCAGCCTCCCAACCGCAAACCGGCGGCCAGTCGCAGTCAACAGTTGCGAATACTCCGCCGGGTTTGAGTATCCTGTTTACCTCTGCTAGCGTCGATACCGGCTCCATCCAGTGGAACGACTGCGAGCATAGGGCGGCGTCGGCAAATAAGCCGGGCAGCCCCGTTTCGTGCGAATAAGCGTTTTTAAACGTTATGCCGTCCGTTTGTTTCTTTCCGCCCCAAAAAGTCTCACGGCTTTTTGGGGACCCCTTTTTCACCGCCTCGGCGAGCATATCGCCGCTCGGCTCTATGCCTATCGCCTCTTTGCAGCGGCCTGTCCAGGCAACTGTCGAAAGCCCCGTGCCGCACCCTAAGTCCACCACGCGTTCAGGCTCACGGCCTAAATACTTTATGATGGCCTCTATGGGATAAAACGGCATCTTAGGCCTCGCTTCGTCATAGACCTGTGCGAATCCCTTGAACCTTATGGCGTTATCGTGTTCCATATACTCCTCCATACCTAAATATACTTGCTTGCTTCCCTTACGCTCAGAGGCGCGAGTTCATGCGATGCAATGAATGCGCGCACCCATTTCGGATCGGTCTTCGAATATTCCCTCAGAGCCCAGCCAATCGCCTTGTTAATGAAGAACTCCTTTGAGCCTAAGTTCTTCTCTATAGCCCCGGCGAGCAGCGCGGTATCCGTTTTTTCTTTAAGGTGCAGCTGGAATATTATCGACATGCGCCGGAGCCACATATTACCGCTTGTCATCCATACGTTAATCGTTTCCGCTATCTGCGGGTACTTCAGAAACATACAGCCTATAGGGATGTTGAACATATCGACGGTATCCCACCACGAATTGCGCGTAATGAGCGACTCGATGCGCTTCAAGTCGTCCGGCGCGAATTTATCTTTCATCTGCAGTATATAGTCTACGGCCAGGTAATGGAATTCCCTCTCGGGCCTCGCATAACAGTTAAGAACGAAATCCCAATCCACAGGCTCCCTTTTCTTCTGCTTTAAAAAATCCTTCGTGAGCGCTTCCCTCTCCGGCTTTTGTATGCCGAGGAAGGCAAACTGGTCTTTGAGGTATGCGGACATCCCCTTAGCTTTTCCCGGGTCCGCCGCCGCCTCCAGAGTCATAAATATATCCATATCCGCTTATCCTTCGTTTATTTCTTCGCGTTGTCTTCTATTTTGAATTTTACTACGCGCTTAACAAGCTCTATCGGCAGGGGCTCGCCCATGGGGAATTGTACCGAGCCTTTGCCGCTTTTATAGGGCATAAACTCTTCTTTGAACGCTTCGGTGCCGCTCGCGGTAGGGTAAAACCCTATGTGGCTTTTAAACGCCGCGAAATAAACGAGCGGGCCGTTTTTAAAGTAAGCGGGCATGCGGTAGCTTATCTTTTCTTCCGCTTCCGGCGCGGCTTCTTTTATCGCCCTGCGCATTTGAAGCAATTTATCCTGCACGTTCTTCGGAAAGATATTTATATACTCGTCTACCGTTTTATAATTTAAATCTTTGTTGTCCATACCCGCCGCCTTCCTTCCCATATATTATAGCACAGCTTGTCCCGTATAATAACAGTATTCAGGTCTTGCTAAAAAAGCAGTTTGCAGATAATAACGCTGGATATCAGCCCGGAAATTTCCGAAATAAGGGCGGCAGGCACCGTATATCGGGTCTTCTTTATTCCTACGCTTCCGAAGTAAAGCGCCACTGTATAGAACAGCGTCTCGGTAGATCCCATGAGCGTACTCGCCGTGCGGCCTATGAAAGTATCCGGGCCGTACCTGTTAAGTATCGACGTAAGCGCGGCTATAGCGGCGCTTCCCGAGAACGGCCTCATAAGCGCGAGAGGCAATATCTCGGGCGGTATGCCTACTGCCGACAGCGCGGGAGAGAGCGCGGACGAGATATAGTCAAAACAGCCCGATGCCGAAAATATATTTATGGCAAAAACAAACCCCACGACATAAGGCAGTATGCGGATCACGGTCTCAAGCCCCTGCTTTGCGCCCTCGATGAACTTATCGTAAACTGCGACCTTCTTTATTATCCCATAGATAACGACGCTCGCTATAAATACGGGTACGAACGCCGCCGATATATACGTTACTGCCTGCATTTTTTCCTGCCCTGAAATATCTTTCCCGCCGTTATACCGACCGCAGTCGTCACAGTTGTGGCAAGCAGCGCCGGAAGCACTATTTCGGCAGGCGCGGCGGAGCCCGCCGCGCTCCTGAGCGCTATGACCGTAAGCGGCAGTATCTGCACCGACGACGCGTTTACTATGAGGAGCATGCACATAGGGTCGCTCGCCTTTTCTTTATCGGGGTTGAGAGATTGAAGCTCTTTCATTGCCTTGAGGCCGAAGGGCGTAGCCGCATTGCCCATGCCCAGCATGTTGGCAACTATGTTGAGCGTTATATACCCGCTTGCCGCTCCTTCCGGCACCCCCGGAAAAAGCCACTGTATCGCCCTGCGCATCCTTTTCGCTATTGCACGTACGAGCCCCGCGGCGTTAGCGATATTCAGCGTCCCGAGCCACAGGGCGTATGCGCCTATAAGGCTCACGCAAAGCAGCGCCGCGTCTTTCGCGCCGTTTATCGCCGCCTCGGACACAGCCTCTGCCCTGCCGTTTAATAGCCCCACAAGCGTTCCCATAACTATAAGTAAAGCCCATATATAGTTTACCATTTTTCCTCCGGCCTTAAGGTTGTTACTAATATATATTCATATATGAACATTTTATTAATGTTTGCCTTTTTAAGATAATTATATGTTGACAAAATACATGTATATTTGTTATATTTTGATATAGGATAATACCATATAAAAAATTTAATTTTTGGGGAGATGAATTGTATGAAATCAACAGGTATTGTGAGAAAAGTCGACTCGCTCGGGCGCATTGTGCTTCCAATCGAGCTAAGACGGGTAATGGGCATCGATATTAAAGATCCTATCGAGATCTTTGTGGACGACAGCCATATCGTCCTTGGGAAATATCAGCCCGCATGTATTTTTTGTGACAGCGTTGTGGGGGTTACTGAATTCAAAGGCGCCAAAGTCTGCGCCGAATGTTTCGCTAAGTTAAAGAAATAACGCTAATAAAATACTGATTTAATATTGATTAAAAATCAATGTTTTCTTAGATGCTTAATCTATAAACACGGTTTTTACTGATATTAAGCTCGATAGACGCTGCGTTCGCGGCGTCTTTTTTCGTCATTCCGGCGTTTATATATTTTATAAGAGCTGTCTTTATCTCCTCGTCCGATACCTCTTCTTTGCTTTGTTCTCTTCCGCCTATTATAACGACGTACTCGCCCTTGACCTCCCCGTAAAAAGATTCCAGCGCCCCGCCCGCAGTTCCGCTAAATACGCTCTCGTGCATCTTGGTAAGCTCTTTCGCTACGACTGTCCTGCGCTCTTTTCCGCAGGCATCGGCTATAGCTTCCAGCGTTTTAAGCAGGCTGTGCGGGCTTTCGTATATCACGCACGGCAGCTCGCTCTGCGATATCTTTTCTATCGCGCTCTTGCGTTCCGAAGGCTTTTTTGGCAGGAATCCGAGGAACGTAAACGGCCCTGAAAACCCGGAAAGCGTATAGGCTGTGACAGCGGCGCACGCGCCCGGAACAGAAGTTACTTCAATACCCGCTTCTATAGCCTCCTTTACAAGCTCCGCGCCCGGGTCGGATATCAGCGGGGTGCCCGCGTCGGATACGAGCGCGACGTTCTTTCCCTTCTTCAGTTCCTCAATAAGCTGCGCGCGCTTGTTTTCGCCGCTGTGCTCGTGGAAGCTGAAAAGCTTTGTCTTTATATCGTAGTGATTCAAAAGCTTAACAGTCCTGCGCGTGTCTTCGGCGGCTATTATATCGGCTTCCTTCAGCACCCTCAGCGCCCTCAGCGTTATATCTTCAAGATTGCCTATCGGCGTTGCAACTATATAAAGCACGCTCATCATTCTCCTATTCTATAAATCTTTTTCGCCTCTTTAGTGTATGAACCGCCGGCCTCGTATACCGCGAGTATTGGCTCGAATTTCATCCCTTCGCCCGCACCTTTGCGGCCTTCTACGAGCGCGAAGTTAGGCGCTTCACCTCTCCTTTGCGATACGAGCGTTACGCGCTTAGGCTCCAGCTTATACTCCCTCATTTTATCCATGAGCTCGGCGAACCTTTCCGTCCTGTAGATGATATAGAACCTTCCGCCCGTGCGCAGCAGCTTGGCTGCAGCGCATATTACATCGCTAAGCGCGCAGTATACTTCGCGTTTGGCTATGTTGAGATATCCGTTCGGGCTTTCCATTCCCGTATTCGCCTTCTCGTACGGAGGGTTGGTAACGACGGCGTCAACTCCCGGTTTTATATGCCTTGACGCTTCTTTTAAGTCAGCCTCGACTATCTCTATATTTTCTCCCAGCCCGTTTGCCGCAACGCTCCTTCGCGCCATTTCGGCAAGCGGCCGCTGTATCTCTAACCCCGTGACGCGTATGCCTTTTGTGCGCGCGCACATAAGTATGGGTATTATGCCGCAGCCGGTACCAAGGTCCACCGCGCGCTCGCCTTCCTTCATCTTGGCGAAGTCGGCGAGCAGCACCGCGTCGGTGCCGAACGCAAAATACTTCGGGTCCTGTATTATACAGTACCCGTGCCCGAGGTCTTCTATTTTCTCGCCCGGATTAAGGGGAATATTGGTGTCCATGAAAATCATTATACAACAAAGAAGGAAAGGTTAAAACCAATGAAATCTGCACGCTTTTTTGTTTATTGTAGGGAACGACCCCTGTGTCGTTCCGCTTTTCTCCGTTTTCTTATTCCCCGTTCGGATCAGACGTCCAGCCTTTTACTTCCCCGCCCTCGCTCAATACCCGCCGCTCATTGCCTGATTTCAACAGATAAACCCCCTCGTCGGGGTAATAGCAGACATCCTGCGTCTCCGCCGTGCCTGCGTCTAGTATTTCCAGCGTTTCTTCCCCGGTATTAATAAACTGATGCGCGATATTTTTTCCCGCGGGCTTCGCAATAAAGTCGCCTTTGGCCACTTTATACTCTTTGCCGTCAAGCCTCAGAGTTCCGCTGCCGGCGAGTATCAGAAAGAACTCCTCCTGCGACGAATGGCTGTGGTATTTCGCGCTGCGCCTGCCCGGCGGCACCCTGTCGATATTCACGTATATCCTCTCGCTGCCCGCATTACGGCCGAGGCTGAGAGTCTCCAGCCCGGCGCTGTCCTTCCATATGAACTTATCACCAAGCTTGTCTATGTTATTTATCTTCATGGCTGTTATTTTTCTTTATCCCCAGCTTTCGCGGGCACACCTTCCTGCACTCAAAGCAGTGTATCTTCCACTCCCCGCCGTTTCTCGAACCGAAAGCGTATTCCCGGCAGGCTTTCTGGTTTATCGTTACGCCGTCGAGCGCCTTTACCGGGCATCCGTCGAGACACAGCGTACACCCCTCTGTGCACGGCTCAAACGCGGCTATCGGGTCGGGCGCAAGCTCAGCCGACGTAAGCACCGCGGCGAGCCAGAGCATATTGCCGAATTTCTCGCTTATGAGCAGCGTGTTCTTCCCCATCTTCCCCAGCCCGCAGAGCACCGCCGAGTGCTTTAGGGAGATGGTCCCTACATACCTGTTCGTTTTCTCATCGTAATCGTCGGGGCCTATCGATCCTATGGGAACGGCGTCGTACCCCTCGTCGGCTATAGCAAGGGCAAGGCTGCAAGCCGCCCTGTTAAGCTCTCCCGCTATGGTGTTGCGCGCTACGGTGTAAGGGCTCGCCGAAGCGGCGTTCATAGTAGAGGCGTTGAACCTTATGCCTAAAACGATCACCGACTTGCACGACAGCAGCACGGCTTTCGGGTGGCTCCTTTCAGGGGCGCCCGCGAACCTCTCTATGCTCCCTATGCCGCATATATCAGCCCCGGATTTCAAAGCTTCCTCTTTAACTAATGACGAATCCATACCCATACTTCCTTCAAAAATATACTAACGATCATACCGTCTCGATGAGCCCGAGGCGCTTAGCCGCCAGTTCAGCGATATACAGCTTTTCGCCGTGTTCCACAACGTATTCGAACGCGCCCTTCGTTTCCGCGTTTTGGCCGAAGTGTTCATATATCCTTCCCAGCATAAACGCCGCCGTTACGCGCTCATAATTGTTCCGTGCGCTTTTGAAACTGTTCATAAATACGGCATCGGCGTTTTCATATACCCCGGTAGCCACCCGCAGCATATATATTCCTTCCGCGAATCTTTGTTTAAACAGCCGCCCGGCTTTCCCTTTCAGCCTGTGGGCCGCAGCTATCATTTTTCCGAGAGCCTCTCTTGCCATATCCAGTTTGTCAAGCTCCACGTAGATCAAAAACAGCAGGTGATAAAAACCCGCCGCAACCGCCCGGCTTACGCGGATAGGGGACCGGCCGACCGCATTCAGCAGCTCGTCGAGCGCCTCCTGATACCTTCCCGCCGCATAATTGCCCGTTCCGAGGCATATAAGCAATTTATTTTTTTTAAAAGAAAATCTTTTTCCCTTTTCTTTATCGAGTTGGGTGCGCATTTCAATTACGAAAGCCTCGGGGCTGCAGCTTTCATACAATATATTTATAAGTTTGGGGTAAGGGTCTTTCTCCCTTGTAAGGCTGGTAATAAGCGCCGCGGCCGCTGAGGATAACAGGGTAAGGGCTATGATTCCGATATATATGCCCCAGGCGCCTTTAAGAATGGAGATGATACAATAGACCCACATGGCAGATACGGCTATTAAGCCAAGTATCAATCTTTGTTTATATGTCGGCTGCTGCATAAATACCCCCGCTGATGCTATTCTTTATATTTTAACATTATTGCCCTATGTAGTAAAGAAAAAGAAGAGCTGTTATTGCTCTTATGTCTGTAAAGTGCTATTTGACACGGTTCAAGCGCCGTGGTAGATTCAAATCATCAAATATCGAAAGAGGGGCGGGAAATGAATAACAGCGGCGATAATAAAAGCAGTGAAACCATAAGAGTCGGCGACGTCGATATCACCATCAATGTCAACCATCATGACGACAGCGGGCGCCAGCCGGGCGTCGGTTATAATTCCTACGCGCAGCCTGCTCCGATATATGCCCCGCCCGCGCGCAAACGCAGGAACAAAAAAAATATAATCTCTATTATTGTAATATGTTTCTGCGCCGTGGGTATAATCTCGTCTTTCTGGAGTTATTCAACGTTTACCCGCTCTACAAATGAGCGCAGGCCTCTCGGCCCCGGCGCTGTGATCGAAACGGGCTATTATACTGACAAAGCGGGATGGATAGAAAGTGAGAGGACCTTGCTGAAAGGGCTCGGGGAATTCTATAAAATCACCGGGGTGCAGCCTTACGTATATATAACCGCTTTAATAGAAGGCTCAATGCCAACGGCCGGCCAGCTTAAAAGTCATGCGGACAGGCTTTACCGCGAGCTGTTCTCCGACGAAGGCCATATGCTGCTTGTCTTTTTGCCGTCCGGCAGCGGCTATATGGCGGATATAGTAAGCGGAACGCAGGCGGCAACCGTTATAGACGCCGAGGCGGAAAATATCCTGCTTGACTACCTTGACTATAATTTCTCATCCGATTCATATACCAATTCAGAAGTCTTAAGCAATGCGTTCGCGTCGGCAGCAAGGCGTATGATGAACGTAACATACTCCCCGTGGATCGCGTTCTTTGTATTCGGGGCAATCGCCGCGATAGTTATCATTTTGTATGTCCGGCGGCGTAAAAAAGAGCTCGAAGCGCAGGAGGTTATAGAGGCGGATCGAACTAAGGCAATGCTTAAAGTTCCGCTTGAAAAATTCGGCGACCTCGAGGCTGAAGAGCTCGCTAAAAAATACGAAGATAAGACTTAATGTATAGAGTAAGCGCCCTTCGGGTGAAGGGCGCTTTTTGATTTATCATAGATAAAACCACACGCTTAGCGTGTGGAATGAAGGATAGCTTTAGCGTATAATTTAAATTCGAATATATATGATAAATATTAATTAGATAGAAAAAAGATTCTTCACTACGCCGGGGCTCCGTTCAGAATGACAAAACGAGTTGTTTTGTTGGAAACGAATTAATAACAGAATAAAGTTTACAAAACTACCAGAATGATAGATCGGGCTTATGATAAACCATGTTTTAAGAAACAAAACTTATAGTGTCATTCTTAGGAGCAAAGCGAACGAAGAATCTTATCTCTATGCGGCCCACGGAACCGTAATATGCCAGAAGGCTCCCGCATGAGTCGGATAGGGTTCAAGAAGAACCACCCCTTGAAGTGGTGGATGATTATTGCTCAGATCATATTTTAATCAATTTATTGAAAAGCCATACCGCATAGCGATATGGCTATATATAATAGTCTCTTCTCTCCCGCCTCGAAAATCATTCTTGGCGGTACGAAGAAACTTAGGTCCGGGTACGCTGATAATGCGTACCCGGAAACTCTATTCGTACCTCAGCGCGTCTATCGGATTCAGGTTGGCCGCCTTGTTCGCCGGGTATATGCCGAATATCACTCCCACGAACGCCGAGAACCCGAGCGCAAGCGCAATGGTGCCTATGTTCATCGACATGCCTATGTCCATCGCCGTGCCTATCACCTGCAAGCCGACGAACGAAAGCCCTATGCCTATTATGCCGCCCGCTACCGACAGCACTATGGCCTCCACGAGGAATTGCGATAATATGTCGCTTTTCTGCGCGCCTATGGCCTTCCTTACGCCTATCTCGCGCGTCCTCTCGGTAACCGATACCAGCATTATGTTCATTATGCCTATGCCGCCTACCAGCAGCGATATAGCCGCTATGCCGGAAAGCAGTATCGTCATCACGCTCATGACCTCGTTCATTACGTCGAGTATGGCGCTCTGGTTTATTACCATGTAATCGTCTTCGCTGCCCAGTTCCCTGGTAAGAAAGTTGTCGGTAGCCGTTTCCGCGGCATCCACCGTATCGGGCGTCATTGCCGAAACATATACTAAGGTGAACTCTTTGTCGGAAAACAGCCTCTGGGCCGTGGTCAGCGGTATTATTATGGTATCGTCCTTGTTGGCGAGCATGGTGCTCGATTCCTCGAGCAGCCCGACTATGGTAAAATCGTACCCCTCTATGTTGAACGTGTTGCCGAGGCAATCCTCGGTCCCGAATAGGTCGTTTGCCACGTTTATACCTACGACGGCGTTATATGTATGCGTCTCGGTATCGATATCGCAGATGAACCGGCCCTGCTTTATTACCTGCCCGGTTATATCCTGATAGACCGGGGCAACTCCCTCAACGCTGTACGAATCGCTCTCGTCTCCGGTCTTAACGTTCGTCGTCTTAGAGACCACTCCCGTGGCCCCCCAGATGCTCGGGTCATCCTCGAGCCTCTTCAGATCGTTTTGCGTAAGGTACGTTGGTTCCGTTCCGGTAAACCTCACCTGAAGCAGGTTCGAGCCGAGGCTCTCTATCTGCCCGGTTATCTCGCCCGTCGCCCCCTGCACGACCGATATGAGCAGCGTTACCGCGAGCACCCCTATTATTATACCCAGCATAGTCAGAAACGAGCGCATTTTGTTGCTTTTGAGCGCAACTAAAGCCATTTTGAGCGCCTGAGTGAACTTCATGCTTCTTCACCCCCCGCGCTGTCATAATCTACTTTTCCGTCCAGCATGTGAACGCGGCGGTCGGCCATATTCGCTATGTTCTGGTCATGAGTTATCAGGAGTATGCCCCTGCCTTCCGCGTGCAGCTCTAAGAGTATATTCATTATCTCTTTGCCCGACTTCGAGTCGAGGTTGCCCGTGGGCTCGTCGGCCAGTATAAGGGTAGGGTGCGTGGAAAGCGCCCGGGCTATCGCCACGCGCTGCTGCTGCCCGCCCGAAAGCTCGGTAGGCTTGTGCGACATGCGGTTGCCGAGGCCCACTTTTTCAAGCGACTCGTTTACCCGTTTTTTCCTCTCGGATAAAGGCAGCCCCTGATATATGAGCGGAAGTTCCACGTTGCCGTAAGCGGTAAGCTTCGGGAGCAGGTTGAACTGCTGGAATATGAACCCTATCTCCCTGTTCCTTATCCCGGCAAGCTGCTTTGGCGTATAGTCGTCTATCAGCTGGCCGTTCAGGCGGTACTCCCCGCCGTCCGCGAGGTCGAGGCATCCTATTATATTCATCAGCGTA
>CAZDZY010000077.1:0-15096 GCA_964510055.1 uncultured Christensenellaceae bacterium
ATATGAGCCTGATTAAACAAGGAATGGTATGCTCTAATAATATATAAACCGACAGGTTTTTTCAATAACCCGCAATAAATAATAAGCATTTGTGCACAAACAAAAAAGCCTTCATTGTTTTCCGATTGCAATGAAGGCTTTTGACCATATCGTCAAGGCGCCGGCGAAGCCTCAGGCTGCCGGGTATATTCACGCGTAAACACTACCTCGTTATAGAACATTATCCCCGTCTTTATCACGAGCCGCTCTTCCCGAAGCTCCATATCAAACGTCCATGTCTGCCCACTGAAGACCGTTG
This sequence comes from uncultured Christensenellaceae bacterium, assembly GCA_964510055.1. Classification (GTDB taxonomy): domain Bacteria; phylum Bacillota; class Clostridia; order Christensenellales; family SZUA-584; genus DTFZ01. The sequence goes on from CAZDZY010000077.1 coordinate 299, forward strand.
TTATCTTGCCTTTGCCGGCAGCTTCGTCGTACGAATACGTTCCGGTATATTTGCTGCCTTTGTAATCGAGCTCCGCGCCGCCGCCGTCCTTAAGCGTCAATGTTCCCACTCTCCCGCCCGAGTCGTACCAGGTCCCTAATATTCCGCTGTTCTTCTGCTCAACTATATCGCGGGTGTAAAGCCATTCACCCGCCGCAAGCATTCCGTTTGAAAGCAGGATGTTCAATACCTTTGTTTCGCTCCCATCGAGAAATTTAAGCTCGCCCGTACCGCCGACAGGGTCAAAGGTGCAGCTGGCGCCGTAAGTACTGCCATCCCGTATATATACCGCTGTTCCGTCCGCGGAGATCTCTATAGTCCCGTTGCCTTGCTTGTCATACCATTTTCCCGCAAGCTGCCCGTAAACGTCTTTAGCGCCTTTTTGCGCCACGTATTCCTTCGTAAACGCCTGTCCTCTTATTTTCAGCGCCCCCTCATAATAAACGATATCCATTGTAATATCTCCGAAAGAAAGCGTCCCTTTTCTTTGCGCATTGCTGAACGTATACGTGCCTTTATACCCTTTACCGTAAGATGTGACGGAAAGAGTACCCCCATCCCGGAACAGGAACCTGCCCATAACGCCCGACGCGTCATACCATGCCCCGTCGAGCGGTCTGGCATACTTCTCGATAAACGCCGTAATATCGAAGCCGCTCTCCTGCCTTGTAAATACTCCCCATCCTATTATCTCGATTTTTTCTTTACCTGCGGTGAATACCGATTTTCCTCCGCCCACCGTAAGAGTGCCTTCACCCTTTTCGATATCGTAACCGTAGTCAGACGACTGCTCTCCTTCTATCGAATAAACGGCAGACTCGCCGCTCTCTTTCAGTTCAAGTACCTTTGCTAATCTTTCGTTTGACCAGAGCCCCGGCAGACCTTCTTTTACAAACTTCTCGGTATCTATCTCTTCCTTGGCTCTTGAATACCCGATATCTCCTTCGGAGGTTTTCAGGGTCAGTACGTCTTTTTCCACACTGAACGGGCATTCGCCTTCGCCTGTCGTCAGCGTCCCTTCCCCTGTTTGCCTGCTGTATTCATATTCCAGCCGCTGCGTTCCGGACAAACCGGTCATCTGCGCCTTTCCGTCTTTAAATTCAAGTACTGAGAACTCGCCTTCGCAGCACCACTGCCCTTCAACGGGCACGCCGCTGAAGAAAACGAAGAAGACTATAATAGCCGCGGCGACTACCGGCAGGGAAACAGCCGCAGCGATATATTTACCGCGGTGCGTTTGTTTCGTATGCGCCGCAGCCCTTCGCATAAGCCCCCTGCCGCATTCAGTGCAGTACAGAGCTCCTTCTTTGTTTTGTTTTCCGCATTTCGGGCAGAACATTTTTCCCCCTAACCTTTGCTCTCAAAAAGTTACTTGCCGCCCCGGTCAAAACACGGCCGTTATTAACGCAGCAGCCTGGCCCGTTTTACCGGCAATGAACTATATCAGTTTAATGTATATGATTACTTTAAATTGTAATACGTCCCAGCGGGTGTGTCAAAGCATTATCAGCCGAAAAAACTTCGATTTTTAGGGAATAATGAGTTTTTGTCCTAAAAGCCTCTAAACTCCCGGGATATAAAAAACTCCCGGGACAAAAATCGGGAGCTTTATATAGTATTGTTATCTGTACGGTTCCGGCTGCGGAACTGACAGCATATTCTGGAACCAGGCCGCGTGGCGCTGTTCGTCCTGTGCTGCATGCAAATAATGCATCTCGATGCTGCGGTCTCTTGCCCTGTATGCGATGTTCTGATAAAAGGCGGCGGCGTCCAGTTCGTCGCGTATGGAATACCGCACACCTTCCTCGAAACTGCGCGGCGATGCTCCCGCTGGTATCTCCGGCTGCCCGGCGCCCAGCCTTTGCAGTATTGCCGTGAACCAGCGGTAATGCTTCATTTCATCATGGCGTATATTAAGTATCGTTTGCCTGTCCTGTTCGTCTCTCGCCATGGCGGCTAATCTCGTATAATAGTCGTAAGCGTGAACTTCTCTTATGACAGATTCCTTTATATCGCTTATCAGCCGTCGGTCGCTTATCGCAGGATGCCCCGGCATTACCTGCCCGGGCTGTAAATACGGCATTGGCAGCCCCGGCTGCGTGCGTTCCCCCTGCGGCCCTGTCTGCCCCTGGGGCGGGGGATCTGCTGCGTAACCGCCCGGGCCCCCGTATTGCGGCGTATAGTACATATTAATCTTACCTCCGTATATATGGTATTACCAGTATATTCAGGCATGCCGGTTTTGTGATTGACCTGATATGCATCGCAATTTCGGATCCCGATTTTTGGTGATCATGTTTTCATATCAAAACATCTTTGATTATTATTAATGCGCGGTGTAGAATAATCGAGTCCGCAATCAGTTTAATTTTAAGGGGATGAAAAAATGGAGATCGAAATACTGAAGGCGCAAAACTGTCACCTTGACGGCTGTACGGAGGCTCTGCTTAAGTCTGACCTTGGGGCGATATATTTTTCCGACAAAGACCGCGCTCACAAGGCTTTATCTTACGGTATATCAAATGACGAGATCTCTGTTGCCGTAAACGGCAGATCAGAGTGCTTAGGCTTCATATGGATAATACCTAACGGGGCTTTTAAGAGCTTCCCGTACCTGCACATAGTTGCCGTAAAGGAAGAATACCGCGGCTGCGGAATAGGGAAAAGGCTGCTTCGATTCTTCGAGGATACAGTTTCACGATATGCTTCAAAAGCGTTTCTTGTAGTTGCCGATTTTAATCCCAAGGCAAAAAAACTCTATGAAAACATAGGGTATAAAGAAGTAGGGTGTATTCCGGGATTATATAAGGAAGGGATATCGGAATTCCTCATGATGAAAGTATTAAAGTAAATACCCGCTATACGGCTTTCCTGCTGAATTTGCTTTCCAGTTTCATAATATCTTCGAGCGGCATCATTCCGTCTATTGAGTTTTCTTCGGACAGGCATGCCGCCCCGGCGCAGGAGGCAACCCGGAGCGAGTACTCAGGGTCGTACTCTTTATATATGGAGTAAAGCACTCCGGCGCAGAATGCGTCCCCCGCCCCGACTGTGCCCTTTATGTACCCTTCCGGCAGATCCAGCGACGGCATAAAGTAAAAGCCGCTTTTGTCCATCATGCAGCACAGCTCAGGCGCGTGTATAACGACTCTTTTGATGACGCCGTGTTGGGTGAGCCTGCTACACATTTCTTTTAGGTTTTTCATTATCAGCTTTCCGGTTTCGTCCCTTGCGGGCGCTTTGCAGACTATGGAGGCTTCTATCTCGTTGATGATGAGATCGTCGCAATATTTAAGGCACGGCAACACGACCCCCGGCACTCTGCCGCGATCCTTGCTGACCATATCCATCGAAGTCTCCATTCCCCGCTGTTTGGCGCAGAAAAGCGCCCTTGCCATTGCGGTCCCGAATTCCGGGTCTTCGGCGTCAAAAGAATCGAGCAGCAACGCGTAGCCGATATGGAATATATCCGCCTGAAAGGAATCAAACCTTAAATCGCTGATACCGAACCTCGAGTTTGCTCCGCCGGCGTAAAAGAACGTCCTCTCGCCCGACCCGCGTACGGTCATTACGTCGGTAAAAGACGTCTCGATCCCTGCGGCGGTATTGATCAATGATATATCAACGCCGCGGCTTTTCAAAGTTTCGATTATAAACCTGCCGTTTTCATCGTCGCCTACCATGCCTATGCTCATTATCCTGACAGACGGATCGAGCATCGCAAGATCTGCCGCGGTATTGGCTGCGCATCCTCCAACGCACCTGCTTGTCGATATGATGTCCGACAGCATACCCTTTTCAGGATAAGCGTCGATAGTCTTTACATAGTCATGTATAAGATTACCCGCGACCGCGATCCCTTTATTCATTGAACACCTCGTATGATATCGAGTTTTTACTCCGGGCACCGATGCTTAATACTGATGTTTGCTTGTTTGTATAATATTATATAACATTCAGCCGTTGATTCAAGCATAACGGCCGATGATCTCGTATTCTTATTTGGCTGACGCAATGATATAATTGAACGGTACAAAGTTTATATGGGAGAGCTTGATTACATGGAGCAAAGAGATAAATGGGCGCTTCCGCCTATAGAAAAAATATATGAGGCATTCAGCGCCGTAGCGGACGGCCGCGTAAAAATGACGGACGGCCGCGCGGCGGTGACTTCGTCTGATAATAAAAAAGAATACACTGTTGAGTGGAGCGAAAACGTCTACTCCTCAAACGACAACGCGTCTTACTGGCAGGGTTATATGGGCTACCCTTTGATAGCAGTCCTGATGATGCAGTGCAGGATAATCTATGATGAAACAACGGCAACCTTTTTCAAAGGCATCAACTGGAAGAAACTGAACGCAGACCACAGGAACGATTATGCCAAGGCAGCCGGTGCAGTTCTTGAAACGCTGGCCGCAAGAGATATTAGTATAGAACATGTAAAAGAAGAGGCGGATAATATCTTCGAGCAATTAAGGCATCTCGATATAAGGCGCAGACGCGGCCCGGCTCCACCCAAAAGCAAAGGCTGAAATATATCCGCTTTTCTCAAAGATTATATAAACTGCCGAACTTTTCGGTTATATAGCCGATAAAATATTTCGCGGTAAGCTCCTCGCCCGTCACTTTTTTTATTAGTTCCTCAGGCTTATAGACGGAACCATATTTGTGTATATTATTATTGAGCCACAAATGCACGTCTTCAAGATCGCCTTTTTCTATACGTTCATCCAGATCCGGGATATCCCTTTTCATTACATGGAGGAATTGCGCGCCGTAAAGGTTCCCGAGAGCGTAGCTCGGGAAATATCCGAACCCTCCTGACGACCAGTGCACGTCCTGCAATATGCCTTCCGCGTCGCTGCCCGGCGCAATGCCCAGATATTCTTTGTACTTGCCGTTCCATAGTTCCGGCAGCTCCCCGGCGTTCACGTTGTCTTCGAATATCGCCTTTTCCAGCTCATATCTTATTATTATATGCAGGCTGTAGGTTAACTCGTCGGCTTCTATCCTTATCAGCGAAGGCTTGACGGCGTTGACTCCCTTATAGAAATCGTCTATTGTTACGTCTTTGAACTGAGGGAACCGCTTTTTCGCTTCCGGGAAAAAGTACTCCCAAAAAGGCCTGCTCCTGCCCAGTATGTTCTCGTAAAATCTTGACTGCGACTCGTGTATGCCCATGGATACGCCCGCAGCAAGCATCGTTTTTTTCAATCCGTCCGGGATATCCTGCTCGTATATTGCGTGCCCCCCCTCATGTATACAGCCAAACAGCGCCGTCCTGAACTCGTTTTTCCTGTAGTTGGTGGTTATCCTTACGTCTTTGTTATCGAATGCCGTGGTAAACGGGTGTACGCTTATATCTAATCTTCCGGCTTTAAAATCGTAGCCCATCTTTTTTAGTATGAACTCGCTGAAATCCTTTTGTTCCTCCGCGGCAAACGGCTGACTAAAGAACGAAGTGTCGGGGCTTATGCCGCTTGACCTTATCTTATCCAATAGGCCCATTATGGCGTTTTTAAGCTCGCCGAAAACTTTATCTGTCTTTTCCGTTGTTATGCCCGGCTCGTAGTAATCCAGCAGGACGTTGTATTTACACCCTTCGTATCCCCAGTATCCGATGAACTCCCTGTTGAAATCTATGAGCTTTTCAAGGTGCGGTTTAAACAGGGAAAAATCAGACTTCGCTTTTGCTTCCTCCCACGCAGCCTCAGCATTCGACGCGGCAACGACATACTCGCTGTAGCGTTTTTCGGGTATCTTCATCGTACGGTCGTATTCTCTTTTTTGCTTATCCGCCATTGCCCGCACAACGTCGTCGCCGCCGTGGTTTTCCGTAAAGTAATCGATGTAATCCTTCAGTTCGGCCGAAGTCTGAAGCTTATACAGCAGGTTTGACAGGTAGCCCAATACTTCGCCTCTGAACGGAAGGCCTTTTTTGGGGATATTTACTCTCGCGTCCCAGTAGAGCACCGCGTTCGCGCTGTTTAAATATTCGAGGTCTTTCAGATATTCTTTAAATCCCGTTAGTTTCTTGTTAAAATCTTCGTTCATATACTAAGTCCTTTTCTATTTTTAAGCCGCTGCCTTTTGTATTATACCTCATTTTTTCTTTATACGACATGCCAGATCTCGCGGGCGTATTGCTCTATCGCCCGGTCGGAAGAGAAATTGCCGGCGGAGGCGATGTTTTCTAGGCATTTTCTCCCGAAAAGCAGCCTGTCCCGATAATCTTCGTTTGCCTGTTGTTTGGCTTTAAAATACGGTATCATATCGAACAGCAGGAAAAACCGGTCCGGATTATGCCGCCCTGTTTCTGATAACAGCGACTCGTATATATCTTTGAAAAGGCCTGTACCGCCGTCGTCTGCAATGCCATCGATAAGCGCGTCTACAGCCCGGCGTATACGCGGATCGGCATTATATAAGGCTAAAGGATCGTATGCGCTTTTGATCCGGTCGATGTCTTCCACACGCGCTCCGAATATGTAATTGTTCTCCTCCCCGGCCTGCTCTGCTATCTCGATATTCGCGCCGTCATAAGTGCCCAGAGTTACAGCGCCGTTCAGCATGAGCTTCATGTTCCCGGTTCCGCTCGCCTCGGTGCCCGCCGTCGAGATCTGCTCGGAAATATCGGCGGCCGGGATGATGTGCTCGGCGTAAGAGCAATCATAGTTCTGCACAAAAACGACTTTCATCAGTTCTTTCATTCCGGGGTCTTCGTTAACAAGCTTCGCGATCTCGTTGATAAATTTCATTATGGCTTTTGCCCGGATATAGCCCGGGGCTGCTTTCGCGCCGAAAATGAATACCGTAGGCGTAAAGTTTTTGAGCGTTTTATCCTTTAAAGCATAATAGATGTCCAAAACCGAAAACGCGTTCAATAACTGCCGCTTATACTCGTGCATGCGCTTTACCTGCACGTCGAATATGAAGTCCGGAGAGACAGCGATGCCCTCGCGTTGTTTGATGATATCGGCCAGCTGCTCTTTCTTGACCCGTTTGATATTATTAAAAGCGTCGATCGTATCGCTGTTTATATGAGATCTTAGCTCTCCGATCTTCGAAAGATCGGTAAGGAAACCGTCTCCTATATGCTCTTGTATCATTTCCGTAAGCTCCGGGTTGCACAGCCCGAGCCAGCGCCGCTGAGTGACCCCGTTGGTTATGCTTTTAAATTTATCCGGCCAGCGCCTGTATGACTCGTTAAATAGTTTTGATTTTAGAATTTCCGTATGGATCTTTGCAACGCCGTTGACATACGAAGAGGCGTACACGGCAAGCACAGCCATATGCACATACCCGTCGCTGTCAACTATACGCATGCTTTTGGCTTCTTCCTCCGTACAACCCGTGTTTTCGAGTTCGGCCGCAAGCTTTTCATCGATCTTTAAAACGATGTCCGCGATCTGCGGGACTTCGCTTTTAAGCAGGCATAATTCCCACTTTTCAAGCGCTTCGCGCATCACCGTATGGTTGGTATATGAAAAAATACTTTTTGCCGTCTCGAATGAAGAATCAAAGCCGACGCCTTCCTTCATTAAAAGGCGTATCATCTCCGGTATGGCAATCGCCGGATGGGTGTCGTTTATCTGTATCGCGCAGTATTCTGAAAACCCTTCCAGGCTGTTCTCATGGTTCTCTTTATATGTTCGTATGATATCCTGCAGGGACGCGCTGCATAAAAAATATTCCTGCCGCAGGCGCAGGCGTTTGCCTTTTTCAGTGCTGTCGTCGGGGTAGAGCGCGCCGGTGATATTCTCCGCTTCGTTCTCCCCCTGAAGGGCAGGGCCGTGTTCCGGGCTAAAATCGAACTCGCGGGCAGGCTCGCTCTGCCATAGCCGAAGAGTGCTTATGTTGCCGGTCTTGTAGCCAAGTATCGGGGTATCGTACGGCACCGCCGCCGCTTTCAGCCCAGCGAATTCCACAACTGCCGTCCGGTCATCGCGGCGAATGCTCCAGGGGTCTCCGCCTTTCTGCCAGTCATCCGCCTCTTCCACTTGCATACCATTAGAAAACGACTGCTTAAACAATCCCGCTTTATACCTCAAACCGTAGCCGTCGAGAGGTATTCCTTTCGTGGCCGCGCTTTCCAGGAAACATGCCGCGAGCCTTCCTAGCCCGCCGTTGCCGAGCGCCGCGTCTTCGATATCCTCCAGCATCGCTATATCTGCGCCTTTTTCACAAAGCAGGCAGCGCACTTCATCCAGAACGCCGAGGTCGAACAGGTTGTTATAGACCGCCCTGCCTATAAGATATTCCGCCGAAAAATAAAACGCCCTGCGTTCATTACCGTGCAGGCGCTGGCTCTGCGCCCAAGTATCCGATATCATGTCCATTATCACGCCGGAAACGGCGTTGTGCAGCTGTACGGCGTTTGCCCGTGTGATCTCCGTCTGGTAATCTGTTTTAAGCCTTTCCTCTGTTTTCCTTATGATCTCCCTGCTGTCAGAAACCATTGCGCACCGCCATTCTGCCATACTTTTTATTGATGCCTGTCATGTAGTCTTTCACGTTTTCCGTCAATTGCTCCGGAAGCATGCGCCATTTCCAGTTGTTGCCCACCGTTCCGGGTATATTCATCCTCGCCTCGCCGCCCAGTTTAAGATAATCCTGCATAGGTATTATCGCCAGATCGGCAGCGCTCCCGTATACGGCCTCTATCATCGCCTCGCAGATATCGTACCCGCCGCTTAGCCCAAGGTATTTTTCCAGGCCTTTGCGCTCAGTCGCGTCCTTTTTCCCCCACCATTCGATGATGGTATCGTTATCGTGCGTGCCTGTGTACAATACGGAGTTTGGTATTATATGCTCCGGCTCATATATAAGCACGTTCATTCCGGGAAAGCCGCAATATTTCAAAAGATTTTTTACCTTGGGCGTAACATGGCCTAAGTCTTCAGCCACTATGCGCATTTCGGGCATCATCTGTTTTAGCACCTTAAAAAGGCTTTTGCCCGGGCCGTTTTTCCATTTTCCGCACCTCGCGGTTTTGGCTCCTGCGTCCACGGCGTAATAGTTCGCAAAGCCAATGAAATGATCGATCCTTACGATATCGAACAGATCGAACATAGCGCGCATGCGGCCTGTCCACCATTCGTAGTTCGTCTTTTTAAACCATTTCCAGTCATACAGCGGGTTTCCCCAAAGCTGCCCGTCCGCTGTAAAATGATCAGGAGGTACTCCTGCAACGCTGGTAGGGTTCCTTTCGCCGTCCAGCAGGAAGGCCTCGGGCGTTCCCCATGTGTCCACCGAATCCATAGCGACGTAGATAGGCATATCGCCGAATATCTGAATACCTTTTTTGTTCGCGTATTCTTTCAGTTTATACCACTGTTCAAAAAACAGATATTGTATGAATTCGTAGAAATGTATATCTTCCGCCAATATCGCCTTATATCGTTCTATAGCTTCCGGCTCGCGTACGCGGATATCCCTTTGCGGCCACTCGCTCCAGGCTTTGCTGCCGAAATGATTTTTAAGCGCGGAAAACAGCGCGTAATCGGGGAGCCATGAGTGATCTCCCACAAAAGAGTCGACTTTATTCTTTAGGCCGGCATACGCGTTTCTAAACGCGGCCCTTAAAACCGAGTAGCGCGTTTTCCACAGGTATTCGTAATCCACATACTGTCTGTCTTTATCCCTGATCAGTTCCCGGCAATCTGCTTCTCGAAGTATGCCGGAAGAGCGCAGCGTGTCTATATCTATAAAGTAAGGGTTGCCCGCGTATGTTGAAAAGCTCTGATACGGGGAATCCCCGTAGCTTGTCGGCCCTATGGGCAATACCTGCCATACGCTCATCCCCGTTACCTTTAAAAAATCTACAAAATCATACGCATCTTTCCCCAGCGTGCCTATGCCGTAAGGCGAAGGCAGTGAGGATATATGCAACAAAATACCGCCTCTGCGCTGCATCTTAAACTCCTCGTAATCTTATGCTGTTAACCTTTGATAGCCCCGGCCACCGCGCCCTTGATGATATACTTCTGGCAGGTGAGGTAAAATACTATAATAGGTATTATTGCCATCGTCAGCATTGCCATCATCGCGCCCATATCTATAGAGCCGTAACCGCCCCGCAGGTATTGTATGGCAATGGGTATCGTCTTGTGTTCCGTGTCCAAAAGCAGGTATGGAAGCAGATAATCGTTCCATATCCACATGGTATTCAATATTGCCACGGTAATAGCCGTCGGCCTGAGTATCGGGAACACTATTTTAAAGAACATTCGTATGGGCCCGCAGCCGTCTATCGTTGCCGCTTCCTCGATCTGTATCGGTATCGATTTTACAAATCCGCTGAATAAAAATGTTGAAAGCCCCGCCCCGAAACCGAGATATATCAGTATTATCCCGAAAGGGTTATCGAGGTGGAGTATGTTCGCGAACTTCGACATCGTAAACATCTCCATCTGAAAGGGAACTACCATGGAAAACACCAGCGAATAGTATATTATTTTTGTATAGGTCTTTTTGACCCTCGTTATGAACCATCCGGTCATGGCTGTGAACACGACGATAACGCCGACTGAAAAAACAGTAATAAAGAGCGACCACCCGAAAGCCTGCAGGAAGCCTGTCTTTTCAAAACCGCTGGTATAATTGGAAAACCCGACATACGTATCTCCCGCTACGGGAAACGAAAACGGGTCGGAACTGATAAAGAACTTGCCTTTAAAGGAATTCATCACGACTATGCCGATAGGCACCAGATAGATAAGCGCAAGCACCAGCAGCAGCAGGAACAGTATCGAACGGTTGAATTTTCTGATAGCTTCTTTTCTGTTCATATTACATCTCCTCCTCCTTGCGCCTTGTGAGTATGAGCTGTATGGTGCATAACGCCGCCACCAGTACGAAGAATATAACGGCCTTTGCCTGCCCTACGCCCGCCCCGCCCTGCCTTCCGTAGAAGGTGTTGAAAATATCGAGCGCCAGCATAGAGGTCTTCTGCGACGGCGCGCCCGCGGTAAGCGTAAGGTTCTGGTCGAACAGTTTAAACGAGTTGGTGAGCGTTAAGAAAGTACATATGGTTATTGCCGGCCTGACCATGGGTATTATCAGGTATCTCAGCATCCCCCGTTTGTTTGCGCCGTCTACCCTTGCGGCGTCTATCAATTCGCCGGGTATGTTCTGTATGCCTACGATATAGATTATCATCATATAACCTATAAGCTGCCAGTTCATCAGTATCACAAGGCCCCAGAAGCCGTATACGGGGCTGAATGTCAGCGTCACTCCGAATAAGCCGAATATGCCATTCAATACTATCTGCCATATATAGCCGAGTACGATGCCTCCGATAAGGTTTGGCATGAAGAACACGGTGCGGAAAACATTAGTGCCCTTTAATTTACGGGTAAGAAGCAAAGCGAGGGAGAATGCTATGATGTTTATCGTGATCATGGATACAACAGTGAATTTAACAGTGAACCACAGCGCATCTAGAAAACCGCTGTTTTCCGTAAACGCGGCGACGTAATTAGCCGTGCCTACCCACTTAAAATTTGTGACTGTCGTAAAATCTGCAAAAGACAGGAACAGGCCCATTATGAATGGTATCACAAAAGCGATAATGAATGCTATCAACGTAGGCAGCACAAATACAGGAAAATATCTGGCAAGCGTTTTTTGCATATGGATCCCCCCTTTGCTTTTTGCCCCGAAAAGGCTCTGACTTTCCGTGGCCTTTATTTTTTACCCCGGCACTGAATTGTATGCCCGAAATACAAACATGCAATTTAGCGCGGGGGCAGCCGTTTTCATACTGCTCCGCGGACAAAGCGCGGAGCAGTATGAAGGCTGAATAGTTACTTATTTAACCATCAGGAGGCAGCATTGGCCGCGGCTCTCTCGGAAGTCCACGAATCCTTTACGATCTTCACAACGTCGTCCCAGGTCTTGGTGCCCTGAGCGTATTCGAGCAGGGCATCGCCGAAGTAGTTCTTGAAGTTCTCCGACGGGAACGCGGCAAACGTCCACTGTATGTTCTCATAGCCGTCTTTAGCCATCCAGGCCAGCAGCTCTTTCGCGAGAGGATCGGTCGGTTTCTCGTTTTCTTCGAACGTGTTGAAAGGAGCTATGAATCCCAACTGGTCTTTTACGAACGCTTTCCCTGTTTTGCTGGAGTACAGCCATACGAGGAAGTCAACAGAAGCCTGCTGCTTTTCGGGCGATGCCTGGCTGTTGATGCAGAGGAAGTTCTCTGTGCCGATGCATAAGCCCTGTTTCTCTTCGCCCGGCATTCCGGTGTAGATGGGGAGGAACTTGATATCCTTATCGGCTACCTTGTTGCCGTCTACTCCCAGTATCTGCGACGCGCCCCAGTTGCCGTTCTGCACCATTGCGCAGCGCCCGAGCGCAAACTCCGCCATGGAGTCGTTTACTGTAACGTTGCCCAGCATTTCCTTTTTGGTAACTGAGTTGTTGAGGTACAGATCGAATATGTTCTTATAATTGTTCGCGTATTTAAATTCGATGCTGTCGGCCGCAAGTCCTGCAAGGACCGTATTATCAAAGCTCTTATTATCCTTGAATTCATAGTAGAAGGGAACGTTTGCGAGATGGGTCTGCCAGCGCCATGCTTCGCCTCTTAAAAGCGAGGTGGAAGCGAATACGCCGTCTATGCCGAGCTGGTCTTTTTTCGCCTGCATATCTTCTACGACAGCTTTGAGTGTTGCGAAATTATTTACCTTATCCATTGAGGCCGCAACAGCGCCGGGAAGCGCGAAATACTGGTTCATTATAGCGTTGTTGTAAATGATACCGTAACCTTCGACGACGTACGGGATGCCGTATACGCCTTCTCCGCTCTTGACCGCAAGGCTCTTATCGGAGAGCATGTTGTAGAGCTCGCTTCCGGAAAGATCAAGGCAATAGTCCTTCCAGTTGTTATAGCCTACCGGCCCGTTTATCTGGAATATGGTCGGGGCGTCCGTCTTGGCTATTTCACTGCGAAGAGTAGTCTCGTACGTGCCGGCTGCGGCTGTAGTGACTTTTACTTTTACGCCGGTCTCCGCTTCATAAGCTTCGGCGATCGTTTTATAAACATCCGCAATTTCCGGCTTGAAGTTCAGAAAATAGATCTCGGTCGCGGCTGCTGGCGGCTGGCTTACTGCAGTTGAAGTGCCCGGAGTTTCCGCGGGTGGTGTGGATGTTGCGGGGCCCTGAGTGCATCCGGCAAACGCGGCCAGACACATCATCACAGCTAAAAGCAACGCAAATAGTTTTTTCATGAATTTTTACCTCTCTTAATTTATTTTATTTAATCTGTCTATCGGTCAATGTACAGATTAAACTTATTTATCTCAGATCTTTTATTGAATTGCCGTCCCGAAGCGTCGTTTCAAGAACGATATGCCTGTTCTGGCCTTTCGACTCAATAAGGTCGATAAGTATGCCCGTGCTCTCTTTCGCGATGGTGTCGGCGGGCTGTTCGAACGTCGTAAGGGTCGGTATCATGTAGTTTGAAAGTTCGAGGCCGTCTATTGAAATAACCGAGCAGTCGTCGGGCACCTTGATACCGCTGTCCCCAAGCGCCTTTATCGCGGCGATTGCCATCGCGTCGGCTATAGTAAACACCGCTGTATAAGTATTCCCCGATTCTATAAGATCTTTCATCGCCTGATATGTATCCGGCATATTGAAGCTCCCGATACTCTTGACGATAGACATATCCAGCGGGATATTGCATTCTTCCAGCGCCTGCTTATACCCTGAGAACCGCAGCTCGCTTATAGATTTGTCGTCCGTCTGGGCTACAAGCGCCGCTATGCGCCTGTGGCCGCAGTTTATAAGATGCATGACAGCGTTATAGGCTTCTTTCTTGTCGTCTATGGCGACGGATGAATAGGATCTCGGGTCGAGGCTTCCGAACGTGTTCGTATAAGTGCAGCATACATAAGGAATGTTAAGCTTCGTTATTTCGTCGGGCGAGTAGTTGAACCGGCCGCCAAGCAATAATATGCCGCGCAGCCGTTTTTCTTTAGCCAGCAAAGCCGCAGTCATTATCTCGTCGTCATCGGAGCTTATCTGGTGGAGCACCATGGAGTAACCGCGATTATATATCTCCTGCTCTATTCCTTTTATGATGCGGGTAAAAAACAGGTTGGATACGCCGCGAACCACCAGCGCTATAGTGTCGGAGTTGGTAAGCACAAGATTCCTGGCGCTGTTATTGGGCACATAGTTTTGTTTTTCGATCACTTCCATCACACGCTTGCGCATCGAATCGCTTACGTCCGGGTGTCCGTTGAGTACGCGGGAAACCGTGCTTACGCCGACGCCGCATAACTTTGCTATGTCTTTTATTGTCTGCTGCTTCATAGTTTGCCCTTCCCTGAAAAATGAATCGATATTCCTGAAGTTCCCGGAAACGTTACTGGTAACGTTTCCAGTGACCACATTATGTATTCTAGCACAAATAATATATATGTCAATAAAAAAAATATATCCATGTATAGGATGTATTTATAGCGGTTAAGTTTTGTATTGCTTTATCGCCTGCGCTTCGCGTATTCCGGCCATTGTGCCCTCGGCGGGTAGCTACTCACGTTAGGTTTTCGCCTCGGGCTTTTACTGCCCACAGGGCAGTAAAGCTATGCAGTCAAGCACCGTCGACTCTCCTTTTGCTGCGCAAAATCCGAGTCTCCTCTAAATATCACCAAAGCGAAAGCGACCCTTGTAAGGGTCGCTTTCGCTTTGGTGAACCGCATTCTTCCAAATCCGAACTTCCCACCTCATCAAGTGTGATAGTC
>CAZDZY010000078.1:0-14795 GCA_964510055.1 uncultured Christensenellaceae bacterium
ATATGCCCTTTTAGGGCTGGTGCATACCACCAGTTTAACTGGTGGTTTTGATTTCTTACGCAGTCCTGCTCTTGAATTCGTTTATCAGCGCGGGCACTACCTGCAGCAGATCGCCCACTATGCCGAAAGTGGCTACTTTGAATATGGGAGCGTCAGGGTCTTTGTTGATTGCGACTATGGTCTCCGAAGAAGACATGCCCGCGAGATGCTGCACCGCGCCGGAAATGCCGCACGCAATATAAACTTTCGGCCCTACGGTCTTGCCGGTCTGGCCGACCTGATGGCAGTAGGGTATCCATCCGGCATCCACGGCCGCGCGCGAAGCTCCCACCGCGCCGCCTAAAACTTTCGCAAGCTCTTCTATCATACTGAAGTTTTTCGGGTCGCCCAAACCTCTTCCGCCCGAGACTATTATTTCCGCCTCGGCGAGGTTTACCATCTCGGAAAGCTCCGAAACGACTTCTACGACCTTTGTATTTATTACTTCGGGTATGCTGACTTTTGGCCTTATGATATTGCCGGAACGTGAGAAATCAGGAGGGAGCGCTTTCATGACCCTTGGGCGGACGGTAGACATTTGCGGCCTGCGGTTCGGGCAGATGATAGTGGCCATCAGGTTGCCGCCGAAAGCGGGCCTTGTTTGCATGAGGTTTTTCTTTTCCATGTCTATCTCGAGCTTCGTGCAGTCCGCCGTGAGCCCCGTGTTGAGCCTCGAAGATATCCTCGGGGCGAGCGAGCGCCCGTAGGTGGTAGCGCCCAGCAATATTATCTCCGGCTTGTACGTTTTGATGAGCTGTACGAATATATCGGAATACGACTCGTCCACAAAGTTTTTGAGCGAAGGGTCGTCAACAACGTATACGTTGTCGGCGCCGTGAGCGATGAGCGTTTTAGCCATCTCGTCCATGTTTTCGCCTATCAAAACCGCGGAAAGAGGCGACTGAAGCCGGCCGGCAAGCTTTCTGCCTTCTCCGAGCAGCTCTAAGGCGACGCCGTCAAGGTTTCCGCCTCGCTGCTCGCCGTAGACCCAAACGCCTTTATACGCGGACAGATCGTCAGATGCTGTCTCATCCTTTTTAAAATCTATTGCTTCGAATTTGCATGACGAGACGCACACGCCGCACATAGTGCAGTTATCGAGTATACGCGCTTTTTTCTCTTCAACGGCTATGGCGCCGAACGGGCACGCTTTTATACAGAGTTTGCACCCCAAACATTTATCATCTAAAATCTTTATATCCGCCATTTATGATCTCCAACCTCAGTAATATTAAAAATGGATATCAGCCCGAAACGCAGGCCTGCAGGGCTATAAGCTTGTCCGCCAGGCTTTTAGCCTGCTCTTCCGGCGCGCCTTCTATCATTTCGCTCTTTACGTCGTGCACCGGCACGAAGGTGGAAACGACCTGCGTTGGGGAGCCTTTCAATCCGCAAAGCTCTTTATCCGCCCCTATATCGTCGGCGGTCCATACGGTGACCACAGCTTTTTTAGACCTCATCATGCCCTTTATCGAAGGCAGCCGCGGCTCGTTGATCTCCTTTACGACGGTAATAACAGCCGGGAGTGTAACTTCGACGACCTCATAACCATCGTCCGTCATCCTCTGGCAGCGGATGAAACCTTCCCCGACCTCTTCTATTTTCCTGACATACGTGATATGGGGAAGCCCGAGCTTCTCGGCGAGGCTAGGTCCGACCTGGGCGGTATCCCCGTCGATGGCCTGCTTGCCGCATATTATAAGGCCGTAATCGCCTATTTTCTTTATTCCCATGGAAAGGGCATAGGCGGTGGCCAGCGTGTCGGAGCCGGCAAACGCCCTGTCGCTTAAGAGTATCGTGTCGTCTACGCCGAGCGAGACGGTTTCTTTGAGTATTTCGGCGACCGACGGTATGCCCATGGAAAGGGCGGTCACTTTTCCGCCCGATTTTTCCTTCAGCCTTACTCCTTCTTCGACCGCGTAAGAATCAAAGGGGTTTATGACCGCTTCCACGCCTTCGCGGATTATGGTATTCGTCTCTTTGTTCATCTTCACTTCTGTAGTGCCGGGCACCTGTTTGATGCAGACTATGATGTTCAATTCTTCCTCCTGTTTACCGCGCTTAACCTGTTCATTTAAATCGTTTCCAGTCCCCGATCATTTTGAGCGCTGCTCTTTGAGCACCTCGAGCGCGATTATGTTCCTCTGTATCTGGTTCGTCCCTTCATATATCTGGGTGATCTTAGCGTCTCTCATCTTCTTTTCGACCGGATACTCTTTCATATATCCGTATCCGCCCAGCACCTGAACGGCGTCGGTCGTTACCTTCATAGCGGTATCCGAGGCCATTACTTTGCACATTGCGGATTCCTTCGATATCTTCTTGGCGCCGGCATCGATATGCCTGCATGTCTGGTATACAAGAGCCCTCGAAGCTTCTATCTGTATAGCCATATCCGCAAGTATATGCTGTACTGCCTGGAAAGTTGAGATTGTCTGACCGAACTGTTCCCGCTTTTTAGAATATGCCGCTGCCTCTTCGAAAGCGCCCTGCGCTATGCCAACAGCCTGGGCCGCAACGCCGGGGCGCGTCCTGTCCAGCGTTTTCATGGCTACTATAAAGCCCATGCCTTCGGCCGCGAGAAGATTCTCTTTCGGTATCCTGCAATCTTCAAAGACAAGCTCGACAGTGCGCGAAGCCCTTATGCCCATCTTGTTTTCTTTCTTGCCGAAAGAGAAACCGGGCCTGCCTTTTTCCACTATAAAAGCCGAAAAACCGCGCGGGCCCATCGTTTTATCGGTACAGGCTATAACGGTATATATATCAGCTTCGCCGCCGTTCGTTATCCATTGCTTTGTGCCGCTGAGCACATATTCGTCCCCGTCCAAAACAGCTTTGGTCTGGATGCCTGCCGCGTCGCTGCCCGCGTTCGCTTCCGTAAGGCCGAAAGCCGCGAGCTTCTTACCAGCCGCGATATCGGGGAGGTATTTTTGTTTCTGCGCGTCGTTTCCGAAAAGTATTATAGGAAAAGTGCCGAGGCCTGTGCCCGCAAAGCTTAAAGCTATGCCGCCGCAAGCGCGGCTCAACTGCTCCACTACAAGCGCCATCTCGAATATGCCGCCGCCGAGGCCGCCGTACTCTTCGGCGATGTAAACGCCGCACAGGTCGGAGTCGGCGAGTATTTTAATGATATCATGGGGGAATATTTCTTCCTCATCATATTTAAGCGCAAGAGGAGCGATTTTCTCGTCCGCGATCTTCGCGGCGAGTTCCTGAATCATCTGCTGTTCTTCGGTAAGAAAATAATTCATCTATGAATTCTCCTATAATAAAAATGATTCCGCTTATTGTTAGCACATCTAACAATAGAATATTATTAGTAGTATAATATAGATCATTTATTATTGCAATCACGATTAATTACCAAATACGTTTCTTTTATATTAATTGTATGGAATCAAACCGTGTTGAAAATACCATGGCACTCTGTTATCATTGAATAGTATTATTTAACGTACGAAACATTTTTTCCAAACATAAGCCTTTGTTCTCTAAGGCAGGTATAATGCAACAAAGCAGACAGTCCCGGAGGCAGTTTATGAAAAGACTCATTTACATTTTTACTTCGATCATAATATTATCGGTGCTGCCCGTTACGGCCGCGGCGGCCCCGCCCGACTGGACGCCGGTGCCGATACCGGGGCCCGGGGGAGACAGCGCTCCCGTTTTTTTCGACACGGATTCATATATTGCGTCGGACATCGCTCTCGACGTAAACGGAAACCTGTACGTTATGAGCGGGTCGAGGATAATCCGCTTTACTCAGCAGGGCAAAACGGATACGTCATGGGGCAAAAACGGCATAATATACGACCCGGATCTGGCGGATAAAAACAGCGGGCAGCTAATGATAGCCGCAGACAGCAGGGGATATGTATACGCCCTTTGCCGCATCGAAGAGGACGGGAACCCGACGTTTGTAAAGCGCTATACTCCGGACGGGAAAGCTGACGCGGCATGGTACGGCGACGGCATAATGGGAGGAAAGTTTGTGGGCGAAGTTTTAGCTGCCGACGAGACTGAAAGCCCCGCAGGCTTGCCCGGCGGGGACGAGATAGCGACGGACAGCATGGATAACCTCTATGTTTTGCACGACAGGCAGGTGTACAGGTTCCTTACGGATGGAAAGCCGGACACGAAGTGGCGGAAAGTATTGATAAGGCAGCCCGAAAAAGTATCCGGCGAAGGCGGCGGCGCGGCATTGTACTCCAATGCCATGCGAATAGACCGCAAGGATAATCTATATCTGTATAACGGGCATGACCGAATAGTGTCGAAGTACAGCAATACCGGGAGGTCTTTGAAGAGACAAAGGTGCCCGCTGTATTACGCTCAAGAAGATGATCTTGGTAATAAAACATACCTTATAAACAAGCCCGCTTTCGACGCGGAAGGAAAGATATACCAAGTAAACCCTGACGGGAGATCCATATCCAGATACTCGCCCAAGATGAAGCTTGACCACGATTGGTGCGGAGGAGCGTTAACCGTAGGAAAAGATCCAGGACCTGTTCAAACGATAAGCGATCTCGAGATGGATGCGTCGGGCAACATATACATACTCGACGAAGAAAACAGAGTTGTCAGCCGATACCTGAATGACGGCGTATTGGATAAAGGATGGGGCATAGGCGGGAGCTTAGGCAGCGTTAACGGCGAGGGTAAAGCTGTTCTCGGCATAACGGATATAATTTGCGATATTGACGGAAGCATGTACGCCCTTTCCGATGATTCCGGCGATGAAGCCTCTTTAATTGTTAAAATAGACTCCGACTTTACGCTCGGTGATTCGTGGGGCGCGGATGCATCGGGCAGTTTCAAGGGCTATAAAACGGACGCGTCCAACTCCATGGCAGCATACAACGGAAATCTGTATGTCGAGCCGGACACGGAAGTTTTCGGCGTGGGATATAACGGTATCAAAAGGCTGGGCAGCGAGGGCGTTATGGATGAATGGGGCATAACCGCAAACGGGCCTGTCTGGGGATTGCAGACGGACGGCAACGGCAATATATACGTCGCGGAGGAACAGATAACTAAATATCTTCCCGACGGAAGCGTCGATGAAAGCTGGGGCCGCGGCGGGAATGTAGAAAGGCCGGATATTATCGGTGAAATGACTGTTGACAGTTCGGGATACCTTTATGTAAGCAGCAGGAGCGATAACAGTATTTTAAGATATACCCCGGAAGGTCATAGCGATATAAACTGGGGCGACGGCGGGAAGGCTGATATCCCCGCTGCCGCCGAAGGCAGCGCGGCGTACGATTCATATTTTATAGCGGCGGACAATGCGGGCAACCTGTATTTGAGCGATTATTTGAATAACAGGATACTGCGTTACGACAACAGCGGGCAACCCGATACATCGTGGTGCGGCGGGGGGGAATGGAGATCCGGGAGCGGTTTATCAGACCTTGATCCGCTGATACGCCCCACGCATCTGATGATCCGCAGGGGCAGGCTGTACGCGATATGGAACGGCGGACTCTTTGTTATGAGCGACTCTGTCGCGCGGGTAGGTATAAAGCCGATTTTAATAGGCGCTTCCGGGCCTGCGGAAGAAGCGGCAAGCGCCGCATATACGCCTGACGCGCGGCGATGGGCTGTCTCAATAGCAGGAGTGCTGTTTTGCGCGGGCGCGATAACCGCAATGATACTGCTGCTGCCAAAGAAAAACAAGCGGCGGCGCATGGCCAAGATCAAGAGCATAAAGATAGCGAAAAGAACCGTAAGATGATGTATTAACTGTGATAGAACAGGAATAAGGGCGCTTTATCCGGAAGGAAGGCGCCCCGGTTTATATCCGAAATACCCGAATGTTTTCCGAAACTGTTATTTTTCAATATACGACACGTCTATATCGTCAAGCACCGATTTTACCGAATCGTACGCCGATTTTATAGCGTGATCATCGCACAGCTCGTAAACCTCAGCTCCGGTATAACTTCCAAGAAGCTGTTCCCTTAAGGCCTCCAGCGTTATTACCTGCCCCTGATATTTTATAACGCTCTCGCTGACTGTGATGTTGTACATAAGATTTTGTGTCGGCGCGGGTGTGGAGACTTGCTGCGAAGCCTGCGGCGAACCGTTCGCGGTCCCGCTGACGCCTGACACCTTGAAAAATCCGGTGCCAAATCCAAAGCCCAGGCTTCCCAGGATCAACGCGATGAACCCCCCTGCGACAAAATACCTCATCCGATGGGTCTTTTTCTCCTTATCCATTCTGTTCCTCCCTGATATCGAATTCCGCGCAGTATACGTTTGCGCGGGCCTTCTGAGCTTTTATCACATTGCTTATAAGCATGTAATCCGTTTGGTATATAACGTTGCGGTCGTACAGAAAAACTATGAAGATTGCCTGATACTGCGTCTGCCTGCTGTTAATGATCTTTGTGATCTGCGAGCTTAGCGAATTCTTTACGTACTGCAGATTGAACCATGTAAGCCCTATGTTCTGGCTTTGGGTGCCCTCGGATTCAAGCAGTACGGACCTCGACCCGTCCTCGCTGCGCGTTATTGACAGCGTGATGACGAGGCAATTGCGTTCGATCACGGTAAACGAATTCAATCTGCGGGTAAGCGAATCGTTCTGATCCTGCAGGTCGTTTATCCTTTGTTCCAGCGTATCGCTGCTCTTGATATCCTGCTTTAAGTCTTCTACCTTTTGGCTCGCGTTTGTAAGCACCAAAAACATCAGTATCATTATGACGTCGAGCAGCGCGGTCATCTCTATTAAAGGGCTGCGTTTCATTTGCGCTCCACTATGCTTTTCGCATTCCTTTCCAAAAACAAAGCGACTGTCTTTTCGTTATCGTCTATACGGCCTGATATGGACGCGTCGAGTATCTTGAATATAACGGCGAAAACAAGCCCCCAAAATGTGGACGTGAGCGCCACGAAAAAGTTTGCCTTTATAACGTCCATGTCCTCGACCATGGGGATGAGCGAGATGACCGTGCCTAAGATCCCCAGCATGGTAAAAAGGCTGGTCAGCGTCGAAAAGATATTATAGAGTATGCCCGACTTTTTACGCAGCGTAATGATTTCCGTCTCATCGATTTCGCTGACTTCACTCGGCAGCGGGCCATTATCGCGGTGCGACGGAACAAAGATGGTATAGTACATCCTTTTATGCAGTTTGTTCGTTACGTTTTTTACCGCGATAAAGCACCACAAATTGATTAAGGCCAGTACAAATATGATTATGTCAAATTTCCATAGGTTCCCGATAAATATCCCCACAAGCGATTCCATATGTACCTCCGCCCTGCCGGTTTAGCGGCAAAGCTTTTACCTGTTACTCCCTGCGCATAGATATCGTTTCTTTACTGCAAATATTAAAGTTGTCGAGTATCCACACGGGAGTTTCGCCGCCGCAAAGGTCCGTCTGCTTTCTGATAAACGCGTGCGCCGTGCTCGGATGCACCGTAGCCTTGACGAGTTCCCCAAAACCCCTGCGCCGGAGCACCCGTATCGTTTTATCGTCCTTAACGCTCGCGGTGAACTTCAGCGCAGGCTTTAAAATATATCCGCCTGCCGACAGCTCGTCTAACCTCTCCGCCGCGAACGACCAGTAAAGTTCCTTCTCGAGGCCGCCGATTTTATTATCAAGCATATCCAGTTCGTCCTGCAATGCTTTCTTTTTCCTGCTTAGTTCTACAAGCTCGTTCGCTTTATCATAAATACCCATAATATCACCCTTTAAAACATATTTAAAGCAAGCGATATATATGCGCGTATGCTTTAATACTTTCCTTGCGGCTTTGCGTATAAATGATTTAAGCGTAACAATGTTTCGTTTGCTTTTTTAACTTTTAATGTTAATATGAATAGCAGAAATCATATTTATATAGCAGGGGTACAGGCAAATGAGATGTCCGAAATGTTCAAGCGAAAATGTGACCGTGCAGGCGGTTACGGAGACGACGACGAGGGGCAAGGTAAAGGGCT
This sequence comes from uncultured Christensenellaceae bacterium, assembly GCA_964510055.1. Lineage (GTDB taxonomy): Bacteria > Bacillota > Clostridia > Christensenellales > SZUA-584 > DTFZ01. The sequence goes on from CAZDZY010000078.1 coordinate 7,993, forward strand.
TCGGGTGTATAAAGGCCTTTTTCGGCTGGCTGTTTTTCTCGCTGCCGGGGATACTTTGCGGGCTGTGCGGCATGGGAAAAGGGAAGACGAAGACTAAAACGAAAACGAGATATATACACGTATGCCACAACTGCGGTTATCGCTTTTAAACCTGCTGCAAAGCATAGGCGAGCGAAGCGGCTGCCACCAGATGCCCGAAAGAAGCTTTAAGATTGGGTGGTATACGTTCCCCGTATGCGCGAGATGCACTGGAGTGTTCTTCGGCCAGCTGTCGGCCGTTGTTTTGCTTTTGTTCGGCATAATTTGCCCTCCCGTCATCGCGCTCGCGCTGCTCGCTGCAATGGGTATCGACTGGCTTTTACAGCGCACAGGTTTTCTGGAATCGACGAATATCCGGCGGCTGCTGACAGGGCTTTGCGGGGGCACGGGGCTTTTCAGCATGTATATTAACTTATTTATATGGTTATATAACTTGATAACAAAATGAGCTTCAGCTTTATTTGACATCCATAAGCAGGCGTATATTCCTCTGCATGATCGAAAACAAATTATTAAGGCCGATATGGGTGATTTGTTCCTTTCGGTTTACCGGTTTAGCCTTCTTTGCACTTTTGGTTTGGCAAAACATTGACAATACATTATAATTATAATAGCATATGGGCATGTAACCGTCAATATGCATAAACGGGGGTTACACAATGGGTTTTTTGTGCATAGAGTTTACAAACAGCAGATGGTCGCTTGTCTGCCGGAATTTCGCCGATGCGGCAAAGACAAAAGAATGGCTTATGGAGCTGGCGGACAAATGGGATATAGGGCCGATGCCCGCCCTTTCGGACGACGAGATGAAAAGGCTTCTGGAAACAAGGAAAGGTTTCGAGAAGTTATTAAAGAAAGCAGCTGAAGGGCCTCTTGATGCTACGGATATCGAATTTGTCAACGGCTTCATGTCGGACGCAGGCTTTTTCAGGCAGCTTCGGGAAAGCGAAGGATGCCGCGAGTTGAGCGATATCCCGAAAGCCCGCGATTGGAATTGGTTTATCGCGGAAGCGGCGGCTTCTTTCTCGAAGCTCTATGCTTCGGATAAAATAAACAAACTGAAAGTTTGCCAGAACCCGGTATGCGGCCGGTTCTTTATAGACGAAAGCAAGAGCGGGAACAGAAAATGGTGCGACAACACCTGCGCTTCCCTTATAAAGGTGAGAAGATACAGGCAAAGGCAGAAAGAAAACCAAAACTGATAACCGGTCAAGCCAGGGTATAGAAAGAACGGTGCTTTAAATACGGGAACACATTACAACTATTTTAAAAGGCGTCGTTTGCGCCGGTATGCTCCTTGTAGTTGCGCCATAGGCAACTATTAAGTCCCGATCTCCAGGGCTGCCGCTGTACGTCTGGTCGTTCTCCAGAACGATCCGTGTTACGGGCGAAACGTTTAGTTTCAGCATACCGTCGCTGCTTAAAAGCCGTGTATCGAAATGATCCACCGCGACGTTTTGCCTCTGCGATTCCTTTACCATAACGATCGCGGGGTACTGCGGAGGGTAGATCAAAATAGCCGGGGCGTTTGCGTCATAATATCCCGTCACGGTGTCGCCTGTCTTTACCGTTTCGCGGTCAACGAAATACGTGCCAGGCGTTACAACGAAGTTTACGACAGCTCCGTTTCCGTCCTGCTCCGTCATCAGCTTATCGCATCCTGTTTGCCCGTTATTCCTCCATTTATCGGTTATGTCGGTTATTATTCCGGTAAAGTGTCCGAACTGCATAGACGTATACTTCCTTCACTTCTATATTTGGTTCCCCGCATCGCACAGGCGATGGACTGAAGCCATAAGTTTTATTACAGGATATGCCTGATCAGCGGTTTTTGTTATGATGAGCTGAGAGAGGTTAACAAACATTACACCATTATGTTAATATTGACGAAATAAGTATATATGGTGTTATAATAAGAACGCTTGTGCTATTTATATCAAAAAGCAGCAAATACGTCAAGAAGGTAATATGCAATACACCGAGCAGGAAAAATACTGGATATGGATGATCTCGGCGGGCGTGGCGCCGAAAACCTTCTATTATATAATGAAGGAATTCGGAGGCGCGGACAGCTTCTTCGACGCCGTCAAAAACGGCTCGCCGCTTCTCGATAATATTCCCGCAGAAGCGGTATCGGCCTCAAAGGCCGCGTGCTCGGAGCAGCGTGCCGCGGAGATAATAGCGGAACTCGGGCAGAAGGGCATTATTGCCGTAACGAGGCTTTCCGGCGACTATCCCGCCCTGCTCGCGCAGATACCGTACCCGCCGCCGGTGCTGTTTATAAAGGGCAGCTTCGAGGGCATATTCGACGCAGGCAGCAAGCTAGACTGCATTAGCATCGTTGGCACGAGGCAGTGCTCGCGCAAGGGCGCTGAGCTTACGCAGGCAATAGCGAAAGAGCTTGCCGACGCGGGTGTCGCCGTAGTCTCTGGCATGGCGCGGGGCATAGACTCAAGCGCCCACCTGGGGGCTCTCGACGGAGGAGGGAAGACCATAGCGGTATTGGGCTGCGGGGCCGACGTTATCTACCCTCCCGAAAGCGCCGATATATATAATAGGATGATAGAAAATGGAGCAGTCGTCTCCGAGCTTCCCCCCGGCACAAAACCTTTCCTTACAAACTTCCCCGCGAGAAACAGGATAATCGCCGGGCTGTCGCGAGGCACGCTCGTTATAGAATCGGATATAAAGGGCGGCACTACCATAACCGCGTCGATGGCGACAGCCATGGGGCGCGACGTGTTCGCCGTGCCGGGAGCGCCGTATATGCGCACTGCCGCGCTGCCGAATATGCTTATAGAGAAAGGCGCGTATCCTGTAAAAAGCGCTGCCGGAATACTTAAGTTTTACGGCGTTTCGGGGGAAGAAAAAAACACTTCAGCCAATTTTGAGAATATTCAGCTTGATTTTTTGCAGCGTCAAATATATAATTTGCTTTTGCAAGGCGATGCCAGTGTTGAAAACATGGCCTCATGCATAAAATATCCTCAAAGCGAGATAAACTCCGCGCTCACTATGATGGAACTCGGCGGGCTCATCAAGCGCCTGCCGGGAGGAAAATACGGGATATGATACGGCTGCTTTGCTAAGTAACGATACCGACGGGCACCGGCCAAGTCCGGGATAAAATATTATTTTGGAGTGACAGATGGCAACTGCGCAGAAAAACACAGTAAAGAAAACGGCCGCGAAGAAATCAGCCGCCCCGGGAAAGAAATATGACCTTGTGATAGTCGAGTCGCCTGCGAAGGCGAAGACTATAAACAAATTCCTGGGCTCCGGGTATAAGGTGCAGGCGAGCGGCGGGCATGTAAGGGACCTGCCGAAAAGCACGCTCGGCGTCGATGTCGATAACGACTTTGAGCCGAAGTATATCCAGATACGGGGAAAGAAAGACGTAGTTTCGAGCCTTAAGACCAGCGCCGCGGGCGCCAAAAAGGTATACCTCGCTACCGACCCCGACAGGGAAGGCGAGGCTATATCGTGGCATATAGCCAATCTCTTAGGCGAAGAAGCGAACATAAGCCGCATAGAGTTCAACGAGATAACGAAAAACGCTGTCACGAACGCCATAAAGCACCCGAGGGAGATAAACCTCGACCTTGTAGACGCTCAGCAGGCGCGGCGCGTACTGGACAGGCTCGTAGGCTACAAGCTTTCGCCGCTGCTCTGGCGCAAGGTGAAAAAGGGCCTTTCGGCCGGCCGCGTGCAATCGGTCGCTGTGCGCATAATTTGCGACAGGGAAGAGGAGATAAACGCGTTTGTGCCCGAGGAGTTCTGGACGATAACCGCGCTTCTTACCGATCCCGCGAAGACGAAGCAATTCGAGGCAAAGTTCGCGGAGAGAAACGGCCAGAAGAAGATAGAGAACAAAGATCAGGCCGACGAGATATTGAAGGCCGTAGAAGGCAAAGATTTCATAGTCGAGAGCGTAAAAAAAGGCGAGAAAAAGAAGAGCGCCCCTCCGCCTTTTACTACTAGCCAGCTTCAGCAGGCCGCGGCGGGAGCGCTTGGGTTTACAGCGAAGCGCACGATGCTCGTGGCGCAGCAGCTTTACGAAGGCGTCGAGCTGCCGGGCGAAGGCTCGGTAGGCCTTGTAACGTATATAAGGACCGATTCCACAAGGGTCTCCGACGAGGCGCTGGCGGCAGTGCGCGAACATATAATGAAAACATACGGTCAGGAATACCTTCCCGAAACTCCTAATTATTTCAGAAAAGCGAAACAGTCGCAGGACGCGCACGAGGCAATACGGCCCTCGCATATGGATCACGCGCCCGACAGCCTTAAAAATACACTTTCAAAAGACCAATACAGGTTATACAAGCTGATATACGGCAGATTCGTCGCCAGCCAGATGAAGCCTTCGGAATACGAGACCATGACGGTAACGCTCACCGCAGGGGACTGTATATTCAAGGCCGCGGGTTCGAGGCTTATATTCAAAGGGTATATGGCCGCATATATGGGCGAAGACGAGCAGAAGGATATGATACTGCCCGCGCTGCATGAAGGCGAAGTCTGCCCGCTTCTTGGTATTACGCCGAAGCAGAACTTTACGCAGCCGCCGAGCCGCTACACCGAAGCGACGCTTGTTAAGGCGCTCGAGGAGAAAGGCATAGGCCGGCCGAGCACCTACGCCCCGATAATCTCGACGATACAGGAGAGGCGGTATATAGCCAAAGAGGGCAAGGCACTGATACCCGCCGAGCTGGGCGTTATCGTCAACGACCTTATGAAAAAGAATTTTTCAGATATAGTCGACGTCGAGTTTACAGCGGGGCTGGAGAATAAGCTGGACGATATAGAAAACGGCGGCAAGCAGTGGAAGAAGCTGCTGCACGATTTTTACGGGCCTTTCGAAAAGACTTTGGAGATAGCGGACAAGACTTTGGAGCGCGTGGCGCTCCCCGTAAAAGAATCTGATGTTATATGCGAGAAATGCGGCAGGACCATGGTATACAAGGACGGCAGGTTCGGGCAGTTCCTCGCGTGCCCCGGTTACCCCGAATGCCGCAACACGAAGCCTATAGTGAAATATATAGACACGCCGTGCCCGAAGTGCGGCAAACGTATCGTGGAAAAGAAATCATCGAAAACAAGAAAAACGTTCTACGGCTGCGAGGGCTACCCTGAGTGCGATTTCGTGTCGTGGGATATGCCTATAGCCGATAAGTGCGAGGCGTGCGGGAGCATGATGGTGCTGCGCCGAATGTCTAACGGGAAGAGCTACAAGAAATGCTCTAACCCGGAATGCGAAAAGAACAAACGCAAAAAAGCGGATGAAGAGGAATAACGCAGCTGTAATAGGCGCCGGGCTTGCGGGATGCGAGGCTGCGTGGCAGCTCGCGCGCTTCGGCATTGACGTAACGCTTTATGAGCAGAAACCTTTAAACTTTTCTCCCGCACATTCCTCGGAGAGCTTTGCGGAGCTCGTTTGTTCGAACTCCCTGCGGGCCGAGGGGCTGCAGAACGCGGTCGGCCTTTTAAAGCAGGAGATGAGGGAATTAGGTTCGCTCGTCATGCGCGCGGCAGACGAGACGAAAATACCCGCGGGCGGGGCGCTCGCGGTAGACAGACATAAATTCTCGGAATATATAACACAGGTTATACGCTCTGATAAACATATACACGTTGTGACGGAGCAGGTCAATTCGATACCCGAAGACGGCATTGTTATAGTCGCGGCGGGGCCGCTGGTTTCAGAGAAATTAGCAGAAAATATATCGCAAATGACAGGCGGCATGCTGTCGTTCTACGACGCGGCCGCACCGATAGTGACGGCAGAATCTGTTGATATGAACAAGGCGTTCTGGGCGTCGCGGTACGGCGAAGGCAGCGATTACCTGAACTGCCCGATGAACGAGCAGGAGTACCGCGCGTTTTACGAAGCGCTCACCAGCGCCGAAGCAGCTTATATTCACGGCTTCGAAGACGGCAGGGTATTCGAAGGCTGCATGCCGGTGGAAACGATGGCGAAGCGCGGATTCAGGACGCTGCTGTTCGGGCCGCTCAAGCCGGTAGGGATCACGTGCCCTGACGGGGAAAAGCCGTTTGCAGTCGTGCAGCTGCGGCGCGAAGACGCGCAAGGCAGGCTGCTGAACCTTGTGGGCTTCCAGACGCATTTGAAGTTCGGGGAACAGAAAAGGGTGTTCTCCTTGATACCCGGCCTTAAGAACGCCGAATTCGCAAGATACGGCGTTATGCACAGGAACACATACATAAAAAGCCCTGCGCTGCTCGATGAATATTATGAAATGAAAAGCCGCCCGGGGCTCTATTTCGCAGGGCAGATAACGGGCGTGGAGGGGTATGTCGAGAGCGCTTCGTCGGGGCTGCTCGCCGGGCTGTTCGCGGCGTGCGATATCGCCGGGAAGCCGCGCCCGCATTTCAGCCGGGAAACGGCATGCGGCGCGCTCGCCGCTTACGTTTCGGGCTATGCAGGAGCGGATTTTCAGCCGATGAATATAACATACGGCATAATCAATACGATAGATATGAAGCATAACCGTAAAGACAGGAAAATGGCTGTGGCGCAGCGCGCCTTGGATGAGATAAAGAAAATACGGGAATATTTGAACAATATATTAATAAGAGGCAACTGCGTGGAATAAGTTTTTTGCAGATGATAGAATTATAAGGGGGAGTTATTCCCCGGTTAAAAGTCTTTGAAGGCAGAAGCTTTCGGGGATAATGGAGGATGTAAACTATGATGGAAGGTACGACGATAGTCGCGGTAAGAAGGGACGGCAAATGCGCCGTCG
>CAZDZY010000079.1:0-11822 GCA_964510055.1 uncultured Christensenellaceae bacterium
CGCTACCAAACTGCGCTACACCCCGTGAGTTTTTTCGCGACGAAGTATAATATACCGTATTTAAAGGGCAATGTCAACCCATTTTTGATGCTCCATTTCGTTTTTTGAAACATGCATTATTTATAATTATGATATGCTTAAAATAAAATTTACTGCCTGTAAAGTTGATAAAGATATATATTTCTAATATAATGCTTTTTGTATGGTTATTCAAAAGCGCAAACACTTTTTGGAAGCATATTATAAAACGAAAGGCACTTATAAAGCTTGGACGGAACGCTTAAAGAATATGTAACGGAAAACAGGTCGAGTTATTATATCGAGACTTACGGATGCCAGATGAACGAGCACGAAAGCGAAAAGCTTTCAGGGCTGCTTGAGGGCATGGGTTACACGCCGGCTGAAGATAAATCAAAAGCCGATCTGATAGTTTTCAATACATGCTGCGTAAGGGAGCATGCCGAGGCAAGACTGTATGGAAATATTGGGGCGTTGAAAGACCATAAACAAAATGTTCCGGGCGCTATAATTGCAGTCTTCGGATGCATGATGCAGCAGGAGGACGCGGCCGAAAAGCTGCAAAAGCGCTTTCCGTTTATAGATATAGTGTTTGGGACAAATCATATGCATTGCCTCGAGTCGATGCTTTATGAAGCCCTGGCAGGTAAAAGAAGGGTAATAAACGTCTTACAGGAAGAATCGATAACAGAAGGCCTTCCCGTAAAAAGGAGAAGCCTTTACAGCGCTTATGTGAATATAATCTACGGATGTAATAACTTCTGCTCATATTGCATTGTTCCGTACGTTCGGGGCAGAGAGCGAAGCCGCATGCCTGATGATATAATAAACGAGATTTCCGGGCTTTGTAATACCGGCGCGGCCGAGATCACGCTTCTCGGGCAGAATGTGAACTCTTACGGCAATGACCTTGATACAAGATTGACATTTCCAAAGTTACTTGAGCGAATAGAAAATGAAACAAACGTAAAACGGATAAGGTTTATGACGTCGCACCCGAAAGATTTGACCGATGAGCTCATAAGCTGCTACGGCCGCCTTGAAAGCCTATGCGAGCATATACATTTGCCTGTGCAGTCTGGAAGCGACGAAATACTAAAAAGGATGAACAGGCGCTATACAAGAGACAATTATATTGAGCTAATAGGAAAGCTTCGGCAGCGCGTGCCCGATATCGCCGTTTCGACAGACATAATAGTCGGCTTCCCGGGGGAGACGGAAAACGATTTTTATGATACAATCGATCTTGTGGAAAAAGTGAGGTTTGACGCCGCTTATACATTTGCTTATTCAAGACGAAAACTTACAAAAGCCGCATCCATGCCCGGCCAAATAGAAAAGGGAAAGAAAGCCGAGAGACTTGCAGCGCTGAACGCGCGGATCAATGAAATAATGAAAGATAAAAACTGTGAATATTTAGGCCGCGAACTGGAAGTGCTTGCGGAAACAGTAAGTAAACGCAATGAAAACGAACTGTGCGGAAAGACGCGCTCTGCAAAGACTGTAACGTTCAATGGAAACGCCGAAAAACTGGGCAGGCTCATAACAGTAGAAATAGATAAAATCAAAGAGCATACTCTTCACGGCGTATGCAAAACAGAGGTGTGATATTATGAGAGGCAGGCATGCGCGAAAAAGCAATTCGAATATTATTTTCCTGATGGTGTTTCTTATAGTTGTGATAGGCTTTACGATCTATTTTTACCTTGATAAAACAACAGTAAGCATGGAAGTCGCGTCTATCGATTCGAGCAGATACTCAGAATCGGTATATGAAAAAGACGATCAGCATACAGCCGCAGGAGTGCCGCTGTCTGTCGGGGCGACGGAAGAGATAAGCGATAATGTTTATAAAACACCGCTGGGTTTTTCTATAGTGAGTTACTCAAGCAAGTGGAGGGGCGAAAAACTCGTCGAAATATATAATGAACTGCTTAATAACGCGCATGGCGATGAGATAACGTATGTCGGCGAAATCGATGTATTTCCCGGCGACTCGGAAATCGGCTCCAATATAGCGGGCGCGCAAAGCTCGAAACAGGAGAGCTCTTCCGTTTTCTTTGATCTCCCGTCACTTATCCCAAAGGATCTGACTTATACGGTAAAACAAAAAGTGAGCGTTATAGAACTATATAATATGGATGAATACATAAGCGCGACGCAAGCGGCAAAAACAATTGCGCATGAATACGGTCATCATTTTACCGAATATTATTTTTTAAAAAACGATGAAGACCTGCCGGCAACCGAATACTATGATATACGTGATCTGAAAGATGCAGGACACGAGGTCATATATCCGATCAATAGCCGGGCTGAGTGGGATATATATGTTGCAAACCATGAGTGGGATATACACGAGCTGGCGGCGGAAGATTATGTACAGCTTATGGGAAGCCCCAACGCAAAGCAGACGGAAGAATATATGGATGTGTACGACATTTTAAGGGCGGGTGAAGAGAATTATCATCCTTATATCAGCGACAGGGTCTATAATATAGTTCCGCAGGAGAATATCAATATGCCTACCGCGGATGAAGTACCCGGATTAAAGGATTACTATTATTCTTTTATCGGTAAAACGGAAAATTATACTTCTCTCGAGCCTGCGGATTTTAAACTGAAGATAAAGAAAGCTTTAAGTTACGGTTATACATATTATGAGATAACATGGACAAAAACAAGTATTGACAGGAATTCCTTGTATACGCTTGTATGCTGTAATATGGACGGGGAACCGATTTGGCCGGTAAAGACGGTACACGGAGACGATACTCCCGTGGCGCGGGTCGGTACCTATTCGGTTGTACGCGGCGCAAAATTAAAATGGTGTTCCGACGGCATAACGGATGAAGACAGGATATTCAAGCTGTATCTTTTATTGCCCGACGGCAGGATACAGGCGTCAAAACCGTTCAACGTAAATTTCTGACGTCTTTACCTTTTTTGACCCCGACTTTTTTACGGCGGCAATGATTATGATAATGAGCAGCAAAAGAATAGCTGCGGAGCAGCCGATAATAAAAAACAGGCTATCCCTGCTTTGGGCTTCGTTCAATGCGGCATAATGAGAGACATTATCAGAGAATACCCGTTTTGTTGATAGTTTCAGATATTTATTTTCTCCGTATTTAAGCAGCCAGGTGCAGGTTTGCCCGTTGCGCTCGTCGGCGTTTGTTTCAATTACTTCGCCGGGCAGCGTTATTGAAAGCTTATAATTTCCGGCTTCTGTGCCTTCAAGAAGCGACTCGATCTCAGCGGCAGGTATATTGACGCCTTCACCTTTTCTTAGGATATCTTTAAGGAAGATACTGGCGGAGAGGTCATAAATATCTTCAAAATAAGACGGAGTATATATAAATTTCACATCGTAAAACAGAGAGTCCTTATCGGTCAATATAGCGGAAAGTTCTTTCACGGCGCTGCCCCGGGAATCATAATCAGTAGTTTTATTTCCGTTCAATGTATAGGCTCCGCCATTCTTTTTATCCTCAACAGAAAAGCCCATATCCGTCCAGTATTTTTTTATTGAAGACATATATCCGGAAATATCCCTGTCAGATGAGACAGATATAGAATAATCGATTTCCAATGAATCATCGCCGGTAAGATTATAGGAAATAACAACATCGGCGCACGAAGATAATAAAAGTATTATTATAATAAGCAATGAAATGAATTTAAGTTTCATAGCGCTCCTAATCCTGCAAAGAAACTGCCGCATTTAAATTAAATTATATTGCATCATACTACTTTTTACAACATAAAACCGTTTGTGTGTTATAATATTACATACATACGGAGGAAAAACATGCAACAGTTAACGCCTATGATGAGGCAGTATATCGAACTCAAAGAAAAGTACAGCGACTGCCTGCTTATGTTCCGGCTGGGCGATTTCTATGAATTATTCTTTGACGACGCTCTTTGCGCCTCAAAAGAGCTTGAAATAACCCTGACCGGCAGGGATTGCGGCCTGCCTGAGCGGGCGCCGATGTGCGGGGTGCCTTATCACTCCGTCCAAGGGTATATTGATAAGCTTATAAAAAAAGGATATAAGGTAGCCATATGCGAACAATTGACCGACCCGGCGCTTTCGCAGGGGCTCGTTGAACGCGATGTGATACGCGTTATCACGCCCGGGACTGTAACCGAAAATTCGATACTCAGCGATACCGACAACAATTACATATTGTCGCTTTACAAAAAGGATAAGAGCATAGGCCTTGCGTATGCCGACGTTTCTACGGGCGCGTTTTTTATAGGAGAGTGCGGCGAAGATGAAGACCTGTCTTATGTGATAAATGAGATATCGAGGATATCGCCCAGCGAAATTATCTATTGCGAAAGCGATAAGTATATAATAGAAAAGCTCGGCCAGATAATCAGGGAGCAGAACATTTTTACGAGCGAATACCCGGCATTTACGTTTGGGCGCGATACGGCTCTTGATACGCTTTTGTCACATTTTAAGGTAACCAGCCTTTCAGGCTTCGGCGTCGACCCTGACCGCGCAGGAGCGGGAGCCGCTGGCGCATTAGTCGATTATTTAAAAGAGACTCAAAAGAACGCGCTTTCACATATAAACACTATAAAGGTAAACGGAAGCAATGATTTTATGTCGCTTGACGTTTTCACAAGAAGCAACCTGGAGCTTACAAAGACTCTCAGAGAAGGAAAGGTAAAAGGTTCGCTCTACGGAACCCTCGACAAGACAAAGACAGCGATGGGGGCAAGGCTATTAAAGCGCTTTATCAACGAACCCATGCAGGATATATCAGAGATAAATTCGAGGCTCGACGCCGTACAGGAGGTAAAGGATAACCCGCCGGTGTCTGACAGCATAGCCGAAGCGCTTGGCGGGGTATTCGATCTGGAGAGGCTTATTTCCCGCATATCATATTCGTCTCTTGACGCGAGAAACTGCCTTGCGCTTAAAAGCTCGCTCGGGAAACTGCCGCAGCTTAAAAAATCGATAAGCGGATGCGGATCATCTCTTTTATCAGGGCTCTGCAGCGGGTTTGACTGCATGGAAGATATATATGAACTGCTGGACGCCGCAATAGAAGAAAACGCTCCTGCTGGCATAACAGAAGGCGGTATAATCAAAGAAGGCTACAATTCTGATATAGACGAATTGAAGAAAGCCTCGCGAGAAGGGAAGAAGTGGATCGCTTCGCTGGAAAATGCCGAACGGCAGGCGACAGGGATCAAAAACCTGCGCGTAGGGTATAACAAGGTCTTCGGTTATTATATAGAAGTCACCAAATCGTATCTTGAACTCGTCCCTTACAGGTATATAAGAAAGCAGACGCTTTCGAACTGTGAGCGCTTCGTTACGCCCGAGCTTAAAGAAATGGAAGAAAAGCTATTGGGTTCGGAAGAAAAATGCGTTGCGCTGGAATATGAATGCTTTGTTTTCATACGAAATATCCTTTCCGAAAATATAAGCCGGTTCCAGAACGCGGCTAAAACAGTAGCAACGCTTGACGTTTTAAGGAGCTTAGGAGCCGCCGCGTATGAAAACAATTACGTCAAGCCTGAAATGACCCGGAATGGAAAAATAGAAATCAAGGGAGGGCGCCATCCGGTAGTGGAAGCGTTCGTCAAACAATCGTTCGTTAAGAACGATACTCTTATTACCGATGAAGAGAGCATAATGATACTTACCGGCCCCAACATGGCGGGGAAGAGCACGTATATGAGGCAGGTGGCCCTGATAGTGCTCATGGCACATATGGGCAGCTTTGTTCCCGCGGACAGCGCGTATATATGTATAGTAGATAAGATATTTACTCGCGTAGGCGCCTCTGATAATCTCGCGTCAGGCCAGAGCACATTCATGGTAGAGATGAACGAAGTCGCGAATATCCTCAATAACGCTACGCCGAGGAGCCTTTTGATACTCGATGAGATAGGCAGAGGAACTAGCACGCTTGACGGTTTGTCAATAGCGTGGTCTGTTGTCGAATATATAAGCAAGAATATTAATGCAAAGACTCTTTTCGCGACGCATTTCCACGAGCTTTCCGAACTGGAAGGCTTAGTGCCGGGAGTAAGCAATTATTCAGTAACCGTTAAAGAGATGGCAGACACAGTGGTATTTTTGCACAAAATAGTCCGAGGAGGAACCGACAAGAGCTTCGGGATAGAAGTTGCAAAGCTTGCGGGAGTCCCGGCAGGGGTAACGGACAGGGCAAAAGCCATAATGCAGGCGCTTATCGAAAAGGACGAAGGAGTGCTCGGTATCAATCACAGGAAACAGGCGCAGGGAACGTTTGAAAAAGACGACCTGATAGAAATGCTAAAAGTAGTAAACCTGGACAACATGACCCCGCTTGACTCGCTAAAGCTTTTAAGCGAGATAAAGCATAAGATAGGCGGCAGGTGATATGGGTGAAATTAAGCTTCTTCCGAAGAATATATCAGATAAAATTGCGGCAGGCGAAGTTGTTGAGCGTCCGGCCAGCGTTGTTAAAGAACTCGTTGAAAACGCCATAGACGCTAATGCGAGCGCCATCAGCGTAAATATCAGCGGCGGGGGAGTCAAGGAAATATCCGTTACTGATAACGGCATTGGGATAGGAAAAGACGATGTAAACCTGGCGTTCGTTAAACACGCTACAAGCAAGATATTCACTCTGAACGACCTGGATTATATTAGCACGCAGGGGTTCAGGGGCGAGGCGCTTTCCAGCATTGCGGCAGTATCGGTCACAGAAATGAAAACGAAACGCAGATCGGAGGAGACTGGCACACATATCCGCGTATGCGGAGGGCGCGTCGATTATGTAAAACCCGCGGGCCTGCCCGACGGGACGTCCGTTATTGTAAGCAACCTTTTTTATAATGTACCGGCAAGATTAAAATTTTTAAAGAGCGGCGCGCAGGAAGCGGTGCTTATTTCAGACCTCGTATCGCGCTATATACTCGCGTTCCCTGAGATCTCGTTTCACTACACCTCGGATGGAAAAGTAATATATCACAGCTCCGGAAACGGCGACCTGAAATCGGCTGTATACTGCGTTTACGGAAGCGGGATAACGGATACCATTGTTTATGTAGAGCATTGCGTTAATGAAATCAAAGTGTCGGGGTATGTATCGCGGCCGGGAGCTGTAATGAGAAACCGCCGGAACGGGAGCGTATTTGTTAACCGTCGCTATGTGAGAAATACCGCTTTACAGGAAATGATAAAGAACGCTTATGGAGAAACGCTCGTTAAAGGAGAGGTGCCTTTTTTTGCTTTGAATATAGAGCTTGCTTTATCTGCGGTCGACGTTAACGTACACCCCAATAAATTACAGGTTCGTTTTAAAGATACTGCTGCAGTTGAGTACGTGATAAAGGAAGCGGTATCCAAAGCGTGTGCTGGGGTAAGAGGCAGCGTTATAGCCGAAACAAGCGAGCCGCAGAAAAATGGCGGCATTGAGATGCATATTCCTGAAGGGCAGCAGACGGAGTTTTTTTCGGGATTTGCGCGGCAGGTATTATCATCGCAAAAGGCAAAGGCGGGGAATACCGCATTGAAGGTGGAAGAGACCGAGTCGCCACGGCAGACGGAAATTAATAAGGCACCTGAAAACATTTTAGCGCCTGAGGATATTAAAAGGGACGCCTGCGAAGAGACGGAGGTATTAACTGCATACAGGCTTATTGGTTCATTCGGAGATACATATGCGCTCGTTGAACAGGGCGACAATTTGCTAATTATAGACCAGCACGCAGCCCATGAAAGGCTTCTTTACGAGCACTATAAGAAAGGAGTCGCACCGTCGTCCCAGCGGCTTTTGGAGCCATGTGTGATAACAGTGCCGCACGAACAAAAGCTTATTATAGACGATAATGCAGAAGTGTTTGCTTCTGCAGGTTTCGATATAGAGCCGTTTGGCGCCCTTGAATATAAGATAAACGCCGTGCCCTCCGTAGCGGATATGACAGCAGTAAATGAACTTATAAACGATGCCCTTAATGAAATACAGGGCACGGGCGATTTCGTACTTAAAAGGGATTCTGTAATACGGGCAGCCTGCAGGAGCGCTGTTAAAGCCGGGGACAAGCTGGCAGCAACTGAACTGCAGAGCCTTGTTGACAGTTTTCTTTTGACCGGCGTAATACCTACCTGCCCTCACGGCAGGCCGGTGATATCCGTAATATCGAAGAAGCAGTTAGAGAAAAGCTTCAAGAGAGTGATATGAGTAAAAGCAGGTTTATCGTTATAACCGGGCCAACAGCTTCTGGGAAAACGCAGGTTTCAGCAGAAGCGGCGAAGCGGCTTAAAACAGAGATAATCTGTGCCGATAGCATGCAGATATATAAAGGAATGGATATAGGCACGGCTAAAGCAACAGAAGAACAGCGTCAGGGCATTGCGCATCATATGATTGATATCGCCCGCCCTGATGAGGATTATTCCGTTGCGGAGTTTCAAAAGGCCGCGTTTTCGCTTATAGAAGAGATCAACGGACGCGGCATGATTCCTATAGTTTCAGGGGGGACAGGGCTATATATCAACTCATTGGTATATAAACTTGATTTTGGAACGAATAGCAGGGATGACGCGGTTCGACAAAAATACGCACAACTTGCTGATGACAAAAGCGTTTCTTATCTGTATAATATCCTTAAGGAAAAAGACCCAGAATATGCAAGTATTATTTCCGAAAACGATAAAAAGCGCGTCATACGCAGGCTGGAGATAATCGAAACGGGAGGAAAGCCGGGATACAATTTCCGGCAATATAACGACAGTTATGATTATATAATAATAGGGCTTTCAATGCCAAGGGACTTCCTGTATAAACGTATCGATGAAAGAGTTGACAACATGATGCAAGAAGGGCTTTTGGATGAGGTCAGGCATATCTATACAGAATACGGGAACGTAAACGCTTTGCAGGCAATAGGCTATAAAGAACTGGTTTCTTATATAAACGGGAAGTGCGGGCTTGAAGATGCCAAAGCGCTGATAAAGAGAAATACAAGGCATTTTGCAAAGCGGCAGGAGACATGGTTTAAGAGAGACGAGCGGATTGTATGGTTCGATATTTCCAAATATTCCTGTATAGAAGATACAATTAGTGATATAATCATATGTATAAAAAGAAAGGGGTTTTAGTATGCAGAAATCAGTCATAGTATTACAAGATGTTTTTTTAAACCAAGTTCGAAAAGAAAAGGTCCCCGTTACTATCCACCTTACAAACGGATATCAGATAAAAGGATCCGTAAAGGGTTTTGACAATTTTACTATAATACTTGACAGCGAAGGAAAGCAGCTTATGATATACAAGCACGCGGTTTCTACTATTGCGCCTACTAAATCGGTATTCTTTACATTCTCTGATAAGCAGAAGGACATGCCTGAATAATATATATGCATATACTTGATGATTTTGGCATCGGCGAAGATATACGAAAGCTTGTAAGCGGCGCCGAAGCCGGGCTTGGGAAGATATTCCGGGATGTAGAAGCGACAGCAGAGTTCAATCAATATAAAGTAATAGACGCGTTCCGGCAGGAGAATATTTCTCCGCGCCATTTCAGCCCATCTAATGGATACGGCTATTCCGATGACGGAAGGGAAGCCCTCTGTCGGGTGTTTGCACGGATAACGAAAGCCGGGAAATCGATATTAAGCCCGCATATCGCCTCGGGAACGCATGCGATATCGCTGGCTTTATTTTCGCTGCTGCGCCCCGGCGACGCGATGATAAGCGTGACCGGGCGTCCGTACGATACACTTACAAGCGTCATTGGCGATAAAAGGGATAAAGATATTGGCTCGCTGGCCGATTTCGGAGTGGAATACAAGCAAGTCGATCTTTTTCCTGACGCAGCAATAGACATAAATAAAGTTATTGATACCGTAAAACACACCGATAAGCCTAAGCTTCTTTTTATACAGCGCTCGAGGGGCTACGCCTGGCGCAAAGCGCTTTCCATGAAAGAAATAAGAGAGTTTGCGCAGAATATCAAAAAAATCTTTCCCGATATAATTATAATGGCGGATAACTGCTACGGGGAGTTCTGCGAAACGGAAGAACCTATTGAGTGCGGCGTTGATATAATAGCAGGTTCCATGATAAAAAACCCCGGGGGAGGGATAGCGCCTACCGGAGGGTACGTTACAGGAAGAGCAGACCTTATCGAACTCGCGGAAAACCGGCTGACAAGCCCGGGGCTGGGAGCGGAAATCGGCTCGTACGAAGCTACATACAGGCCGTTTTTTCAAGGGCTTTTCATGGCGCCCCATACTGTTGCAGAGGCACTAAAAGGCAGCATACTATCCGCTAAAGTATTCGAAACGCTGGGATATAAAGTATACCCGCAGTATAACGCCCAGAGAAGCGATATAACGCAGTCTATAATGCTGGGAGACGAAAAGTTACTACTTGCGTACACGAAGGGCATACAAAAAGCCGCTGCTGTAGACAGCCACGCGACTCCAGTTCCATGGGACATGCCGGGTTATGATGATAAAATAGTTATGGCGGCCGGAACGTTCGTTCAGGGAGCTTCGATAGAGCTTTCCGCTGACGCTCCCGTAAAACCGCCCTATATAGTCTACGCTCAGGGAGGCCTGACTTACGCGCATATGAAACTGGGGCTCATGTGTGCGCTTGCAGAGATGGGTATTATTTAAATATCCTGAGCACGCCGATAACCTTTCCTAATATGTTCATATCTTTAGTGTATATCGGCTGGTATTTCTCGTTTTCTGGCTGAAGCTTTATGCGGCCGTTCTCTAGATAGAACCGTTTTACTGTAGCTTCGTCTTCGATCATTGCTACAACTATATCCCCGTTCTGCGCATAATCCTGTTTCTTCGCTATTATCCTGTCCCTGTCGAATATACCGGCGTTAACCATGCTGTCTCCGCTGACGTTTAAAATAAAGACGTCGTCGGTACCTAAAAGCGAGTAGGGGAGGGAGAGGTATTCTTCTATGTTTTCAACAGCAGTAATGGGAACTCCGGCCGCTACCTTTCCGACTATGGGTATACGCACCATGCGCTCTTTAGTCGCGCTACCGTCCATTACCATTATAGTACGCGGTTTCGCGGGGTCTCTGGAGATATATCCTTTTTTTTCAAGCTTTGTTAGATGAGCGTGGGCGGTCGACGTAGATTTTAAATCGAGCGCCGAACATATATCGCGAACGCACGGCGCGTATCCGGTCTCTTCCATATAACGTTTGATATACTGGAACACATCGTTCTGGCGCTTGGATAAACCCTCCATAAAATCACCTCTAAAATCATATTAGCAAATACGAATGCATAAGTCAACGAATTTACAAACAAATGTTCTTATTCGTCCCGGAATTTAACAACTCCGGAAGCCGACTTGCGCCTTGCCTCGTCGATAGCCGCGTAATGCTTTCTTGTGGTGTTTACGTCTTTATGGCCAAGGACGTCCGCCACAAGATATATATCGCCCGTTTCTTCGTAAAGCATAGTGCCGTATGTGCTGCGCAGTTTATGGGGGGATATGTTTTTCAGCGGGACAGCAAGCCGGGCATACTTTTTTACAAGCTCCTGCAAAGCGCGAACACTCATTCGCGTATTCTGAAGAGATAGGAACATGGGGGAGTCCTGGCAGAAACTGGCAGAATTATTTCTTTCTTCCATATACCGCTCAAGAGCTGATTTTGTTTCTTCGCCGAAATACAGTAATACTTCATTACCGCCTTTTCTTAAAACCTTGAACGAATTTCTATTAAAATCGAAATCGCTTACATCAAGCGCGCAAAGTTCGCTGATGCGGATGCCGGTAGTTAGAAATAACGTAAATATGGCAAGA
>CAZDZY010000079.1:11832-14502 GCA_964510055.1 uncultured Christensenellaceae bacterium
CGCGCAGCTTGGTTTTTTCGTGAAAATCAAGTTGTTTTTGCGTTAATCCGGAGCCGGTTTCAATAATGTTTAGCAGCGAGAGAGCTTCGTCGGTTTCGAGCCTTACGATGGGTTTTTCATGTATCTTCGGCGTTTCGAGTTTTTCAGTGACATTGACGTCTATAAGCCCTTTTTTATAATAATACTTGTATAAAGACCTTATGGAAGATAATTTCCGCGCTAATCCTTTTTCACCGTTTTCCATTACGGTATCGTCTTTATAATACAGCGTAAGAAATTCTAAAAAGCGCTCAAAATCGTTTATAGATATATACTGAAGGTCTTTCGCAGTAAAATGCATAGCGTCTTTGCCAAGTTCGTTTTCAACGAACGAAAAGAAAAGCCTTAAGTCGTAAGCATAGTTTATGCGCGTTAGAAGTGACGTCCTCGGCTCGATCCCACGAAAAAAATCAAGGCAGAAGGGAGGCAGCGTGGCAAGGACGGAGCGCAGCTTTTCAGTTTTTTGAACGTTGATCTCTGTTTTGCTTGATTTGGACATATAAGACCCTTTTCCTCATATATCTATGCGCAAAACATGTCTTTTACGCATAGATAGAAATTACTATACCTGCCCCTCTTTTACGGATTTTTCATCTTTTTTTGTATTTTGCTTTATGGCCTCTCTTGCGAGCTTATCGCACAGGTTGTTATATTTATCATCGGCATGGCCTTTTACCTTGCGCCACGAGACCTTATGCGCTTTTGATGTGTCAATTATCTGCTGCCACAGCTCCTGATTTTCGACAGGCTTCTTCGAAGCAGTTTTCCAGCCGTTTTGCTGCCAGTTATCTATCCAGCCTTTTTCAAACGCGTCGTGGATATATGAACTGTCGGTATGTATAGTAACATCGCACGGTTCATTTAACGCAGCCAGAGCTTCTATAACGGCTTTAAGCTCCATCCGGTTGTTTGTGGTATCAGGCTCAAAACCGCTTATTTGTTTCTCTTTGCCTTTATATATAAGCACTGCAGCCCAGCCGCCAGGGCCCGGATTGAACGAGCACGCGCCGTCAGTATATATAGTTACTTTTTTCATTGGGACAACACCTTCGATTTCTTCGCGCACTGCTCGACTGCGGTTATAACGGCGCCTCTGAAACCGTTTGTCTCGAGAGCCCTTACAGCCTCTATGGTAGTCCCGCCCGGCGAGCATACGGCGTCTTTGAGCGTCCCCGGATGCAGCCCCGTTTCGATCACGGTTTTTGCCGCCCCGAGTACGGTTTGCGCCGCAAGCGCCATAGCCTTATCCCGCGGCAGGCCGCAAAGCACTCCTCCGTCTGAAAGAGCCTCGATAAACATATATACGTACGCCGGCCCGCTTCCCGAAACTGCTGTCACGGCGTCCATCTGCTTTGTAGGCACATGTTCTATCTTACCAAGAGCTCTAAAAACGCTTTCTATGAATTCACTGTGATCATCGTCAAAATTGGATGGCGATTCAAAAACGCTCATTCCCTCCCCCGCCATGAGCGGCGTATTGGGCATAAGGCGTAAAACCTTCCTGCCCATGCCTATTATATTTTTGATCATATCGGCGCTCCAGCCTGCCGCGATAGATACTATGGGTTTATCGGTTTCTTTTATCTCGGCTAATACAGACGCCATAACGTTGGGCTTGACCGCAAGCAGTATGATATCGCTGCTTTCGCATAAAGCTTTGACACTTTCATAAACATTTATACATAAATTGATCTTTAATGTGTCGCTCTTGTTACTGTCTATATCATAAACGTGTACATCTTCAGCGTTAATTATATTATTTTCTATCGCGCCTTTTATTATGGCCGAAGCCATATTTCCGGCGCCGATAAATCCAAGGCTGTATTTCGACATTTTGCCGCCTCCTATTGACGTAGGTTTCTAAATTTATTATAATATCGTTTGTCTGCTAAGGGGAGTGGCTCAACGGTAGAGCAACGGTCTCCAAAACCGTCGGTTGCGTGTTCGAATCGCGTCTCCCCTGCCATAATTAACCCTGTTGGGAATAAAAGCGTCTTAATGGCGCTTTTTATTTTAGATCATACATGTACACCGTCTTTTAATCCAAGGCTGCCTTCATATTTTTTAAGCAGCGGTTTTACGTGCCCATCAATAAAATCCTGAGTTTGAATGCCGGCGCAGCCAAAAAACTTTTTCGGATCGATTATTTCATCTATCTCTTTTTCTGAAAGTTTAAATACTTGATCAGATTTAATAAGGTTAATGAGGTTATTAGGTTCCCCGTACATTTTAACTCTTTCAGCCGCCTGCATAGAATACTTGCGTATTCTCTCATGTAGTTCCTGGCGGTCTCCCCCGCGTTTTACGGCTTCCATCATGATGTTCTCGGTTGCCATAAATGGCAATTCATGCCTTACCCTGCTGTTAATAACGTTTTCGTACACGACAAGGCCGGATGAGATGTTCATATAAAGATCAAGTATCCCGTCGGCGGCCAGAAAGCCCTGAGGCAGTACAATACGGCGGTTCGCTGAATCGTCGAGCGTTCGCTCGAACCACTGCGTAGAAGCCGTTATAGCGGCGTTTACGGGCAATGAGAGGAGGTATCTGCACAGGGACCCCATTCGTTCGCTGCGCATCGGGTTGCGTTTATACGCCATAGCGGACGAGCCTATCTGCTCATCCTCAAAC
>CAZDZY010000080.1:0-14089 GCA_964510055.1 uncultured Christensenellaceae bacterium
CGGCATGGGCTACGGCGTTCTCTCCGCGTTCCAGGATGCAGGCAAGCTGCCCAAGGTAATGTACGGCGACCCGGGCACGGCGTTCTTCAAGGAATGGAAGAAATTAAGAGAAGCCGGCGCAGACTTTAAGGGCGTCACGCAGGCGAATCCTCCGGGAATCAGCGGTACGGCGTTCAGGATCGCTCTTTCGCTCTACGACGGCAAGACGCTCAAGGACTCCGCGCTCACACAGCATCCGGAAGCAGGAAACGCGACAGTATACGTCAACACCACAGTATTCATCACCGACGAAAACTTTGACGTAGGCTGGGAGATGCTGAAAGACAAGCCGGACGATTATCTGCTCTCCGAGATCTGGACGGAAGAACAGATAGCTGCATTGTTCAATTAGGCTATTTTTGGGAGACTTTCGGGAGGCATTAATATGCCTCCCGAAAGGTAATTTTGAAAGAAAAAGGTGAAGCCTATGGCAATATTAGAGGCTCATGGAATAATGAAACGCTTTGGAGGAGTCACGGCTCTTTCCAACGGCGAAATAAAATGCGAGAAGGGAAGGATAACCGGCCTTTTAGGGATGAATGGCAGCGGAAAAAGCACCATCTCCAAAATCATAGCCGGTATATACGGGGCTGACGGCGGTGAGATTATTTACGACGGAAAACCCGTTAAATTCCGCAACCCTGACGATGCGAAAAAACATGGGATCGCAATGATATTCCAAAACCTGAGTTTGATACAGGACCTTACCGTTTGGCAGAATGTTGTTTTGGGAATAGAAAAAAGCCGGGGTTTGTTTTTAGATAACAAAAGCGCTAAAGAAATAGCGAAAGAACTGTTTGACCAGCTGCTTCCGGGGCTCGATATAAACAAAAGGGTTTATCAGCTTACGCCCGTAGAGATGCAGGTGGTCGAGATCGCAAAGGCGGTCGCGGAAGAACCGCGTGTCCTTATACTTGACGAGCCTACCGCTTCGCTTGAAAAAGAACAGGTGAATAGCCTGTTTACGTATATGAGAAAGCTCGCAAAGAAAGGCATCGGGATGATATTCACTTCTCATAGAATGTGGGAGGTGCTTGAAATATGCGATGACGTCATTGTCTTTAAAAACGGCGAGACGGCAGGGTCCATCGATTTCAGAAAAGACAAAAAGGACCTGGGTAAGATAATAACGATGATAACGGGAGAAACCCGTGAGGTAAGCGCGGTAAAGAAACACCAGGAAATACCCGAAGATTACATCTTTACCGTCGAAGGCCTTAAATACGGGAATTTGCTTAAAGATATAGATATCAAGCTTAAAAAGGGAGAGATTTTAGGTATTGGGGGGCTTACCGGACAGGGCCAGCATGAGCTAATGCTGGCCCTAGCGGGTAACTACAAGAAAGCGGTCTGCAAAGCACAGATCGGTGGAAGGGAAATAAAGCTAAATAAACCCGTGAACACGATAAGAAACGGGATAATGCTTGTACCCGGCGACAGGCAGACCGAAGGGCTCTTTTTAAAACACTCGATATTTATGAACATGATATTCCCGAAATTGAGCTTAAAGAAACAGCCTGTTATAACGCCTGTGAAAAGGTATAAAGCAGAATGCAAGGAGATCGTAAAAACGCTTTCGGTCGTAGCGAAGGACCTTCAAAGCCCGGTCGATACGCTTTCCGGAGGAAACCAGCAAAAAGTCGTTGTCGGGAAATGGCTGTCGTTTGATATGAAGGTATTACTGCTTTCCGACCCCGCGAAGGGCGTCGACGTCAGCGCGAAGCGCGATCTCTACGCTTTTATTTCAAGGCTTGTGAAAGAGAAAAACATGGGAGTCATATTATACGCCAGCGACAGCGAGGAGCTGCTGGAAAATTGCGACAGAGTGCTTATCATGTATGAAGGCCAGATCGCGTGTGAGTTGACGGGAAACCGGCTCAATTCCGACGAGATCGTGACGGCATCGATGAGCCTGAAATAAAGTGAGGTGGATGTATGAAAATAAAAACGCCTGTACTTAAAAAGATCGTTTCAAAGCCCGGATTTTCCGGATTTACAATCCTTATCGTTATGCTGGTTATGACCGCGGTCCTTCAGGATGGTTTTTTTACTATGCCTGCGATAATCAACAATATGAACGCGTTTATCCCGCTGATACTTATAACAATGGGACAGGGTATCGTGATGATATCCGGAGGCATCGACCTCTCCTCAGGCTCCGCCTTGTCGCTTCTTACATGCGTGCTTGCGGGCATCATGAAAAAGGACGATCCGATGTCCGGCGTTCTTGCGATACTGGCCGCAGCGGGCGTGGCGATAGCTATCGGTATCATAAACGGCATAGGCATGGGGTATTTAAGGCTGCCGCCTGTCGTGGTGACATTTGCGACGTCGTATATCTTCCTCGGGGCCGGCCTGCTCATAATGCCTCTTCCCGGAGGCAGCTGCGCGGAATGGGTCAAAGGGTTTTACAACTTCGCCAATATAAAAAACGCCCCGGCGTGGCTCGTGGGCTTTGGGAAAGTGATATCTCCTTCTATACTGCTCCTTGCCCTCGGGTTGATCGCGCTCGCCGTAATAGGCAGGACGCGCTTTTCGCGCTACTCGTACGCGATGGGCAGCAACGAGGCAAGCGCATACGCCAGCGGCATAAATACGGCGCGCACGATGACAAAAGCGTGCATAATCAACTCGTTCTTCATACTGTTCACGGCGCTGTTTTTTGTAGCGCAAAACCTGTCGGGCGACGCGCGCCTCGGAGACCCGTTTGTTTTAAAGTCGGTAGCGGCGGCGGTCGTCGGAGGAATAGCGCTTTCCGGCGGCAAGGGAAGCCTGTATTCCGCAGTGGTCGGAGCTTTTATTATGAGCTTCGTGAACAAGATAATATTTTTCCTCAAACTTCCCAATACGATGCAGACTCTGGTCAGCGGTTTGATCGTAATACTCGCGATAGCCGCTTCTCAATTGTATACATTTTTAAGCAACAGAACGATGTTGAAGGAGGAAAGGAAAAATGGGTAACAGGCGTATTTCCCTCCAACCAATTGCTGAATTTTCTAAAAAATACAGCAAGCAGCTCATAGTTGTCGGCCTTATTGTGCTGCTGTTTCTCATCGGGGAGATATTTGTCGGAAGCTTTTTAAGCGTGCCGCAGGTTTTACTAACGGTAAAAATGGCGTCCTTCATCGCACTGTTCGGGTTATGCCAGATGATAGTTGCCGCCGGCGGCGAAGGCGGGCTCGACCTTTCGGTCGGGTATATAGCTACGCTTTCGGCGGTCCTCACCGCGAGGATAATGGACGGGCAGAACGCGAACCTCTGGCTCGCATTGATAATAGCAATAGGACTCGGCGCTTTCTTCGGCCTGCTTAATGGTGTGCTGTGCGCTTACGTAAAATTGCCTCCGCTCGTCGTGACCATGGCGATGGCAAACATTGTGCAAGGTATCATCAATGTATATACCGCGGGCGCGAGCATAACAGGCAAACCGTCTCCCATATTGGAGATAGTTGCCGCAAAATCTACCTGGATCATACCAAACATCGTGTTTTTACTAATAATTGTGCTTGTTATCGTAGTGTTCATTACGAATAAGACGCGGTGGGGCATAAAGCTTTTCGGAGCGGGAACGAACCCCACAGCGGCTTACCTCAGCGGAGTTAACGTAAGAGCGGTGCGCTGTATGACTTTCCTTTTGAGCGGCATTCTTTCAGGACTTATAGGGCTGCTGCTTCTCGGGAATATGGGCATGGGGTTTAAAGACATGGGTTCCTCATATGTCATGCCCAGCGTCGCGGCCGTTGTGGTCGGCGGCATTTCGCTGAGCGGAGGCGAAGGAAACTACGGCGGCGTTATACTCGGGGCTGTATTTATACAGACGCTTACGAATCTTTTGATAGCTATAGGCGGGAAAGACGCAATCAAATGGATCAGCTTCGGCATTGTGCTGTTCGTGCTGCTCATCTTTTACGCCCGGCAAAAACGCAGGATTTAAGGGGGTTTGTTATGGATTTAAGCGCATTTATGAATGACTACATGAAAAAGATGGGGAAGACGCTGGAAAGCTCTCCGTTCGAAAGACTTAACAAAGCTGCAGAAATTTTGATGGAAGCCCGCAGTAACGGCAGATGGATATTCGCGGCCGGCAACGGCGGCAGTTCGGCGACTGCGTCGCACCTTGTAAACGATTTTGTAAAGGGCTTGTCTGTCGATAATAAGAAACGCTTTAAAGTGATGTCGCTTAACGACAGTGTGCCGCTGGTCACGGCTCTCAGCAATGATTACAGCTACGAAGACTGTTTTCGTGAGCAGCTCAGGAATTATGCCTCGCCCGGAGACGTGCTGCTGGTCATATCGGGCAGCGGTAATTCACAAAACATCGTAAACGCTGCGGCGTATGCGAAAGAAAAGGGGATGGGCGTCATCGCCTTTACCGGCAGGGACGGAGGAAGGGTTGCCGCATACTGCGATGTGAACTGCATATCGGCCACTGGCGTGATGGAAGAGATAGAGGACACGCATATGGTTTGGGAACACTCGCTCATATGCGGTCTGCGGCAAATAATAGCCGAAGAAAAGTAACGGAGAAGTTATGTTAAAAGATTTTTGGGAACTGGAAATTATAAACGAGTCGGAGGACAGGGGTGGCTTTAAGTCGGTTCTATTCGATTTTGACGGGACTATAAGCCTTATACGCCAGGGATGGCAGAACATAATGAAGCCTTATTTCTTCGACCTTTTAAAGGAGACCCCCGGTGCGAAGGATGAAAGCGATGAAACGCTGATGAGCTGCATCCATGAGTTTGTGGACGTAAACACGGGAAAGCAGACGATATACCAGTGCATATCGCTCGCGGAAGAGATAGAAAAACGTGGTGGGAACGCGCAGGACCCCCTAATATATAAGGAAGAATACCAGCGGCGGCTTTTGGAACGCATACAGTACCGCCTTGACGGACTTCGGAGCGGCAGTTTTTCGCCGAAAGATTATGTGGTACCCGGCTCGTTCGAGCTTTTAAAAGACTTGCGCAACCGTGGGCTTACGCTTTATCTCGCGAGCGGTACTGACGAGAAATATGTTTTAAACGAGGCGTCGCTGCTCGGCGTTACGGAGTACTTTAACGGAGGTATATACGGTGCGCAGGCGGATTATAAGCTCTTTTCAAAAGCGATGGTCGTTTCACGAATTTTAACCGGGAACAACCTGCACGGGCGCGAACTTTTGGGCTTCGGTGACGGTTTTGTTGAGATAGAAAACGTAAAGAACGCGGGCGGTTTCGCGGTGGGCGTGGCCTCCGAAGAAGAGAAGCGCTGCGGAATAGACGAGTGGAAGAGGAACCGACTGATACGTGCGAATGCCGATGTGATTATTCCGGATTTCAGCGAGACGGGAAAACTCCTGGGATACTTATTTAAGGAAGGTTATTGATATGCCGTTTGATCTGTTTGATAGAAGCCGTTTGAATCTGCTTCCCCTCGAAATGCGTAAACACGACCTGGACCTTTCGGTGATGTTGGACCCGGAGAAACCGGGAATCGGAATGGACCATCCGTCTATCGGGATAATAGCGCAGAGGATTAAGGCGGCGAGGGAAAAGGGAGCAAGCGTGCTTATGATGATGGGCGCGCATGTGCTGCGCTCGGGCGCCGCGCCTTTGCTCATAGAGCTTATGAAGAAAGGGCTTATAACTCACTTCGCCCTGAATGGCGCGGGCGCGATACACGATTATGAGTTCGCGATGATAGGGCAGACCACGGAAAGCGTCGCGAAGTATATCAGCGAAGGCCAATTCGGGCTGTGGCAGGAAACGGGAGGCCTTAACGAAGCCGCCAAATGGGCCGTGAAAAACAACACGGGGTTCGGCGAAGCCGTGGGGTACGCCATAGAGAACGGTAATTTTAAATACAAACAATATTCGCTGCTGGCAGCCGGTTACAGGTACCACGTCCCGGTAACGGTGCACGTGGGGATAGGGTGCGACATTATCCACGAGCACCCGAACTGCGACGGCGCGGCTTTGGGCGAGGCGAGCTACACTGATTTCCTTATCTACGCCGACACTGTAACGCGACTGGAAAACGGAGTGTTTATGGATTTCGGCTCGGCAGTCATAGGCCCTGAAGTCTATTTGAAATGCCTGTCGATGGCGAGGAATGTGGCGCACCAGGAGGGCAGAAAAATCGCACATTTCACGACCGCTGTGTTCGACCTTCTGCCTCTTGAAGGCCAGAACGTGCACGAAGCGCCGCCTAAGAGCGACCCGCGGTATTATTTCCGTCCATGGAAGACGATAATGGCAAGGACTGTCGCGGACGGCGGGGAGAGTTTCTACGTACAGGGGCAGCATAAGGATACCGTTTCAAACCTTTACAGAAAACTCACTGAGTAACAGGAGAGTCTCGTATGGATATAAAGTCACGGAAAGACCTGTTTTGGTATACAGGGGACATCTCTCAGGTCTTTTACGCTAAAAGATATACGATGCAGGAAGGAAAGAGTTCCGGGATGCGGGCTGTTGACGTTGACAACGGCAGCGGTCTCGCGTTTACCGTGCTTGCCGACAGGTGCCTCGACATAGGCAGACTCTCTTTTAAAGGCGTCAATTTCGCTTATATCTCGAAAGCGGGTTACGCGGCTCCGCAATTCTACGACCCGGACAGGATAGCTATATTTTCCGGTGGATTTCTCGCGACGTGCGGGCTAAGAAACGTAGGAGTACCCTGTGAATACCGCGGTGAGCATCTCAACCTGCACGGTACGATAGGGAGTGCCCCGGCCGAAGACTTCTGTGTATCTACTGATCTTGAAGGAGAGACGCCGGTGATAAACATTTCCGGGACGATGAGGGAAGCCGGTATATTCGGGCCGAGTCTCTTCCTCACAAGACGCATAAGCGTGCGGTACGGTGAAAATGTAATACGCATCCGCGACATAATAGAGAACCGGGGCTGGAAGAGGGAACCGTTTATGCTGCTCTACCACTGTAACTTCGGGTATCCGCTGCTGTCGGAGAGCGCGGAGATGCTAACGTCCTGCGAATACTTAAAGGCAAGGGATGAGCACGCAAGGCAAGGAGAGCAGCAAAGACTTTTATTCGAAAAACCCAAGGGCGGATTCATCGAACAGTGCTATTACTATAAACAAAATTCCGCGGATACGGGGCTTTCATTCGGGGCTTTGATAAACCGGGAACTCGGGATCGGAGCGGCGCTTTGGTCAGACCCTTCGGAACTTGCGAATCTTAACGTGTGGAAAAACCCGGGCGCGGGCGATTACGTTTTAGGGATAGAGCCGGGCAACTGCTGGCCGGACGGGGCGGTCTCGCAGCAGAGTGCGGGAGATTTACAGTATCTCGAACCTATGCAGACGCGCACCGCGGGGATATCGATAGAGATACTGGAGGACGGTAGGATAAAAGAGCTTTTAGCGATTTCGGTGCGTTAATATTGCTATCGTTTATGATTTTTGTCCGTAACGGATAATAACGCCGGAAGACTCGCTGCCTTTCACAAATTCGTCGGAAGGCTTTGAATCGGTTATAAACGCCGTTAAAGAATTGTAATTGCATAGATGGATAGTGGATGTCTGGTTGACTTTTGAATTGTCCGCCAGTAATATTACTTCCTTGGCTTCGCCCATCATGTATTTGACAATATTCGTTTCGTGAAAAGAGTTGTTTGTTACGCCCCCCTCGAGGCTTACGCCCTTTGCGGCCAGGAATACTTTATTTATCCGGTAATCACCGAGGTTAGAGATATGCCCCACCAGTGAATTGGTTTTATAATAATAAAGCCCCCCTATTAAAATAATATTAATAGGCGGATACTTCTGGGCTTCGTTAATAACCGTGATGCTGTTTGTTACTACGGTAATATTCATGTCCGGCTTTATATGTTTTATCAGGTGAACTGTTGTGGAACCCGAATCAATATATATAGTCTCATCTTTTACGAGAAACTCGCTGGCAAGCTCCCCGATAATCATCTTTTCCATCAGAAAGGACGCACTCCTTGCATTATACGGAAGCACGTCAATATCTTTGTTCAAGACCACGCCGCCGTAAACTTTAGTCAGAATCTTGCGCTTTTCCAATTCATTTATATAAGAACGCATCGTATTAAGCGATGTGCTGGAGATCTCACACAGTTCGTTTATCGTTGCGGATTTCTTACGAATTATATATTGTTCTATTTCGTTTATTCGTTTCAGCCGCATGCTCATAGTCCCGCGTCCTTTCAAATTTTTATATTAGACTCATTATATTATAAAGATATAATAAAAACAATACAAAAAATTAATATTTATTTTGTTATATGCGTATCATATTTACTATATTATAACCGGAAATTTAGAAATGTGCCCAAAAAAGACCAAAAATGAGATAACAATAGTATAATATGATATAAACTTGATGCTCCAATAAACAAAATAATTAATAAAAATAATATAAAAACGCACCAATTTCTATTGACATTTTTACCGTTATGATATATTTTATAATAAGTCATATAAGAATCGTCTTACCAGCCTTGATATATAAAACTGACATCAATTTTGGACATGTAATCTTTGGCAGTTGTTAACTTAAAAAATAAATTCAACAGGTTAGCTGTGGAAAGGACAGAGAAGTGTTAAGAATAGGTGTTATCGGCGGAGGAACCATAGCAAGACGAAGGCATTTGCCCGAAATAGTATTGAACGAGTACTCTGAAGTAGGCGCGGTATGCGACGCCGTTCAGGAACGGGCGGATGAGCTTGCAAAACAATACAATGCGACCGCATATACAGACTACAAAAAACTGATTGCCGACCCTTCTTTGGACGCCATTATTGTATGCGCTACGAATACAACGCACGCGAAAATGACAATAGAAGCGCTGGAAGCCGGAAAACATGTAATGTGCGAAAAGCCTATGGCAGTTTCACTGGAAGAAGCGCAGGCTATGATAGATACCTCGAAAAAGACGGGAAAGATGCTGTTTATAGCCCAAAATCAGAGGTTAGCGCCCGCACATATAAAAGCGAAACAGATTCTTAAGTCGGGCATGCTTGGCAAGGTAATAACATTCAGGTCGACGTTTGGACACCCCGGGTGCGAATTCTGGGCGATAGACAAAAAGAAGACCTGGTTTTTTAATAAAGCCATAACAGTGTTCGGCTGTCTCGGCGATTTGGGAATTCATAAAATCGACCAGCTCAGATGGATGATGGAAGATGAATTCACCGAAGTATACGCCGCCGTGGAGACTTTAAATAAGCGAAACGCCGAGGGCGAACTGATAGACGTTGAAGACAACGCAACGATGCTGCTTAAGACTCAAAACGGGGCAACGGGAACCATAACAGTAAGCTGGACATACGAATATGAGGATTGCAGCACAGTACTTTACTGTGACAAAGGAGTAATGACAATATACGGCGACCCGGATTACCAGATAGTAATCAGGCGCAACGACAACACATCGGATTTTTATAAAGTTGGAGAGATACCAAATAACATCGTCCAGGTGAAATCAGGAATAGTTGATGAGTTTGTAGACTGCATCAGGATTGGGCGCCCTGCTACCATTTCCGGCAAAGACGGAATGGAGCCGCTCAAGGTCTTGTTTGCGGCATACGAATCTTCAAAAACCAAAAAAGCAGTTAAAATTTAATCCCGGCTTTTATTTCGTCATGAATTTAAAAGCGATGGGTTTTGTTAAGTGTTCATTTCTATAGCCGAAAAGGGGTAATCTAAGTTGGATATTGAAAAATTGGTAGAACAGATAACAGCGGAAGTAATGAAAAGGAATACCGGAAATACCGCCGATAATATCGATTTTGACAAGGATTTTAGAAAGGTATCTTTGGAAGGTTTGGATTCAAAAAGGATAGCAAAGATGGTAGACCACTCTTTACTGCATCCCGCGCTTACGGACGCGGAACTTGAATCCGAATGTGCCAAAGCTGTCAGGTATAACGTAGGCGCGGTCTGTGTAAAACCATACCATACAAAACGCGCAGTGCAGCTGTTAGCCGGATCGGAGGTTTTGGTCTCCGCTGTTATCGCGTTTCCTCACGGAAACAGCACGACGGAAATAAAACTGGCCGAATGCAGGCAAGTGCTCGACGACGGTGCAATGGAAGTCGATATGGTCATTAATATAGGAAAGGCCGTGAGCGGCGACTGGAATTATATTGAGCGCGAGATACGCGAGCTTAACGCTCTAACCGTCTCTAATAACGCAATATTAAAAGTCATATTCGAAAACGATATGCTTACGAGCGACGAACAAAAGATAACGCTCTGCAAAATCTGCAGCAAGTATAAGGTGGCATTCGTTAAGACATCGACAGGTTACTGTTATAACAAGACGCCGGACGGAAAATACGACTATAAGGGCGCAACACATCACGATTTGAAACTAATGCGCAAATACAGCGCCCCTTACGTTCAGGTAAAAGCCGCTGGCGCAGTCAGTACGCTCGATCCTGTTTTAGCCGCTTATGAGTTAGGAGCGACTCGGTTCGGCCTTAAAAATGTTCAGAAGCTGGTCGAAGACGCCGTCAATAAATTTGGCAAATAGGTACCGCTGCAATGTTAAATAATTAGTATTGAAACAGGGCACAAGCCTGCATGAAGATGCGAGGGAGTTAAGGCAAGACCGGCAATACTGGTTAAAAAGGTTTCGCATTACGAAAACAGATCATAACGGTAGGAAGCTACGGTTACGGTCTTGCGCAATGCGGGATAAAAATAAATGGAGGGAAGAAATGAAAAGAGTTGTTTTAGTATGTCTTGCGGTTGTGTTTGCATGTGTTTTTGCCGCGTGCCAAGGCCCGGCTCAGGTAAACCCGACCGTAAATCCGTCAACCGAAGCAGCACCGACTGAGGGCGCTCCGGCCGGCGAAAGCGCATCCGTTGACACTACCCCTATTAAGTTAGGACATCTGCAATATTATACGGGTATGTTCAGCCATGCCGGTCTTCAGTTCGATATTGCGACAAATTTCGCTATGTCGTTCATAAATGAGGATCCTCCTCTCGGCAGGCCTATCGAGCTTATCAATCAGGACCTCGGTACTATAGGCGAAGGCGAAGCCGCAAAGATTCTGCTTGAGAACAAAGATGTAGACATCCTTTTAAACGTAGCGGGCGAATACCAGTCGTATCGTGATTGGCTGCTTGCCTATATCAGGGATAACGGCAAACCTATACTGCCTTCAGTTCATGCGGGCTCGCAGCCCTCAAGATTTGGCGGTACGGTAGAAGAGCCTATTTTCCGCGGCGCTCCGCAGGACGCTGACCAGGGTATTGCCGCAGTGGAGTTCCTTTATGAACAGGGTGTTAAAAAAGTTGCGGTCCTGGCAGTCGAGAACGACGGAATGCAGCTTATGCAGGCAGCCGCTATAGGCGCGTGCAAAGAGCTCGGTATCGAAGTCGTGGGCGAGTTTGATTTTGAAGCTGAGCAGCCAACCTACAGGAACCTTGCCGCAAAAGTTCAGGCTTTGAATCCTGATGCGGTTCTCAATTTCGCAGCAGCGACCGACGGCGGCACATTAGTAAAGAACGCAGCAGAGCTTGGTATGTCTGCCATATTTGTCGCGGGCACGGACTGGCTGGATCCTGCGTTCGGAACCGCGGTGGGAGACGGAGCCCTTCAGGCGCATAAAGGAGTCTATTGCACAGGGTTTACTAATTCAAAGGGCCCGGCATGGGATTTCTATTCGGAGCAGTGGGAATTAAAGAAAGACATCACCGGCGATATGTATGAAGCTTCAAACTCCTACAACCTCGAGTTCTATGACCTGCTTAACGTAACTATGCTGGCAATTGAAAAAGCCGGGTCTGTAGAAATTGACGATTGGGTGTCAGCAGTTAGGGCAATTACCACTCCCGGCGAAGGCAAAACCAAGGTTTATACTTATCAGCAGGGAATCGATGCCCTCCGCAACGGCGAGGAAATAGACTATGAGGGCGTTACAGGCTCCTTCGAATACAGCCCGACCGGCGTGGTCAGCGGAAACTTTGGAGTATTCCAGTGGAAGAGCTCCACAAACCGTGAATTGCTTACTGAGATAGACGGCAAAAAGGTTCTTGAGCTTTCTACGAAAGTTGGACTTAGCTAAATTCTTCAAAAAATTCTGGCTGCTTTCAAAGTATTTGGGAGCAGCCAGAAAAATTTAATCTTCTGAAGAAGGAGAAAATATGGACGCGTCAAGTTTTTTTTCAACCACATTTGTACTGGGCGTTTTTGAAGCGGCGCCGCTTATACTTGCTGCTATAGGGTTTACAATAATATTTTGTTTAAACGGCTTTACAAACGTTGCTTACTCCGAAAACCTTACGATTGGCGGTTACGTAGCAGTCTTTTTCAACACAATGATCGGCTGGAATTTTTATCTTTCGATTATTCCCGCTGCATTGGTTTCGGGCTTAATCAGTGTTCTTACTTACCTGTTTATATTCAAGCCTGCTTTTAAACGAGGGGTAGGGAAAAACGAGCTGATAATTCTATCCATGGGGATTTCGTACCTGCTGAGGCATGTTGTGAGGCTTATTTGGGGCGCGAAAGCATATGGATTTAACTTTACCGGACAGTCTTATATAAAAATACTGGGCGTGGGCGTTACCGACGTTCAGATAATCTGTATCGGATTAGCGCTAGTGCTCGCGGTCGCGTTGTATTTATTCATGTATAAAACAAACTACGGGATAACAATGAGGGCTCTCTCCGCTAACGAGGTTCTGGCAAAATCATGCGGTATAAACCCCTTGAAAGTCTCAGTACTCGTTTGGTTTATCGCAGGCGTAGCCGGAGGGCTTGCAGGCATATTCCTTACAACTTTCTCATACGCCCACTACCTTATCGGATGGAATTACATCTTGACCATTATCATGGTGTCTATAGTCGGAGGAGTCGGAAGTGTCCGGGGAGCAATAATCGCCAGCATTGCGGGGGGAATCATAACGACAGCCGTAGTATTGCTGGTCAGCCACGATCTATATGCTGATATCATGCTGCTGATCCTGTTTATAGTTTTACTAAAGTTCAGGAAAGCGAGGAATTAACAATGGACTATATTATATACATGTTAACCTTTCTTGTTATTTATGTTGCTTTAGCCTCACTGTTATACGCACAATTCAGTTTGGCGGGAATTGTCAACTTCGGAATCGCGGGTTTCTGGGGATTGGGAATGTACTCCTTTACTTTAATGCAGGTAAAGTTAGACCTCGGTTTTATTCCGGCATTGCTTTTGACAATGATTATTGTCGGTATTGTCGCTTTAATATTGGGACGAGTTATTCTAAATCTTGAAAGCCAGTCGGTATTGGTCGGCACTTTGGCGTTTGCAACGATAATGGAGTATCTGGTCACAACAGAAAAATGGCTTACAAACGGTATGCTTGGCCTCGGCACGGTATATTATCCGATTAAAGGGGAAAATGAAAATCTCATTTATTTGTTTATTTTGATTTTATTCATGACACTCACGCTGTTGTACGTCAGACAAATAAACCATTCACCATACGGCAGGCTGCTTAAGAGCATCGGAGACAATGAAAAACTGGCAAAAGGTATTGGTAAACCGACTTTTAAAATAAAAGTAATCTTCTTCGGGATTACATGCGCTATTATCGGTTTGTTCGGCGCGACGGCCGCACCCTTATATGCCTTCATTTTCCCAAGGATGGTCGAATCGGGAACCACTTTTACGATCTGGATCATTCTTCTGCTTGGCGGCAGAAAAAAACTGTCCGGCTCTATTATCGGGGGGTTCGTAACGATTGGGCTGTTGGGAATCCTGGTGGATCTGCTGATACCTCTCCCCGCAAGCGTGGGCGATCTGCTTTCAACTATCAGATACGCTTTATATGGCGTGATCCTGATCTTGATATTGATGTTCAGGCCTTCGGGTATAGTAGGAGATGAAAAGAGAAAAGCCAAAAAGGAGGCTGCTCAGATATGAGAGATAAGATTCTACACTTAAAAAATGTTAAAAAGAGCTTCTCCGGAAGGACAGTCGTCGATATTAAAGAGCTTGTTATGGGCACTCATGGCATAGAAGGACTGATAGGGCCGAACGGCGCGGGCAAAACGACGCTTATAAACCTTATATCAAGCA
>CAZDZY010000081.1:0-13986 GCA_964510055.1 uncultured Christensenellaceae bacterium
TGAGCCCCTGCGGGCCTTCCTCTTTATATTCATATCCTTTAATGAAGCCCTCTTTCAGAAGAATTCCGGCTATGGCCTTCTTCGTTTTGGAAGCGGGCATATCTATCACTTCATGCTTTGCTCCCAGAGCATTGCGGATGCGGGTCAGCATATCCGCTACTGGATCAGTTACAGGCATTGTACTACCTCCTTAATTTATCGAAACATGCTTAGAAGATGAATCTCTTATGATTCGTTACCAGCTCGATTTTCTTACGCCGGGGATCTCGCCCTTGTAAGCAAGCTCCCTGAAGCATATGCGGCATATACCGTACTTGCGGAGCACCGCGTGCGGACGCCCGCAAATACTGCACCGGGTATAATTCCTGGTCGAGAACTTGGAGCCTCTTTGCTGTTTGTTGATCATCGATTTCTTTGCCACTTTGATTCCTCCGTCTCTTTGGGTCAGCGCTTGAACGGCATGCCGAGCAATGTCAGCAGCTCACGCGCTTCTTCGTCCGTCTTTGCGGTGGTTACTATGATAACGTCCATGCCGCGGATCTTGTCTACGTTGTCGTAAACTATTTCCGGAAAAACAAGCTGTTCTTTTAAACCCATCGCAAAGTTCCCCCTGCCGTCAAAAGACGTATCGGGCACTCCGCGGAAGTCTCTTACGCGGGGCAGCGCTATGTTCATCAGCCTGTCCGCGAACTCATACATGCGGTTTCCGCGAAGCGTAACTTTCGCTCCTATTTTCATGCCTTCTCTTACCTTGAAGTTAGCAACGCTTTTCTTAGCTTTTGTAACCACGGGTTTCTGCCCGGTGATTATAGTTAAGTCGCTAACAGCGGCGTCAAGCCCTTTCGGGTTGTCTTTCGTGTCTCCGAGCCCCATGTTCACTACTATCTTCTCGAGCTTCGGAACCTGCATGATATTCTTATAATTAAACTTTTTCATCAGCGCCGGCACAGCTTCGCTGATATAAGCCTCTTTAAGCCTTGGCATAGCGATCCTCCCTATTTCTCGAACAGCGCGCCGCATTTTTTACATATGCGCACCCTGTCGCCGTTTTCCAGAACTTTATAAGCTATACGCGTAGCTTTGTTGCATTTGCCGCAGACGAGCATCACTTTGCTGGCGTAAATAGGCCCTTCCTGATGCATTATGCCCCCGAGTTTGCCCTGCCCTTTGGGTTTCTCGTGCTTCGTCAGCATATTGACCTTTTCTACGACTACCCTGCCGGTGCTTGGCTCGGTAACGAGCACTTTGCCCTTTTTGCCTTTTTCTTTGCCTGATATCACGACGACCCTGTCATCTTTTCTAATATGCAATCTTGCCATTTTAGTTACCTTCCTACAGCACTTCGGGCGCAAGAGAGATTATCTTCATGTATTCTTTTTCTCTTAACTCCCTCGCGACGGGCCCGAATATACGCGTCCCTTTGGGCTGCTTCTGATTGTCTATTATGACCGCCGCGTTGTCGTCAAATTTGATATAAGATCCGTCCGGGCGCCTTATGCCCATTACGCTTCTTACTATGACGGCGCGCACAACGTCTTTCTTTTTTACTACTCCTCCCGGAGTAGCGGTCTTAACGGACGCTACTATCACGTCCCCTATATTTGCAGTGACCCTTTTACTTCCGCCAAGGACCTTTATGCACTGTATCTCCTTGGCTCCCGAGTTGTCGGCCACTTTCAGGTATGTCTGCGCCTGTATCATGTCACACGCCTCCTATAAACTCATTGGCTACTTGGCGGCCTCAACAACCTCTACAAGTCTCCATCTCTTATCTTTGCTTAGCGGCCGGGTCTCGGTTATGAGAACCTTGTCTCCGAGCTTAGCTTTGTTCTCTTCGTCATGAACCTTATATCTTTTCGTGAGTGTCATGGTCTTGCCGTACAGCGGATGCTTGGCCTTGCGGACTATCTCCACAACTATGGTCTTCTGCATCTTGTCGCTCACGACTACACCCGTCCTCGTTTTACGGATTCCTCTATCTGACATAAGTTTTCTCCTTAACGTTCTGCGGCGCTTTTAAGCTCGCGCTCTCTTAAGATCGTCTTTACCCGGGCAATATCCTTCTTGGTCTTCATTATTACCATTACGTCCCCAAGCTGTCCGGTCGCGCCCTGAAAACGCAGGTTAAAGAGCTCCTGCTTTAAACTCTTAAGCTGTTCATTGAGCTCGTCATTCGTCATATCGTGCAGTTTGCTAGCTTTCATCCTGCTCACCACCTGTTCCTTCTTCAACGACCGCAGCGGTATCCTGCGGTAAATCCTCGGCATGAGTCTTGAAAACGATCTTGGAGAACGCCTCGGCGTCGAAATCTTCGTTTTTCACTATCTTGCATTTTATCGGCAGCTTGTATGCCGCCAGCCGGAGCGCCTCTTTCGCCTGGTCTTCAGGGACTCCCGCTATCTCGAACATTACCCTGCCCGGTTTTACCACCGCTACCCAATATTCGGGAGAGCCTTTGCCGCTCCCCATGCGGGTCTCGGCGGGTTTCTCGGTGACCGGCTTGTGCGGGAATATCTTTACCCACACATGCCCGCCCCTCTTTATATACCTTGTCATCGCGATACGCGCGGCTTCTATCTGATTGCTCGTTATCCATGCCGGCTGCGCCGCGCTAAGGCCGTATTCGCCGTAGGTCATAGTATTGCCCTTGGACGCTTTGCCTTTCATGCGCCCGCGGTGCACCCTTCTGTACTTAACCCTTTTTGGCATTAACATTTTTGCTGCCTCCTTCCGGCGCTTTGAACTTGTCCCTGAGCGGGTTCCCAAGTATCTCGCCTTTATATATCCAGACTTTGCAGCCTATCTTTCCGTAAGTTGTGGTCGCTTCGGCAAATCCGTAGTCTATATCGGCGCGCAGCGTCTGAAGCGGTATGGATCCTTCGTGGTACTTTTCGCTCCTCGCTATCTCGGCGCCGCCAAGGCGCCCTGCGCACATAGTCTTTATGCCGAGCGCTCCGCCCTTCATCGCCCTGCCTATAGACTGTTTCATGGCGCGGCGGAAAGATATCCTTCTTTCGAGCTGCTGGGCAATGCTTTCGGCTACGAGCTGCGCCTCGATATCGGGGCGCTTTAT
Source organism: uncultured Christensenellaceae bacterium (assembly GCA_964510055.1). GTDB lineage: Bacteria > Bacillota > Clostridia > Christensenellales > SZUA-584 > DTFZ01. The sequence continues at coordinate 3,074 of CAZDZY010000081.1, forward strand.
CTCTATGATATTAAGAACTACGTTCTTGCCTGTCTGCTGCGAGAGCTGTTTCTTTAAAACTTCCACTCCCTGTCCGCCTTTGCCGATCACTATGCCCGGTTTAGCGGTGTATATATTGACAGTCAGCCGATTAGCTGCCCTTTCCGTCTCGATCTTGGAGATACCGGCGGCAAAAAGCTGCTTTTTAAGCTGTTTCCTTATATCGTTGTCTTCTTTTATGTTGGCCGCGAAATCCTTTTTCTTCGCGAACCAGCGAGCATTCCAGTCTTTGATTACCCCTACGCGCAAACCATGGGGATTGACTTTTTGACCCATTTTATTCCTCCTTAGCCTTATCGAGTATTACGGTAATATGGCTCGTTCTTTTACGGATCCTGTAGCCCCTGCCCTGAGCCCTCGGCTGCATGCGCTTCAATGTCGGCCCCTGGTCTGCAAAAACTTCAGCGACGTAAAGGTCGTCGCGAAGGAGCCCCTGGTTGTTCTCGGCGTTTGCTATCGCGGAATTCAAAACCTTCTCCAATACCGGGCTTGCAGCCCTCGGAGTGCTCTTAAGAAGCGCCGTTGCCTGCGCCACGCTCTTTCCGCGGATAAGGCTTGCCACCTGTCCGAGTTTAGTGGAGGACATGCGGATATATCTCGCCCGCGCCTGCGGTCTTTTATCTTTTTCCTGCTGTCTCTTCTGAGACTTTTCTCTCTGACGAGTCGCCATTTACAAAACTCCTCTCCTTACGCCCCAAAATGCCTAGCGATCTTTGGGATGTCCCTGCATATCTGCCTACTTGGCGGCAGTCTTCCTGTCGCCCGAGTGCCCGCGGAAGGTCCTCGTGGGGGCAAACTCTCCAAGCTTATGCCCTACCATGTCTTCCGTCATGTATACAGGAACGAACTTCCTGCCGTCATGGACAGCCACCGTATGGCCTACCATATCCGGGAATATGGTCGACGACCTCGACCATGTTTTAAGCACTTTCTTTTCGTTCTTAGCGTTCATGTCCCTGAGTTTTCCCAGCAGCCTCTGGTCTACGAACGGCCCTTTTTTAACCGATCTGCTCATATCTAAAACTCCTTATTACTGCCCTCTGCGGCGAACGATATACTTGCTCGTAGGATTCTTCTTTTTCCTTGTCTTGTAACCGAGCGCCGGCTTGCCCCACGGAGTGACCGGGCCCGGGCGCCCTATAGGCGACTTGCCTTCGCCGCCGCCGTGCGGATGGTCTACCGGGTTCATGACCGAGCCTCTTACTGTCGGCCTCCAGCCCTTGTGGCGGTTCCTTCCCGCTTTGCCCATATTGACGATCTCCTGATCGATGTTGCCTACCTGGCCTATCGTCGCCCTGCATACGAGCAGCACCATGCGGACTTCGCCCGATGGAAGCCGGAGCTGCGCGTAAGCGCCTTCTTTGGCCATCAGCTGGGCCGCGTTGCCCGCCGCCCTCACGAGCTGCCCGCCCCTGCCCGGTTTAAGCTCGACGTTATGCACCATCGTTCCCAACGGGATATCCTTTAGGTACAGCGTGTTGCCCGGCTTTATATCCGCGCCCTCTCCCGACATTATAGCGTCGCCTACCGAAAGGCCGAACGGAGCGAGTATATATCTCTTCTCGCCGTCCGCGTACTGCAGCAGCGCTATATTGGCCGTCCTGTTCGGGTCGTATTCTATAGTAGCTACTTTAGCGGGTATGCCGTCTTTATTGCGCTTAAAATCGATTACCCTGTATTTTCTCTTTTCGCCGCCGCCCCTGTGGCGCACCGTTATCTTGCCCTGCGCGTTGCGGCCCGATTTCTTCTTGAGAGGTTCCAAAAGCGACTTTTCCGGAGTAGTGGCCGTGATTTCCTCATAAGCGGAAACCGTCATTCCCCTCCTGCCCGGTGACGTCGGCTTATATTTCTTTATCGCCATGCTGCTTTCCTCCTAATACTACTTCGACAGGGAGTCAAAGAACTCTATGGTCTTTGAGTCTTTAGTAAGCGTCACGAACGCTTTCTTGTATTCCGGCCTTCTGCCCGAAGTGTATCCCTGCCTCTTTACTTTACCGATCTGGCGAAGCGTATTCACGTTCTTTACCTTAACGCCGAAAACCTCTTCGACCGCTTTTTTGACTTCGGTCTTGTTAGCCCTTGTATCTACTAAAAACGTATACTTCTTGGCTGCTATGTCGTCGTAACTTTTTTCGGTGAGTATCGGCTTTATGATGATATCTCTCGCTTCCATTACGCAAAAACCTCCTCAACCTTTTTTACGGCGTCTTTTGTCATGATGAGCTTGTCATAGTTAACAAGATCGTATACATTGATGTTTTCCGCAGTAGACGTTTTGACGCCCTCGATATTTCCGGACGCGCGTACGACCGTTTCGTCTTTGCCTGCCGTTACTATCAGAGCCTTCGTCACGTCAAATTTCCCCAGGATCCCGGCTATAAGCTTTGTCTTGGGAGCTTCGAGCGCGAGGTCTTCGAGCACTATGATATTCTTATCGTTTACTTTCATGGAGAGCGCGCTCTTTATCGCGAGGCTGCGCATCTTCTTGTTGACTTTCTGCGTATAGTCTCTAGGCTTTACCGCGAACACCATTCCGCCCTTTCTCCACACCGGTGAACGGGAAGAACCGGATCTCGCCCTGCCTGTACCCTTTTGCCTCCAGGGTTTTATGCCGCCGCCGCTCACTTCCGCGCGGGTAAGCGCGCTGTGCGTTCCCTGGCGTTTGTTGGCAAGCTGCGCTACAACGACCTGGTGTATAACGGCTTCGTTTACTTCTACGCCGAAAACTTCGTTTTTAAGATTTATCTGTCCGGCTTCACTGCCGTCGATTTTATATACAGATACTTTGGGCATTCGTCTTTCTCCTTTCTTAACGCCCCGAAAAGCTTTGCTTTTCAGAGCCCGTTAAGCCTGCTTAACGGCTTTTGTGATAGAGAGCAGTCCGCCCCGGGCGCCCGGAACAGCGCCCTTAACAAGCAGCACGTTCTTATCGATATCCACGCCGACCACTTCTAAGTTCTGTACCGTTACGGTCTCAGCACCCATATGCCCCGGCATGGCTTTGCCTTTTATAACCCTCGAGGGATAAGAGCTTGCGCCTCCGCTGCCCGGCCTTCTTCTCGCCTTGGAGCCGTGCGTCATAGGCCCTCTCGCACCGCCGTGTCTCTTTATCTTGCCCTGATACCCCTTGCCTTTTGAAGTGCCCTGGATGTCGATGATGTCGCCTTTTTCGAATACATCCGCTTTCAGTTCCTGCCCCAGCTCATAGGCCGCGACGTCATCCACATGGAATTCGCAGATATGCCTTTTTACCGCAACGCCGGCCTTTTTAAAATGGCCTGTTACGGGTTTTGAAACAAGCGATTCCCTTATGGCGCCGAAAGCCACCTGTATGGCGTTATATCCGTCGGTCTCGACAGTCTTCTTCTGAGTCACGACGCAGGGACCCGCTTCCACTACGGTAACGGGGACAACTTTTCCGTCTTCCAGGAAAATTTGTGTCATTCCCAATTTTTTACCCATTAATGCTTTAACCATTGCCAACCTCCTAGAGCTTTATCTCTATGTCTACGCCGGAAGGCAAATCAAGCCTCATCAAGGCGTCCGTCGTTTTCGACGTTGCTTCCAGTATGTCTATAAGCCTCTTGTGCGTCTTTATCTCGAACTGCTCGCGCGAGTCTTTATATTTGTGCGGCGCGCGAAGTATCGTGACAACTTCCTTCTGCGTGGGCAGCGGTATCGGCCCGGAGACCTTTGCGCCCGTACGCTTAGCCGTATCGACTATCTTCATTGCCGACTGGTCGATAAGGTTGTAATCATACGCCTTCAGCTTGATCCTTATTTTCTGACTGCTCATTTTCTCTCCTCCTTACGCTGCGTCCGGTAAACCGCCCTTGGAACCTGACTCTTACAGACCCTTCGGTATACACTTAGCCGTGTGTGTCGTTTTATTTTACCTGCGGCACGTTTGTGCCGCTCTGAACGCTGTCCCTTTAAAGGAACTGCAGTCTGCGGAAATTACCCGGAAAGCGATTTTAATCCGGCAACCTCCCGCTTCAAACCTGCATTGCGCGCCTTTTTAGAGTGCGCAACGTTGGAATTATATAATAAACCCATATCAAAAGCAAGAGTTTTTTTGTCGTTTAAGCATAACTTTTTGGAAATCGGTTTTAGAAGCAATAGATACTAAATAAGCGCATTAAACAAAGAAGCGGCTTGCCGCCGCCCTTATTATTTGAAGTTGTAGGTGCCGAGTGTGCTCAGCGCCTCTTTTTCCTTGAGTATGACGTCATAAAGACTTATATTCAGAGTGTTGCACAGCGCCGCGAGGTAAAACAGAACTTCGCCGATCTCATCTTCCACAGTCGGCCGGCATTCGTCGCATAATTCCCCGTTTACCTGGGCAGACATCAGTTCACGCAGGTCCTCGATTTTCGCTTCTTCCGAAAACGTCTGCTTCTTTCCATTGATCTCGACGCATCCGCAGTGCGTAGCCGACTTTACCACCGCCCGGTTAACACGGGCTGCGCTCGTCTGTATCTTTGATATTATATCCAGTATGCTCCTGTTCCTCATCAGCAGATCGCCGACTACGCTCTGAAAATCCTCAATGTGTATATCGTTTATACAATTTCCCATAAACTGTCCCCTCTTTCACGCCTCACGTTTCTTTCCCCGTTACGGATCCCGTACAACCGCCCTTAAAAGCTGCAGGCTTCCCGGAGACTCCGTACATTCATTATATCCCGTTGCCCGCTTTTGTCAAAGAACGTTTTTTGTCGCTTTGTGTATAGTTACGTGTTTTCTACGGCCGCCGTTTTTAATCCTTCAATACTCGATCCCCTTTCTGGCGCGTATTCCTTCATTATAATAATGCTTTATCTCTCTCATTTCCGTTACGATGCCCGCCCTCTTTATTATCTCCTCCGGCGCGTCCCTGCCGGTCAGCACTATCTCCGTGCTTTGCCTGTTGTCTATGATCTTTATCAGTTCGTCCGCCTTCAATATGCCGCAGCGGAGCGCGCCCAACGCTTCGTCGAGCACTACCACATCAGCTTTTCCGAGCCAGCTGCCGATCAACTGCAAAGCGGCTGATACCTCTTCGCGCATCTTAAGTTTCTCTTCATCCGAAAGCTCGTCAAAAAACTTCCTGCTTTCCGACACCCGGATCAACTCGATATTTTCTAATTTGGAGAGGGAATATATCTCCCCCGATTCCCGCCCTTTTAAAAACTGTGCGATCTTTACGCGCAGCCCCTGCCCCGCCGCGCGCACGGCCAAACCTATCGCGGCAGTCGTCTTGCCTTTGCCGCCGCCCGTATATATCTGTAAAAATGACTTCTCCATTATGTTTCCCCTTTGGGTATAAGAATATCACTCCGTATCCCTTTATTCAATGTGGCAATAACCTTTCGCGTTATGTTATAATGCACTTTGAAAGGATAAAAAATGGCGCTTTCTATATCTCCTTTATTTTCGGGGTCATCGGGCAACGCGATACTTATAAGCTCCGGGCGCACCAGGATACTTATAGACGCGGGAGTATCATGCAAGCGCATCGAAGAAGCGCTGAAATATATCGGCGAAGACGTATCCTGCTTAAGCGGCATACTCATAACCCACGAACATACCGACCATACGGCGGGCGCGCAGGTGCTTTCCAGAAAACACGGCATACCGGTATACGCGACCGAACCTACCTGGATATCGATGCCCAAAGTCGACATACCGGCAAGGCTTGCGCGTATGATCTCAAAGACCGATTTTTACATAGACGACCTTTTGATAGAGCCTTTCGATCTGCCTCACGACGCGGCCGACCCGGTGGGGTATTGCGTTTCATGCGGCGCCCTTAAAGCCGCCGTCGCGACCGACCTCGGGTATTTCCCCAAAGCCATGGAGGATAAACTGAAACACTGCGGTCTCGTGGTGCTCGAATCGAACCACGACCTGCAAATGCTTGTGAACGGCAGGTACCCTTATGTGCTGAAACAGCGCATAAAATCGCGCCACGGCCATCTTTCCAACGCCGACGCCGCGGACGCTGCCGTAAAGCTCGCGTGCGCGGGGGTCACGTCGATACTCCTGGGGCATTTGAGCAGGGAAAACAACTCTGAGCAGCTCGCTTACCGTACGGTAACCGACACGCTTTTAGAAAGCGGCATAACCCCAGGGAAAGACTTAAGCTTAGGCATCGCTTTCCGCGACAGGGTGACGGGTGTATTCCATATCAAATAATCTGCAATCTTTTCTCAAAGCAAGCCGAAGCCTCGCTGCCGGCGTCCATTGTTCAGCGACCGTCCCTGCCTGCGTGTTTTATCTTGCGGGTATATATCTTGCCGCTTTGCTTTACCTTGGTCACGGGCTTGAGCGTCCATGTCTGGCGCAGCGACCTGTATAATTCTTTATTAGTTTTTATATGTCTCACACTTATCTCCGTTATATAATCTTAATGATAATTATAAACAATTTACACTGGAACTATCAAGGTAAAAACCAAACCCCGTATATACTTATATTGTATAACAACAAATGGTATAATCGCAATTAAGTATTAGAAAATCAGGAGGGATTATGGGTACGACGCTTGCGAACCTGCATGTTTATAATGTGCATCCTGAATCTGTTAAACCTTTCGTTAATAAAAATTTTAATGTGCTTGAATTATCGGAGGGCTGGACAAGCATACTTGGCATAAGCCTTGAGGATGCGGACAAGGAGGCCGGGAAGCTTTCGAAAAATATAGGCGCTGCTGTATTATCGTTCATGTATTTCGACGACGACCTTATGTCTTTAAAGCTTTTCAAAAACGGAAAAAGAACAGCGCATTATGAGATGTTTTACGAAAGAGAACCGTATTTAAAGGGCTGCAGGGAGTTCCTCGCAGCTGCGGGGTTTGACTCTGCGATGGAGACTAGACTCAGAAAGATACTCAGATGCGAAGACCTTGGGCGCAAAGTAGAAATGCTCGAAGAGTTTTTTGGCATATCGCTTTATATAGATCCAGTACTATTGAAAGAAGAGCCGGGAAAGTTTCAGCGTACGCGCGGGGATTCGGCTTACCGCTCCTTCGATGAGGAACGCAGGCGTCTGAATAAGATAAAAAATAAAACTAAAGCCGTGCTCACGCAGGAGATAGAAGCGAAACTGTCTTTTTTATTTACAGATATGGGGCAGCAAAGATATTTTGTTTTATCAATGGACAACAGTAAAAATTTGAATAACGGCCATTTATTTGAGCTGGCTGAAGATGAGCTTAAACCAGTGGCAGAAAAACTGATCTTACCTGGTGATCAATTGATACGGTTTTATAAATACAATAATGAATTCCTTTTTATTATCGAATATTGTGGGGAGCGACAATCAACATTAATAAGCTTTACTGAGAACGGCACTATATTAGGGGAGGCACGGTTGCCGGAAGAATATTTCCTTAATATTTTTTTGGATAACGGAGATATGATTTGCACGAGATATTTAGAACCCCGCGTTCAAAGCCAGGCTACAAAGATGATAGGGCTTGATAAAAACGGAAATACAAAATGGAGTTTTGACACTATTTATCCGGATATCAATCCCGTGCAGAACAATGCCCATATATACTTCGGTTTCACATGCAGGAAAGATGATCTGGGAACAATGTTATATAAACTCAGCCAGGACGGCAATGTGGTATTAAAAAAGGAACATAAAAGAATAATCTTTGACTACAAGATAACTTTTATAGATGAATATTTCTATTGCTATGGATATGACAACGTCGAGGGATCGTATTATAAAGCTTTTTTCAAGGTAAACGAAGATCTTGAAATCGTTGATAGATTAATATTTCCTGAAGATATATCGCCAGTTACCGGGATTTTCAATGAAAAGACGTTAACAGCCTGTTATCATACGCTGGAGGATTCAATAATTATTATCGATTTAGCAACGATGGAGTATAAAGAGAAAAAACTCGAATTTGAATTTTTTCCTTATATAAGCGACGATAACGGAAATATTTACGGTACTGCAGGAAAATCGACACTTATAGTACTCGACCAGGATTTAAATCTGATTTCGCGCCACAGGCTTAAAGGCAGTATAGAGAGAATATGCAAAACGAAGACGGGAATACATACGGTTACTGCCACGGGCAACAGAACATTATCGGAGATCCCTGAACCAGAATGTGTAACGAGGGTGTATAGGATCGACCCCTCTTAAGAATCGAGTTGCATTTCGAAGTACGGCTCGTCCGCAAATCCCGTGTCCTCGTACTGCCGGTATCCGTTATGCGTAAACCCGCACTTTTTCATCATGTTCTGCGACGCGGTATTATCGGGATGCGCGGAACCGTAAACGTACGTTGCCTTACCCGTTTGCTTCAGCCAGCCGACATATGCTTTTACAGCCTCGGTCGCATACCCCATTCCCCAGGCTTGCTTTGCGAGGTGGACGATGACTTCAACTTTAAGCGGATCGCCTTCGTCCAGTTTCCCGCCGCATATGCCGGCGAGCCTGCCGCTTTTCTTTAAAGCGAGCGCAAAAACGGCGTTGCCGTGTTCTTCGTATTGCTTCCGATCATATTCTATTATCTGCTTTATGCGCTCCTTTTTTACCGTGCCGCCGCAGAAGCGCATGGTTTCTGTGTCGCCCCAGATACCTAAAAGCGCGTCTGTGTCGCCCGGCTCCATAAGGCGGAAAGTAAGCCTTTCTGATTCAAGTATGTTTATTTTAAAAACTCTCCTATCCTCTGCGCCGCGAGGCGTATCCTGTCTTCGTTCTGCACGAGCGCCATGCGCACGTACCCGCATCCGCCGCTGCCGAAGGCGCTGCCCGGCACGGCTATCACTCCCGTTTTCTGCGCAAGCTCTTTACTGAAAATTATATCGTTGCCATCGAACTTATCGGGTATCTTCGCCCAGACGAACATGGTCGCTTTAGGCCGCTCCACGTTCCAGCCCGCCCGCGCAAAGCTATCTATGAATACGTCTCTTCGTTTCTCGTATTCTTTTGCGGTATCTTTAACTACATCGGGGCTGCTTTTAAGGGCGCATACCCCGGCCTTCTGTATGGGAAGGAAGACCCCGAAATCCGTATTCGACTTGAACTGTTTGAGCATCCCTATATATTCTTTATTGCCGAAGCAGAAGCCGAGCCTTGCGCCCGCGAACCCGAACGATTTTGAGAGCGAGTTGAACTCGGCGCCGACTTCCCTCGCGCCTTCGTATTTAAGAAAGCTGCCTATCTGCAGGCCGTCGAACGTTAAGTCGCTGTAAGCGTTGTCGTGAATCACGAATATATCGTTGCGCTTTGCGAATTCAATGAGCCCGTGATAAAAAGAATCCGGAGCGACTGCCGTTGTCGGGTTGTTAGGGTAAGATACTATCATCAGCTTCGCTTTTTTTGCGATATCCGCGGGTATGTCATTTAAGTCGATCACAAACCCGTTCTCCGGCCGCTGCTGCAGCCAGAAAACTTCCGCGTTCGCGAGGGCTGCGCCCGTATAAAACGCTGGGTAACACGGGTCGGGGAGTATCACGACGTCTCCGGGGTTTATTATCGGAAGGCAGCAATGCGCGAGGCCTTCCTGCGTGCCCAGCACCGAGCATACTTCCGTTTCAGGGTCGATATCCACGCCGTATCTGTTTTTATACCATGCCGCCGCCGTCTCTTTAAGTTCGTCGATATCTTCTATCGCGTATATATAATTTTCGCTTTTTACGGCTTCCTGCGCTATGGCGTTTTTGACCGTATCCGCCGGAGGTATGTTGGGAGTTCCGACGCTCAAGTCGATAACATCTACGCCCTTCCTTATTAAAGCCGCTTTTTCCCTCGCAAGTTCGGTAAATATCCCGGATTCGAGCCGGGCCATAAGATCGGAGAATTCCATGCCAGCGTATCAGCTCCTTATATAATATGAAGATATTATAGCACAAATATATTCCTATTATATATATCGCTGCGGCGCGGCCAAAGGAACTTTTAGAATATCGGTTTCAAAATCAATAACTTACGCCGTTGTTTGGCAGGATCTATGCTGTTAATAAGGAAATAATAAGCACCAATCATTGTTGTTGACATTGACGGGTCGCTTAAATATAATATATGCGTCTGACTGTACGGTCTTACAGGCCCGAAACCGGACGAAACTTGAAAGAGGTATCTGCAAAATGAAGATGACTTTTCAGCCGAAGAAAAGGCAGCGCAAGGTTGAGCACGGTTTTTTAAAAAGGATGAGCACAAAAAACGGGCGCAACGTTATTAAGCGCAGGCGCGCAAAAGGCAGAAAGAAACTTACTGCTTAAGTTATCCTTAAGCAGCTTACTGCTTAATTGGTGTACGATTCCCCGAAAAGGCCGCCTTTTCGGGGGTTAATGCCCAGGAAGTTCAGGGTTGGATGTTACTTTGAGGCGGGAATATTCGCTCAGGCGCAATAAGGAATTCAAGTACGTATATAAGAGGGGAAAGTCGACAGGCGACCGGAACCTCACGCTCATATATGTGATTACAAAAACGCCGCATTTAAAGGTAGGTTTTTCGGTATCAAAGAAACTCGGAAACAGCGTGCAGCGCAACAGACTGAAACGAAGGATCAAAGAAGCCTTTTTTTCGATGCTTGACGGCGTCATGAAAAACTGCCTTCTTGTGTTTATACCGAAAGAAGCGGCAAGGGAACTGGAATATAAAGATATTCTTTTGTCGGTAAGCGGGCTGCTTGGGAAAGCGGGCCTTCTGGAGAAATAGCATGAAACGCGTACTCATATCGATGGTCTGGTTTTACAAAAGGGCTATATCTCCGTATTTGAGAGGATCGTGTCGGTTTACTCCTACATGTTCAGAATATGCGATAGAAGCGCTGAAGAAGTACGGCGCGCTCAAAGGCTTTGGGCTTTCAGTATGGCGTATACTTCGGTGCAATCCTTTCTGTAAGGGCGGATATGACCCTGTTC
>CAZDZY010000082.1:0-10151 GCA_964510055.1 uncultured Christensenellaceae bacterium
GTCTGCGGCATATGGCGGAAAAAGCGCAGAGATACGTGCGTAAGCACGCCGAACGTTCCCTCGCTGCCCATCATTATATGCCCGAGGTCAGGGCCGGTCGCCTTTCTTGGGTAACAGTCAGTCTTTATTACGCCTTTTGGCGTCGCGTATTCCTGGCCGATGACTATATCCGATATCACGCCGTAATATGTGGAGTTCTGGCCCGCGCCGCGCGTAACCACCCAGCCTCCCACCGAGGAATACTCGAAACTTTGCGGAAAGTGCCCGCACGTATATGCCCGCTTCGCCCTGAACAGCTTTACTGCACCGTTCAGTATCTCTTCGAGCTTTGGCCCGCTCATGCCCGCCTCAACGGTTATTATCTGATCGGTCTCGTTGAAGTTGACTACTTTATTGAACCGAAGACGCATGTCGAGCGAAACGCCGCCTTTTACGCACTCAACTCCGCGCGTTACGGACGAACCGCCCCCGTACACGTACAGCGGTATCTTCTCGGCGGCGCAATATGCGACTATGCGCTCTATCTGCTCTTTCGATTCCGGGTACAGCACCGCGTCCGGAACGCAATCCACCCTTTTATCACGAAGCCGCATAACGTCGTACATCGTCTTGCCGTACGCTACCGACAAGCGCGAATAATCGTCGGTGCGGACATACTCTTCCCCGACAATATCCCGGAACGCTTTGATATGCTTATCCGCAAGCCTGCAAGGAATATCAAGCTTCACGTTGTCTAACCCGAGATCGGCCTTATAATCGTTAAAGAACTCATCGTCAAGCTCGAATCTCTCTTTAAGTATCTTGTAGAGCGACTCCTTGGGCGCCTTTATCTCGAGCGGGTCTCCCCATTTGAAGATCGAACGGTAAGACTTTTTAGGGAATTCACCTCTTACCCATTTTGGCTCAAAACCTTTATACGGATGTGACACGGCCGTTCTCCTTTCTAAGACCTGTTCTTCTTGTATAGCGGCAGCAGCTTGCCGAATATTTTGTTGAACACTTCTTCAAACAAATATTTATACGTCTCATGCTCCTTTGCATCGGGCAGGAATTCGTCCTTAACACGCACCATAGACGCTATAGCTTCCTCGACGTTTGCGTACACTCCCATGGCCGCGAACGCAATTATAGAGCTGCCGAGCCCCGCTGCTTCATACGTCTGGATACGGTATACGGGCAGGCCGAACATATTTGCCGTTATGCGGCATATCTCGTCGCTCTGCGAGCCGCCGCCCGCTATGAACAGCTTGTTTACACTTACCTTCCCGCGGCGCTGCATAGTGTAAAGCCCGTCCATAAGCGCGAAGTTTATGCCCTCTATTATCGCGCGGTAGATGTGCGCTCTGGTATGCGCGTCGGAAAAGCCTATTATCGCTCCGCGCGCCTTGGGCATAACTACGCCCGGCGTAAAGTACGGCTGGAATACGAGGCCCTCGCAGCCGGCCGGTATCTCCGCGAGCCTCGCGTTAAGAATGTCTTCGGGCGGTACACCCTTTTTTTCGGCTTCAGCGACTTCCTTCGACGCAAACTCGTTTTTGAACCACGATATGAGCCAGTATCCCCTGTATACCTGCACCTCAGGATTATAGTGGCCTTTTAACACGGCGGGATAAGCCGGTATGAACGGCAGCGGCTCCATGTACCTGTCAATAGTAAACTGTATCGTCGCGGTCGTGCCGAGGCCTATCGCGGCCTTGTCGGGCGTCGAGCACGACATCCCGAGCGTTTCGCATCCTTTATCCGAGCCTGTCGCTATAAGCGGCAGCCCTTCGGGTATGCCTGTCTGTGCGGAAGCTTCGGCTGTAATTCTCCCAAGTTCCTCTCCCGGCTCAACGAGGTCTGTGAGCTTTTCCACGGGGATATCAAAAACGCACCGGTTGAGTTCGTGCTTTCCCATCCACTTGCGGGTCTTGCCGTTAAACGGTATGTGCCCTATCATATGAGCGACAGAATCTATGAACATTCCGGTAAGTTTGTGCGTAAGGAAACCTGATACCATCAGAAATTTATATGTCTTGTCCCATATATCCGGCTGGTTCTCCATTATCCAATTGCACGTTGATATGCTTCGCTGCAGGTCTGCGGTTTCCTTCATGCCAGCGAGCGAGAAAAGCACCGAATTGAAAAGCGGTATCGGCTTTTTCATATCTGTTTCCCGCTTATCGAGCCATACGATAAAATCACGCAAAGGATTTCCTTCCTTGTCTACGCATACGCACGTATCGCGTATCGAAGTTACCGTAACAGCGATTATGTCGCCCCAGAGTCCTTGCGCCTCTTCTTTCAGCCTCTTTGTCGTATCGCATACCGCATCCCAGTATGCCTCCGGCTTCTGCTCAGCCCAGCCGGGATTAATCGAGTAATACGGCTTGTCATATTTATACTGCGTCTTGCGCAGAATATTGCCTGCTTTATCGACGAGCATCGCCCGCGCGCTCTGTGTTCCTAAGTCTATCGTGAGTACCAAAGGATTCAACATTTATGTCCCTCCCCTTCCGCGGACTTGAGGCTATCGCTCGTTGCGATAACGTCGCATCCGCTGCCCAGAATATCCTTGACGACTATATCTCCAATTCGCATCCTCTCAGACACAAGCACGCCGCCTAGTATATGCATGGTGTCCGGTATCATCTGTTTCGGTATCTCCCCGTTTGTCCTCACGGGCAGTACAGGCATATCATGAAAGACTGTGCGCACAGTCGTAGTGAGCGAACGTTTTGGCGCCGTAAGCTCCGCCTTCGCGAACTCCGCTCCGCGGGCGCACCTGTTGCCCGAGAATCCGAACTCTCCGTCCTTTATCTCGGCAGTTATGCGGCAGCCTATGGGGCAAACTATGCAGGTTATCACCTTCAACTTATTTCACCTCCGCGAGAGTGAAATCAAGCGAGCTTCCCGGTTTTAATCCTGCGGCTTTCAGATCGAGCTCTATCCTTTCCATCTCGGGCGGGCGAAGCCGCTGATACGTTTTTTTGTATATCTCTTTGCCGTCTGCTACAACTGAAAGGCGCGTTTTTTCCATCTCCGTCTTTGAGCGGAAATAGACCGTAACCGGGGCATTAAGTTCGCTTATGCTCAGCTTCTGAGGTACGATATACAGGAAATTATCATCGACAGCTATATCTGCAAACATACGCTCATGCGGCGAATACAGGGCCGCCGCCCGTCCAGCCGCCTCTCCGCTCTCGGAAACATAGTCAACGAGGTCGTTCACATGCAGGGCGTTGCCGCAGCAGAACACGCCGTCTGCCAGCGTCATGCAGTTCTGGTCTGATACCGGGCCTTTCGTTCGCCCGTCGAGCGGCACCCCGAGGCTCTCGGCAAGTTCGTTTTCAGGTATTAGCCCGACGGACAGTATAAGAGCGTCACACTCTAATATCTGCTCTGTCCCCTTTATCGGGACCATATTTTCATCTACGTCCGAGATCTCCACGCCATTGAGCCGCCCGTTGCCCAGCACCTTTGTAACAGTCATGCTCGTATGCAGCGGTATGTCGAAATCCTCGAGGCACTGGTACACGTTGCGCATGAGCCCGCTCGCGGTGGGCTTCGCCTCGTATACCCCCACGACGTCCGCGCCTTCAAGTTTTAAACGACGCGCCATTATGAGCCCTATGTCGCCAGAGCCAAGTATCACGCAGCGCTTTGTGGGCATCTTGCCGAGTATATTCGTGTAATACTGCGCGGCGCCTGCCGTGAATACACCCGCGCAGTGCCTCCCGTGCACGCCTATCTGGCGCGACGTGCGTTCGCGGCAGCCGCACGCCAGTACTATGCTTTTACATTCGGTTTCGCTAATGCCGTCCCTGTTAACGAACGTTATACTAAAACCGCCGGATCGTTTTTCTATCTTCGTAACATAAGTAAGCGTTTCAACATCGATATCAGTTTGAGGCAGGCGCTCAATGAACCTGTGCGCGTATTCCGGCCCGGAAAGCTTCTCGCCGAACCTTACGAGCCCGAATCCGTCGTGTATGCACTGCTTAAGTATGCCGCCCAGCCTCGCTTCGCGCTCAATTAACAAAACACTCGCGCCCTGCCCGTAGGCGGCCAGAGCGGCGGCAAGGCCCGCCGGCCCAGCCCCTATTACTGCGACGTCGTAGTATGCTGCCGTCATGCTTCCTCCTTGACGTCTCCAAGGAGTATCCTTGAGTCATAAGAGCTTTTTCTTACCTGCTCCACCTGTATATCCAGCTCTTCGGCGATAATCTGCGCTACCTGCGGCCCGCAGAACCCTCCCTGACAGCGCCCCATGCCCGCGCGCACCCGGCGTTTAACGCCGTCCACCGTATCGCATGGAACACTCCTCCGCAGCGCGGCAAGCACCTCTCCTCGGCTTACCTCTTCGCAGCGGCATACTATTACGCCGAAGTCTTTATCGCTCTCAATGAGAGCGTTGCGCTCATTCAGCGGCATATCTTTCACTACCGGTATGGGTTTGCGTGTCGGGTTGAACTCTCCGTTTATTTCCGCATCAAGGTGCTTCGCCGCCATATCCGCTATGTCAACGGCAATCGCTGGCGCGGCTGTCAGCCCCGGCGATTGTATGCCCGCCGCGTGTATTATGTTCGCTGTGAATTTCCCGAACGAAATTATGAAATCTTCTTCATATGTCGCGGCGCGCACGCCTGTGAAATACGTAATTATATCTTTTTCACTTAAACCCGGCGCGGACTTTCTCTGCTTTAAGAGTATTGTGCGTATGCTCTCGTCCTCCGTGCCGAAGTTTTCTTTCTCATACGTTTCTATAGCGTTCGGCCCTACGAGCAAATTCCCATCCACGGTATGCACGATACCTCCGCCCTTCGAATGCGTTGCTTTCTTGTCAGATACGCTGAGCGGCGACGCGATGGTCTTCACGAGATACGCGGCTTTCTTGTCGAATATCATATTAGTGCCTTTTCTCGGGTGTATCGAGAAGAAGCGGTCGCCCGCCATTTTTGCAATATCTTCCGCGAACACTCCCGCGGCGTTTATGACAATCCGTGGGTAAACTCTTCCGCGGTTTGTGAGAACGCTTTCGATATGCCCGTCTTTTACATACATGCCTGTAACGGCAGTATCGAGGCATATCTTTGCTCCGTTATCCGCAGCGTTTTCGGCGTACGCTATCGTCAGACCGTAAGGGCACACTACTCCGGCCGTAGGGAAATGCAGCGCGCACTTTATGCTGTCGCTGAGGTAAGGCTCCTGTTCCTTCAATTTCCTGCGGTTCACATATTCGGCGGGTATATTGGCTTTTTTCCAATAAAACAGCGAACCTGCCGCGATCGGTTTCAGCCAGCGCTTTGTCATGCACAGATACTGTCCGACATAACGGAACGGCACGCCGAGTTCTGCGCATATCTTTGCGTACATGCGGTTGCCCTCGTCGTTATACTTCTTTTTCAGCTGACCTTTGCGAAGGTCGATGCCCGGATGCACCATGCCGTCGTTACGGCCTGACGCGTGCATCGCAACGTCGTGCTCCTTTTCGGCAAGCATTACGGAAAGATTATATCTTGTAAGCTCTCTCGCAATAGAGCAGCCTATTACTCCCCCGCCGATCACAAGCACGTCGGGGCGGGCGCCTTCGAGCGAACTGTCCGTAACAGGAGGAAGCTTTGCAGCCGGCACGTCCCCGCCGGAAAACTTTATGTCGTTAACGACGCTGTATCTCCTGCCTCGTACCGACATCAGTCCCGCCCGCACAACGTCATTCCAGTCGGAGAGCTGTCCCGAAAGATACATGCACCCATTTTTAAATTCTGCTCGCACATTCCCGCTGAAATACTTATTAAGTTTTTTATTCAGCTTTGTAATGTAAACCATGCTCTATCACCATAAAGAGATAATAAAACCTAAAATATATCGCAGATCAGAATTGCGCGGCCTCTCCCGCCTGAGTAGGTTTCGCGCCCTTCTCCGCTCCGCCCCAAAGCTCGCCCTTCTGTGCTCCTGTGGCAACGAGCACATCCTTAAGTTCCTGCTCGTTAAGGCCGTTAATATTGCCATGCTGTTTAAACTCCTCAATACCGCGAAGCACGGCGTCAAACCTCCGCTTGTTTATCTTATTCTTTATCGCAAATATAAGGCATATCGTGAGCAGTATGAACGGTATCAATACGAACAGCCACTTTATGCCCGAAACTACGTTGCTCTGCGCGTATACAGCAGGATCGAAGTCGCTTGTACTCGCTTTCAAAATGGCGTACTGGTTCTGGTCGAACCCAAGAGCCTGCAGGCCGAAGCCCAATAAAAGTACAGCCACTCCGCTCGCGAATTTTCGAAGGAACGTCGTCATGCCGCTGTATATGCCCTCGCGGCGTTTTGCCGTACGTATCTCGTCTATGTCGAATATATCGGTCAGCATAGCCCAAGTGGACAGATTGCCCGCCGACGAGCCCCACGCTATCAGCACCGCGAGCGCGCACAACACCCAAACGGGCGTGCTCGTGCCGAGCCATATGAAAGCGATAGTCGACGCCATCCATACAGGCAAGCCTATGTATAAAGGAAACGCCTTGCCTTTTCTCTTTGCGACCGCTCCCATTATTAACATGAAGGCTATGGTGGTCACGAGCAGACAGGCCATGACTATCTCGTAACTCTTGTATTGCAGCACTACTATATCTATATAGAATATGAACAGCGCGAGTACGAGGTCGACGGCGATCTGGAACGACAGGAATATCCCTAAAAAGTTTCTGTAGGCCTTATTCGAGAATACAGACGTCCAGCTCTTCAGTGTCATCTTCTCGGGTTCGGGAAGGTCTTTCTTCTCTCGCGTTCCGAGAAAAGCCGCAAGCCACGCGAGGGCGAACAGCGCCCCGAATACGAGCCCCATCACGAGGTAGCCCGGTGTTTGTTCCGGTCCGTTAACGGGCCCGCCTATGGATTTTATTATCATGCTGGGTATTACAGCCGCGAGCAGCGAAGCGCCGCCCGAAAACATCATGCGCATCGTGGTAAAGCTCGTACGCTCGTTGTAATCTGACGTCATATCGGAAAGTATCGCGTTGTACGGCACCATCACTATAGTGAACGCCGTCCCGAAGAACATATAAGCAAACGTGTAGTAAATTATCTTCGCCGTTACGTCCTGTATACCGAACGAGTAGAACAGCATCACGAACGAAAGATAAACGGGAATGATGCCTATAAGGAAGTATAGCCTCCGCCTGCCGAACCGGGAACGCGTTTTATCGGATATCCTTCCCATCCATGGGTCGGTAACAGCGTCCCAAAGCTTTCCTATGAAGATAATGACAGTAGTCGCGACAACAGGAAGGCCTTCGACAAGCACGAGGAAGTTCATGAACAGCAGGCTGAAGATCATGAACGCGCCGCCGCCGTAAATGTCACCGCTGGCATAACTTAGTTTCGTCCTGAGTTTATTTACCATAAGCGCACATCCTTTTCTTTGCCCCAAATACCTTGACTCTGAGGCTGTCTTATTTTTTAATTTTTGATTTCGCGTTAAGCGAATATGTCTTCCGCTGCTTTCAGCAGCAGCGGGACTATCCTGTCTATCTTCTCCTGCGTCATCCTGCTTTTCGCCCCCGACGCGCCCAGCGAATATACGCACGCCCCGCGCTCGTCCTTTACCGGCACAGCGACGCACTTTATATCGGGGCTCAGCTCTCCGTCGTCCACGGCGTAGCCTTTCCGGCGCACGTTTTCAAGCTCGCTTATTAGCGTTTCTTTGCTGCTGATGGTCTTTTCAGTAAATACTTCGAAATCTATGCCCTCTATCATATTCGCGCGCGTATCGGCTGATGCGAACGCCAAAAGGCATTTGCCCACGGAAGAGCAGTGAAGGGGTTCGCTGTTGCCTATCTTTGCGTTTACGACGAGCCGCGAGTCAGACATTATCTGCTCTATTATCACAGCCCTGCTGTTGGAGCATACGCAAAGGTGAACCGACTCCCGGATGTCCGCGGCAAGTTTCTCCATTATCGGCTTCGCTAAGGCTATGATGTTGAAGTTTTTGTAATACTGCTCTGAAAGCGCAAGTATCGCCGGGCCGAGCTTATATTTGAGCGTCTCGTTGTTCTTTTCGACCATGCCGGCCTCGAGGAATGTGTCGAGTATTCGGAATGCAGTGCTTTTATTGACTTTAAGCTCGTCCGCGAGCTCCGTTACGCCCACGCTCTTTCTTGAAGCAAGGAACTTAAGCGTCTCAATGCCTTTTTTAAGCGACTGGCTCATTGCATGCCTCCGTTAACAGTTTATGATCGCGTCTTTAAGCTCGTTTTTCTTTGCGTGTTTTGTTATAAAATCAATGAACGCCTTGTGCCCCAGCACCGGGCCGGTTATGCGTTTGTCGAGCGATAATAGAATAGATGTAATATCTTTGTGGGTAATGCCGTTTATATTTGAAAGGACGTCCCGGCTCTCGCGCTGGCTATCGCTTCTGTGCGGAGGATAGCCGCGCCCGGATTCGTCGCAAAACAGTTTCTCGAATATGTATCTGAGGTTGATGTCTCCGGCCCAGCCGAAGCCCTTATTAAGCGCAAGCGACGCACAGTTGCCGCCGTTTATCTGCGAGAACAGCCACGCATCGAGCGGGTCGATTATAAGCCCGCAGTACACGCCCGGGTATTGCATGGCGGACAGCATGAACCCCTGGCCTGTGCCGCAGCCGCCTACCACGAAATCCGCCGCATCAGTGCCCAGCGCAAGCGCCGCTATAAGCCCGGTGTGTATATACGTAAGCTCCGGCTCGGCGCCATTGCCGCTCATGCCTATATTATACACCTCTGCCCTTGCTACTTCCAGCGCTTCAAGTATTGCCTTGTTCTTGTCCTTCGCCGATACTTCGCTTACCACCGCTATCCTCACGTCCGCTTCCTCCCTAAACACGTTATTGCCTTTTGGGCTATATCCTCCGCGGTAAGATTAAACCTCTTTTGCAGGTATTCCTGCGTGCCCACTTCCCCGAAGCTTTCGAACACGCCCACGCGCTCCATAGGCACGGGCCAGCGCTCAGCAAGCGCCTCAGCCACCGCGCTCCCCAGCCCGCCTATCGCATTGTGGTTTTCCGCCGTTACTACAGCGCCGCATTTTTGCGCAAGCGCCTCGACTGCTTCTGCGTCGAGCGGCTTTACAGTGTGCATGTCAACGACCGCCGCCGATATGCCGCGCTCCGCAAGCAATTGCCGCGCGCGCAGCGCTTCGTATACCATTATGCCGCAAGCTATAATGCCGACGTCGTTTCCCTCACAAAGCAGGTTAGCTTTGCCGACAGTAAAGCCGGCATTATCGCCGTATACCCTCATTACCTTCCTGCGGGACGAGCGCATATAGAACACGCCGTACGTATTTGCCATATGCGCTACCGCGGTACCATACATAGCTGTGTCGGCGGGTTCTATTATCGTTATACCCGGTATCGTGCGCATGAGCCCCATATCCTCGAACGGCATATGCGTGCCGCCGTTAGCCGCGGCGGTAACGCCCGCGTCGCCGCCTATTATCTTTACATTCAGGTCCTGATACGCGCACGACAGGAACACCTGGTCGAACGCGCGCCTCGTGGCGAACGTCCCGAACGCGTGCAGGAACGGTATCATTCCAGTCGCCGACATTCCGGCGCACATCCCGACCGCATGCGCCTCCATTACGCCGCAGTTTATACCGCGCTGCGGAAACGCTTCGTAAAAGCGCTTCGTGCCCATAGAATACTGCACGTCGACGTCGACCGCGATTATTCTTTCGTTCAGTTTCGCCTGCTCTATAAGCGCGTCGCAGTACGCCGCGCGCATTTCTCTGTTATCTATCTCAAATTTATCAGCTAAGATGCTCATAGCTTTTCTCCAGCCGGGCGTCTATCTCCGCTATCGCGGACTCAGCCATGTCGTGTGTTATCACCATGTAGTGGTTAAAACCGTCTATCTCGGCAAAATTGCACCCGTGCCCTTTTTCTGTGTTTAATATAACCACACACGGCGCTTCCCGCTTCGCTTTTGACAGCCCGTCGTATATCTCCTTAACGTTGTGACCATCCGCTTCAACAGCGGGCAGCCCGAACGATATAAATTTGTCCTTTATGCTGAACGGGTTGCATATATCCTTCGTGAACCCGTCGAGCTGGCGTTTGTTGTCGTCCACGATCACCACGAGATTGTCCGGCCTCCTGTGAGCTATAAACTGTATCGCCTCCCAGTTCTGCC
>CAZDZY010000082.1:10161-10760 GCA_964510055.1 uncultured Christensenellaceae bacterium
CTCCTGCAGCTCGCCGTCGCCCACTATGGCGTACACGGTGCTGTCAATGCCCTGCAGCTTGTTTCCGAGCGCTACGCCCGTAGCTAGCGACAGCCCCTGCCCCAGGGAACCGGTGCTTATATCGATGCCGTTCGTCTTCAGGCGGTCGCAGTGGCTCGGCAGTTTCGTTCCTCCCGCGTTAAGAGTCTTCAGCTCTTCTGTTTCGATGAACCCCCTGTACGCAAGAGCCGCGTACATCGCCGGGCCGCAGTGCCCCTTTGAGAGCACGACCCAATCGCGGTCCTTCTTTTTGCTGTTCTCAGGGTCAACGTTCAGTATGTCCGTATACAGCACCGCAAGCAGGTCGCATATCGACATGCTGCCGCCTATATGCCCATACCCCGCCGACTCCATAGCGCGTATCGTGAGCTTCCTTATGTCCGCCGCAGCAGCCATAACAGCTTTAACGTCCATTCCGTTTCCTCCCGGATAGTATCATTCCTATAAGGCCGCGCTTCTTCATGAGCGGCTTATCCTCGTAGCTGTCGAGATATACCTCCTGGCGCTTCTTTGACGAATCTATCGCCGCAAGCGCGAACTTCAGCACTTCCCTGCCGCGT
>CAZDZY010000082.1:10770-13945 GCA_964510055.1 uncultured Christensenellaceae bacterium
GCCCGAAAGCACAGGTTCGCGGTCGTTCTTTATAGCATCCACGAAATCCCTTGTCGAAGCTTCGAACGAATCCGCCCAGTCGTGCTTTACGTCCCAGAACTCGCTTACCTTGCCGTCGCGATACATCACTACGGGCGCGACGGAGGGCATCATGCAGGCTGTGCAGCGCGTCACCCATATAACTCCCCGCGAGCCCGTTATCTCCAGTCTCTCGTCGCATGTGTAGTACTTGCTCTGCACGTACATCTCGTCTGAACTCATAATGTCCCACACGCCGTACAGCTTTTTGTCCTTGTGCTTCCACATTATCACTGCGGGTACGTCGTTATACACTCCGGGTATGACCGGCGTCTCATCTATCCACGCGATGACCTTCTCCACGTCGCCCATCATATACATTATTGTTGAAAACTTGTGATAGCCGTCATCGAATACGGTAGGGCCGCCTCCCGACAGCGTGTCGTTAAGCCTCCATACCCACGACTTCGTATTAACATCCCAGCCGGTTTTTTTTACGTCTGCGTCCACATCAGCACAGCCGGTTTTGACTTTTTTGCTGACTATTGGCATATTGCGCGACGCAAGCGAAGCGTTGTTCATCTTAACGCGTATGCCCTGCGGCGTCCCTATCTCGCCCGCGTCGAGCATGCTCTTCGCGAGGCGGTACGGCGGATAAAAAACAAAGTTCTCGAACACCTTCAGCTTGACGCCGTTGTCTTTCGCCGCTTTTATCATCGCGTCGCACTCTGCCAGATTCATAGCCATGGGCTTCTGTACGGAAACGTGCTTGCCCGCTTTACAGGTTTTTATTGCGTATTCACAGTGGAGGTGGTGCGGCAGCAGCAGTTCGATGGCAACTACTTCGCTGTCAGCGAGCACATCTTCGAAGCTCGCGTAAACTTTAGGTATACCGTGCTCTTCCGCAAACTTCTTTGCGGCTGCGTGGTTTATATCGCACACGCCCCACAGCTCCGCGTCCGGGTTATTCCTGTAACCCGCGACATGCAGCGTCGCTATCCTTCCGCAGCCCACTATCACGAACTTCATCCTGTTCATAGGCAGCACCTCACAACAGATCTAATACTTAGATAGTCTCTTCTTTAATTGCGGCTTCATAGCCCGCCCTTCTTTGCTCCATATAGGCGGGGATCGGCACGTCCCACCATCCGAACGCCTTGCCTCCCGAATCCGGATGTTCCCTCTCGACGTTTACGTTGATGAGCGCCGGTATTCTCAATTCTATAGCTTCTCCCAGCGCGTCCGCTATCCCTTCGATCGTGCTCTCGTTATAGGCTTTTATCCCGAACGACCGCGCTATGGCCGCGAAATCCGGGCTGTAGACCTCTTCCCCCAGCATAAAGTCGTTGCCGAAAGCGGTATCGCTCCCGAGCGCGTCTATCTGCAGGTCCTTTATCGCCATCCAGCCGCTGTTGTTCGCCAGCAGTATGACGACAGGTATATCGTATTGGGCGATAGTCGAAAGCTCCTGCATTATCATCATAAAATCCCCGTCGCCCAAAAACGCTACCACCGGGCGCTCAGGCGCCGCAAGCTTCGCGCCTATCGCGGCGGGCACTGCCCATCCCATAGTGGAGAACCCTCCCGTAGTCAGGTTGCAATACGGCTTTTTGTAGCAATATTCCTGGAACAGCTGCGCCTGCGTATTTCCGGAAGACGTCGAGATTATAGTATCATCCGGCAGGATATCGCCCAAAACTCCTACCAGCTGTGATATCGTAGGCTTGCTCGTCTTCTTTGCCCTCACGCTTTTGATATATGAGAACCATTCCTGCCTCAGATCCAGTATCTCGCTTAGGTATTTTTTATTTATCTTAAATGAAATGTTCAGATCTAATATCTGCTTTAAGCTGTCTGTAACATCGGCTGTTATTCCTACGTCCGCCCCGTAGTTCTTCCCTATCTCCGCGGCGTCTATATCAATATGTATAAGCTTTGTATCGGGGAAGTTGAAAGCGATCCCTTTTCGGTACGAGCATGTCGTCTCGTCGGCGAACCTTGTGCCAAGCGCTAGAATGACGTCCGCCTCCCGGCAGACCTTAAGGCCTACGGGCGTTCCCTTTGAGCCGGTATGGAAGCAGTACTGCGGATGCGTCTCAGCTACCGTGCCTTTCGCCGCAAGCGTCGTCACTATCCCGGCGCCCCATCTCTCGGCTAGTTCCGTAATGAGTTCGCCCGCTTTCGCGCGCAGCGCTCCTCCTCCGGCGAGTATCACCGGCCGCTTCGCCGTTTTCATCAGCGCGGCGGCTTTCTCGATATACTCCCTTTCCGCACACGGTTTTGATTCAGGTTTCTCGCTAGATACATCAACCGGAGTGTATTCACAGTGTTCCGCCTGAACGTCCATAGGCAGCGTTACAACACAAGGGCCGCTGCGCCCCGCAGTCATCTGGTTAAACGCACGCCGCATTATCCTCGGCAGCTGCCGCGCGGATTCGGCGCGCCAGCTTCTCTTCGACAATGGTTCGAGGCTCCTTATTATATTGCTGTCCTGATAGCGCTCGACTTCCTGCAGCACTCCCACGCCTTTCATATGCACGTGCGTATCTCCGCACAGCGCGAGAAAAGCGGTGGAATCCACATACGCGGTCCCAAGGCCTATGCTCGTGTTGAGCGTCCCCGGCCCTATGGAAGCGAACACCGCGAGTGGTTTTCCCTTTACACGAAAATAACCGTCGGCGATAGCGGTAGCCGCCTGCTCGTGCTTCACCTGGATATATCTGATGCCGCCCGTCTGCGCTTCCTTCCTTACGGCGTCGAACAGCCCCAAAACGCCGTGCCCCGGTATGCCTATGATATACGGCACGCCTTCGTCTTTAAGATGCTTTACGACTATCTCCCCGCCTGTGAGTTTCATACGACGAACCTCCGGTTATTCTACTTACTTATATAATATGTCTTAAAACGATTGGTTACAATACATTTTGCAAATAGGGTTGCGCTATGCGCAACCAAAGTGAAGTGTTGATGATAAACAAAAAAAGAAGCGTTGAATGCTTCTTTATTGTCTTTAAGCTTGAAAATTACTCCGCAATACAGCCCGTGAATTCCATCTCGTTTTTGAACCCGCTGTCTCCCCTGCTCGCTACGCTGCCGAACGTGTTGCCGGAGAAGTTTAGAGGATATCCCAGAGCCTCCGTATGGCGGCTCTGGGAAA
>CAZDZY010000083.1:0-4346 GCA_964510055.1 uncultured Christensenellaceae bacterium
CCGGCACCATGCTCTCCATCATCTGCTGCATCTGTTTCTTTCTTTTTCTTGACGGGAGCCACATTATAAGTATTATTGCTCCGAACATCAGTATCCATATCCCGATAGAGTTAAAGAAGTTCATAAAACCGCTTGTGGTTTCCGCTGGTATCTGTGGCATTTTTCCACCATCCTTTTCTTACGTCTTATATGCTTATCAGTAAAAAGGAACGAATCCTTTACAACCTCATTTATATTTATACAAGATGTTATCCGGTTGTTTTGTCTGATCTTTTCACTTCTTAGAGCTTTCGCGTTATATACTATATTAGCGAAGCTTAAATATCAACCATTTTTTTAGATTATAATTTATATTTTGCAAAAAATTCATCTTTAAACTCTGAAAAACTCCCCGATTCTATCGATTCCCTGATATCTCTTATAAAATCGATGGTTGAAGTTATATTATGAATCGATAGCAGCGTGGCTCCGAGTATTTCGTTTGCTTTGACTAAATGCCGAATATATCCCCGGGTAAAATTTCGGCAGGCATAGCACGAACAGCTTTCCTCTATCGAGCGAAAATCCCTTGCGTATTCCGCGTTTCTTATAACAAGCTTGCCCTGCCTTGTGAGCGCCGTTCCGTTTCTTGCAATGCGCGTCTGCAGCACGCAGTCGAACATGTCTATACCGCGCGCAACTCCTTCTATAATGCAGTCGAATGTACCGACGCCCATAAGGTATCTAGGCTTTGTTTCGGGAAGATACGGCACAACGGTTTCAATCATATCGTACATTACTTTTTTGGGCTCGCCGACGCTAAGGCCGCCTATGGCGTTTCCGGGGAAATCCATATCGGCTATCGCCTGTGCGCTCTCGCGCCGCAGGTCCCCGTATGTGCCGCCCTGCACTATCCCAAACAGCGCCTGGTCCTTCCTGTGCTTAGCGTCTTTGCAGCGCTGCGCCCACCTGTGAGTGCGCTCCATGGCCGCGGCCGTCCTTTCATATTCCGCCGGATACTCTACGCACTCGTCGAACGCCATTATTATGTCGGCGCCCAGCGCCTGCTCTATCTCCATCACCTTTTCCGGCGTAAGCATGTGCTTCGAGCCGTCGAGGTGCGATGAAAACTCTGCGCCTTCTTCGGTTATCTTCCTCAGCTCTCCAAGCGAAAACACCTGAAAGCCGCCGCTGTCAGTAAGTATGGGCTTATCCCAGTGCATAAACTTATGCAGCCCGCCCGCTTCTCTTACCAGTTCATGCCCCGGCCGCAGGTATAAATGATACGTGTTCGAAAGTATTATCTCCGCGCCCGTCTCCTTTACCTGCTCGGGCGTCAGCGATTTTACAGTAGCCTGCGTTCCTACCGGCATGTATATGGGGGTATTGATCTTCCCATGAGGCGTTTCTATCGTCCCGGTGCGTGCGTTCGTATTTTTGCTTTTTTTATTTACAGTAAATCCAAATGACATTTGCGTTCCTCATAATATCAGCATGGCGTCGCCGAAGCTGAAAAAGCGGTATCTCTGCTCCATAGCCAGCTTATACAGTTCCAACACTTTTTCTCTCCCCGCAAAGGCGGAAACGAGCATGAGCAGCGTGGACTCGGGCAGGTGAAAATTCGTTATAAGGGCGTCGACAGCTTTGAACCTGTATCCCGGTGAAATAAATATATCCGTATACCCGCTGCCGGGCTTCACGTTTCCGCCCTCATCCGAAACAGACTCGAGCGTTCTAACGCTTGTAGTGCCGACAGCGAATACCCTTCCCCCGCCTTTCCTCGCATTATTTATCATGTACGCGGCATCTTCCGATACGCTGTAATATTCCTTATGCATTACATGGTCTTCAATGTTCTCTGCTTTTACAGGACGAAACGTTCCAAGGCCAACATGAAGCAGCAACCGCGTTGTAATGATTCCTTTGCCCTCTATTTCTTTCAGCAACTCCGGAGTGAAATGCAGACCCGCCGTCGGGGCCGCTGCCGACCCTTCAGTCTTTGCGTATACGGTCTGGTATCTCGACCTGTCATTCAGTTTCTCGTGTATATAAGGCGGAAGCGGCATCTCGCCGAGCTTATCTAGTATTTCCTCAAAAACACCGCCTAAAGAAAAGCTTACTTCGGTAACGCCGTCCTCTTTCTTTTTTAATATCTTTGCAGATAATTCATCAGAAAAAAATATTTCGTCCCCGATTTTTAGTTTCCTGCCCGGTTTCAGTATCACTTCCCAATCGGTAAGCGAGAGCCGTTTTAAAAGGAGAAACTCGCACGCCCTGTCCGTTTGTTTCTTAACGCCGTACAGTCTTGCGGGTATCACCTTTGTTTCGTTTATCACGAGGACGTCGCCCTTATGGAGGTACTCAATTATATCTGTAAATATCCTGTGAGATACTTTATTGGTCTTTCTGTCATATACCAAAAGCCTTGACTTATCCCTTTGCGCTATCGGTGTTTGCGCTATAAGGCTTTCGTCAAGGTCGTAGTAAAAATCGCTTGTCCTCAATCATTCCTCCGCAATATCGAGCTTTAACTGCTGCGCGTCCCCGTAAGAGCAGCCCATATGCGCATATGCGAGCTTCGTCGCCACCCTGCCCCTGGGAGTTTTGTTTATAAAACCGAGCTGTATAAGATAGGGTTCATACACGTCTTCTATAGTAACGCGCTCCTCGTTGGTCGCTGCGCACAGGGTATCTAATCCGACCGGGCCGCCTCCGAACTTATTGATTATGGTATCAAGTATGTTCTTGTCTACGCCGTCTAAGCCTATTTCGTCCACTTCAAGCATCTCAAGGCCGTGCCTTGCAGCCTTTAAAGTTACCCTTCCGGTACCCTCTATTTCGGCGAAGTCGCGGATTCGTTTTAAAAGGCGGTTAGCGACCCTGGGTGTCCCTCTCGACCGTGAAGCTATCTCTAAGCCGGCGTCGTCGTCAATCGGTACGTCCAATATGCCTGCCGAGCGTTTGATTATCTTTGAAAGCTCCTCGGGCGAGTACATCTGCAAACGGTGTATCACTCCGAACCTGTCGCGCAAAGGCGACGTAAGCATCCCGGCCCTCGTCGTGGCTCCCACAAGCGTAAACTTAGGCAGATCGAGCCGGAGAGTCCTCGCGGACGGCCCTTTGCCTATTATTATATCCAGCGCGAAATCTTCCATAGCCGGGTAAAGCACTTCTTCCACGCTGCTGGTCAGCCTGTGCACCTCGTCTATAAAGAGCACGTCGCCTTTATTGAGGTTCGTCAATATTGAGGCGAGGTCGCCCGGCCGCTCTATCGCCGGGCCTGACGTGACGCGTATGTTTACCCCCATCTCCGAAGCTATAATGAACGCGAGCGTAGTTTTTCCCAGCCCCGGAGGCCCGTATAAAAGAACATGGTCGAGGGGTTCGTTCCTGTTTTTCGCGGCGGCCATAAATACTTTTAGGTTTTCCTTGGCTTTTTCCTGGCCGACATATTCTTCGAGAGTTTTCGGACGCAGGGAATAATCGGTGATCTGCTCCGATTCCTTCATCTCCGCGGATACTATCCTTTCCTCTTCAGACATACGTTTACGCTCCCATGCGCTTTAGCGCCATCAGTATTATCTCTTCCGCCGTATCCCCGAGATTTTTTACGGACGCTACGGCTTTGATCGCCTCAGACCGGTTATAACCTAATGCAACGAGCGCGCTTATCGCCTCGGCCTCCTTATCGGCAGCCGCAGCAACGCTGCCTGCGACTAATGTCTCCGAAGCCGCGATCTTCCCTGAAAGGTCTACTATTATACGCTGCGCGGTCTTCTTGCCTACTCCGCTTATCTTTTCAAACGCGCCCTCGTCCGAGGTTATCACCGCGGCCGCTATGTCGCTGACCTTCATCGCCGATAATATCGACAGGGCTACTTTAGGGCCGATCCCCGAAACCCCGATTAGCTTAATAAACATTTCTTTCTCTTCGGGAGCAAAGAAGCCGTACAGGTAATGAGCGTCTTCCCTTACGACAAAATGGCAGAAAAGCTTTAACGTTTCTCCTGTTTTGATATGCATCAGGGATTGCGCCGTAGTATAGATGTGGTATCCTATCCCATACGCTTCTATGACCGCATAGTCTTTGCCCGTTTCGGCGACTTCGCCTTTAATATAGTCGTACATCGAACTCTCCTTATTTGATGCGGAAGTTTTCCGAAAACCTGCAGCTGTGCGCGTGGCAGATAGCGCACGCGACCGCGTCGGCGGCGTCGTCAGGCCTGATCAATTCACTAAGGCCCAGAAGCAGCCGCACCATCTCCTGTACCTGCTTTTTATCCGCCCTGCCGTAGCCGACAACTGCCTGCTTAATCTGTATCGGGGTATATTCGAAAAGCTCCGCACCCGATTCGAACGCCGCGGCC
>CAZDZY010000083.1:4393-9437 GCA_964510055.1 uncultured Christensenellaceae bacterium
ACAGTCGGGAGAATATTTCCGGAGCAATTCCCTGATATTTTTGTGTATGACGGCAAGCCTTTTCGGAAAAGGCATATCGGCCTGCGTCACTATCGTTCCGCATTCAAGCAAGACAGCTTTATCTTTTTCAGAACTTATTACCCCATACCCCATCAGCGCCAGCCCGGGGTCGATTCCAAGTATCTTCATGTGCGGAGTTTCAGCCTCCCTATGCCCCAATATAACTGCATGGACCAAGAGTCTACAGATTTTACTTGTGGAATATACCACCGTTAATACTATAATTGCGTAATGTTTTATTGTCAAACACATTAATCTACGAGACGGCGATATAAAAAAGAGCCCCCTTAACCGGAAGCCCTCTGTCAGTTTTTCTACGCTTTAAGTTTACCTTTTGCAACGTTTACCATCCCCGCAAACGCAGTTTTATCGTTGACCGCCATGTCCGCGAGTATCTTTCTGTTTACCTGTACGCCGGCGAGCTTTAAGCCGTTAATCATGCGGGAATATGTTATACCGTTGATCCTTGCCTCGGCGTTGATCCTCGTTATCCACAGGCTCCTGAAATCTCTCTTTCTGAGCTTTCTTCCTACATATGCATATCTTAAAGACTTCATGACAGCTTCGTTAGCCGCCCTGAACTGCCTTGACTTGGCTCCGAAATATCCTTTAGCCAGCTTTAAAATCTTCTTATGTTTCTTACGGGCATTTACTGCCTTCTTAACTCTTGCCATTTAGCATTACCTCCTGTTGGCCTTTATTTGTACGGAATCAGCTGTTTAATATTTTTTTCTTCGGAATCAGAAACAAACGTGCTGTGCCTTAAGTTTCTCGTCCTTTTTGTACTTTTACCGTTAAGAAGATGGCGTTTGAAAGCCTTCGCCCTCTTTATCCTGCCGCTTTTGGTCACAGAGAACCTTTTTGCAGCGCCCCTGTGTGTCTTGATTTTTGGCATCCTTTCAGTATCCTCCTAGTTAGTTCTTCGGCGTCAATATCATAAACATATTTCTGCCTTCAATCTTCGCCTGTTTTTCTACTGCCGCGTTTTCCTGTACCATAGCAAAGAATTCGTCCATGACCGCCATGCCCTGCTCGGTATGCGCCATCTGTCTTCCCTTAAAACGTATGGAGACCTTTACCTTGTCTCCGTCTTTTAAAAACTTGTTAACGTTCTTGGCTTTTACCTCAAGGTCATGTTTGTCTATCGTTGCCGACAGCCTCATCTCTTTCAATTCTATGATCTTCTGGTTTTTCTTGGCTTCCCTCAGCTTTTTCGCCTGCTCGAACCTGAACTTTCCGTAATCCATTATCTTGCATACCGGCGGGTCGGCATTGGGTGAAACCTTCACAAGATCAAGCCCTTTCTGCTCAGCAATCTCCATCGCCTCACGCGCAGTCATCAGTCCAAGCTGCTGGCCGTCATCCGAAACGACTCTTACGCTCCTGTCCCTGATCTGCTCGTTAATCTGATGTTCAGTTGCTATAGTAAACACCTCCATCATTTATTTAATTCTCGGCTTTTAATTCGTTTTTAAGCAATAAAAAAACGGGCAGACTACCCGTTACATATGGCTTATATGCGCTTACCATGCCCGGCATTCGCCGGCAGGTGAGAAACGGGCAGTCTCTACTTTCAAGCAGATGGATAATAACACAGTTATTTGCCTTTGTCAACAGTTTAAACCCGCTAAATATCCTGTGGAAAACGCGATCTGAAGATTATATCCTCCTGTCAGCGCGTCAACGTCTATGACCTCGCCGGCAAAGAAAAGACCGCCGCACAATTTGCTTTGCATGGTCGAAGGGTCAATTTCTTTTACGTTTACTCCCCCTCGCGTTATAACAGCCTCTTCTATCGGCCTTTTTCCTTTGATGCCGAATTTTAAGGATTTGAGCGCCTGCGCGAGCCTGAAACGTTCTTCTTTCGTTATCGAATTAGCTTTTTTATCAGGGGCTATTCCGGTGCGCTGCGCCATAAATGATACCAGTTTCCCCGGAATCAACCCTCCAAGCACGTTTATAAAGTCTTTATTCGATTTTTCTCCAAAATCCCGCACCAGCCTTGCATCGAGCGTTTTTAGATCGAGCGCGGGCTTTAAATCGATAACTACATCGTAACGCTTATTCTCCTGCATATAAGCGCTGGCTGAAAGCATGAGCGGCCCGGATACTCCGGTATGCGTGAAAAGCATTTCGCCCTGTTCGCTGTATATCTTATTTTGCCCTGATACAAGCGACAAGTTTACGTTTTTAAGCGTAAGGCCCGCCATTGCGCTAATATCTTCGCTGGTATCCGCGCCTACCAGCGAAGCGACCGGCGCTTTTACGCTGTGCCCCGCAGCTTTGGCAAACCTGTATCCATCGCCGGTAGAGCCAGTGGAAGGATAAGACATTCCTCCTGCAGCAATCACCACACTGTCAAACTCCATCTCCTTCCCGCCCGATACTATGCCAGCCGCGCGCTTGTCCTTTATGACTATATCCTCAACATTCGACCTGAATATAACGTTCACGTTAACGCTGCTCAAAAGCTTTGACAATGCTTTTATAACGTCGCTCGATTTGTCGGAAACAGGAAATACCCGGCCTCCCCTCTCCACTTTCGTTTCAAGGCCGTGCTTATTCAATAATTCAATAAGCTGCGTGTTGCCAAAAGTGTAGAAAGCGCTGTACAAAAATACGCCGTTTGAAACGACGTTATCAAAGAAGTCTTCTATTGGCGCCGCGTTGGTTATGTTACAGCGCCCTTTGCCGGTCAGGTATAGTTTTTTGCCCAGCTTTTCGTTCTTCTCAAAAAGATATACTCTGCTGCCTCTTAAAGCGGCTGCGTAGGCTGCCATGATTCCGGCAGGCCCGCCGCCTATGACGCATACCCGGCTCATTGATTTTCATCCCTGCCTGTGTATACGTCGTGTTTGCTCCAAAGATCTTCGAGCATCTCAAAGTTGTGGCGGAGACTGTCTTTCTTTCTCATGCCAATAAGCAATATAAGCGTATTGATGACTCCCAATGGGGCGACTAATGAATCCACGAACAGGTTCATATCCGAGTTGACCAATAATACCTCGTCTGCGATCTTTGCCAATGGGGCCAGCTCGTTGTCCGTTATCGCTATGAGCTTAGCGCCGTTATTTTTGGCGAACGCCGCGCCTTCGACAGTTCTTGTTGAATACCGGGGAAAGCTTATCCCTATAACGGCATCTCCCTGTTTTGCGTGCATCAGCTGGCCGAACACGTCCCCTATCCCTGATATAACGAGGCTCGCCGAATCTATTATATAATTTAAGTAATACCAGAAAAACTGCGCAAGGGGCTCGCTGGAACGAAGGCCCATAATATATACCCTTTTGGCGGATAGTATGGAGTCAGCCACCTTTTCGACAATTTTATAGTCAAGAACTTCCTTTATATGGCGAAGACTCGTTATGTCGGTCCGCAGCGACCAGCGTATGACCTCTTCTTCTGACATATCCGACCCGAGGCCCATCCGCTGGACGTTTGTCAGGCGGTTTTTGATAAGCTCCTGCAGCTCTTTCTGAAGCTCGGGGTATCCTTCGAAACCAAGCGCGCACGCGAACCTTACAACAGTCGATTCGCTGACCCCCACTGTTTCGCCTAATCTTGACGCAGTGATAAAAGCGGCGTTGTCATAATGGTCCATTATATATGACGCAATTGCCCGGTGGCCTTTGCTCATGCTTTGCTGCTGCTCTTTGATCGCTTTTAATATATCGACTTCCTGCATTTTTCTCCCCCTCTCGATTACCTATGCTATATACAAATCATACCATATAACGCTTAAGAATGAAATTCTATTCTTTTTATCATGCATTCCAAACTGTCAAGCTGTTCTTTATCCGTCAGATCGTATTTTATAGGAGTGATAGAAGCGTACCCCTGTTTTACCATGCTTACATCGGTATCGTCAATTACGTCACACTCGTCAAGCTCGCCGGACATCCATATGTATTCGTTGCCTCTCGGGTCGCTGCGGACGTCGACAGAATCCTTATATATCGTCCTTCCCTGTTTCGTGACACGAAGCCCTTTTATCTCATTCAAAGGCAGATCGGGCACGTTAAGGTTATAGAGCACTCCGTCGGGCTGCTCATTGAACATTCCGCTGTCGATGAGCCTAAGCGCTATCTCAGCGGCCGATAAAAGGTTTATAGGATTAAACGATGCAATGGATACCGCCATGGCGCGGTATCCCATTATCACGGCGTCGAGCGCTGCCGAAACCGTACCTGAATAGAGTATGTCGGAGCCCATGTTGCTGCCGTGGTTTATTCCTGAAACTACGAGGTCCGTATCAAAATGCATCACATGAGTTATGCCCACCTTTGTGCAGTCAACAGGCAAGCCGTCAACAACAAAGCACGGTATACCATCCATACCTGCGGGCTGGGCTTTTTTTACGCGAAGCGGCCTGTGTATCGTTATCGAATGCGACGTCGCGCTTCTTTCAGAGTCGGGCGCCACTACTGTTACGTCGTGCTTTTCCGCAATTTTACTTGCCAGCGCTTTGATGCCGCTTGCGTTTATACCGTCGTCATTTACAACTAAAATACGCATATATACCCCCAAAATATTTTACAGGAGGTATGTATGCGTGTCAACGAAGATGTTTATAAATGCTGCATCGATGGTCTGCGCGTCAGGCGAACAGCCACCACGTAAGTATCCGCTTCAGGGAATTCGGAAAATCGAGTACTCCCACGTCCTGCGTTACTATGGCATTTACGCGGCCGATCTCCTGCCCGTCCATTATTATCTTAAGATATCCTACGACATCTCCTTTTTTCAGAGGAGCGTTCACGTTTTTGAGAAGCACGAGCTCCTTTTCCAGCATATTTTCTTTGCCCTTTTCGATAAGCGCAGAGAACCCCTGGGCAGCGTATATGTCTACGTACGGGGATGTCCCTCCTGCTATCTGCAGGTCTTGCGCAAGCTTCTGCCCTTCCGACACTATGGTTTTTGCGGTGAATCCCGCATATGCGTAGTCAAAGGCCTTGCCTGCCTCGTCAAACCTTGACGTGCTGTT
>CAZDZY010000083.1:9447-13606 GCA_964510055.1 uncultured Christensenellaceae bacterium
AGCCTAAGGCGACATATATGAACCTGCCTCCCCCCCTCTTGACTGTTGCAGCAATGCAGTACCCCGCTCCGGGAGAGGAGCCTGTGCATATGCCATCGCACCCGGCGTAATACTTTACGAGCCTGTTCGCGTTTACCATCTCAGTCGTTCGGCCGTCGGGATGCACGTAATTCTCCATCCATGTGCAGCTCCACTTCCTGATAAGGTCGTATTTTACGAGTTCCTGGCATACCTTAGCTATATCCTTCGCGCTCATAGTCTGTCCTTCCGCATCCAAACCTGTCGCGTTAACGAATTTTGAAGACAGACCGAGCACTTCGGCTTTTTTGTTCATCATCTCTACGAACGCTTCTTCGCTTCCCGCTGTTTTTTCAGCGAGCGCGACAGCCGCGTCGTTAGCGCTGTTAATTGCTACCGCTTTTAATAGATTTTCTACGGTATGCGAAGTATTAGCGTCGAGGAACACCTGCGTTCCTCCCATCGACGCGGCGTGCGAGCTTACGGTCACCGTATCCTGCAAAGACAGCCTGCCGCCTTTTTCCGCTTCGCAGAACAGCAGAAGCGACATGACTTTAATAAGGCTCGCGCACTCGAGCTGTTTGTCCGAGTCTTTTTCCTTAAGCACGCTTCCCGATCCCGCGTCGATCAATATATAGCTTTTTGATTGCGGTTCGGGCACCCCTGCATAGGCTATGCCGGCGAATGAAAAAATTATTATGAGTGCCAATACAAAAACAATAAGCTTCTTCATATAGATTCCACCTTATATTTCTTTTTCTGTTAGTTTCTCAAAATAGGCGGACTATTATTCCGCATATAAATAAAGAAGCCTCCCGGCCTCTTAAAGCATTTATGTTCATATGCAAATCAATTACTCGCTCAGTCTTTTTATAAATCCGTCAATGAGCTTTTTTATATTATCCGCCGCTATTTTCCCGGTCTCCATTACTTCCTGGTGATTTAGGGGCTTATCCAGTATTCCTGCCGCCATATTGGTTATGCAGGAAAGGGCCGCCGATTCCACGCCGGCATGCGCAGCGGCGATTATTTCGGGCACTGACGACATACCCACAGCGTCGGCGCCGAGCGTGCGCATAGCTTTTATCTCGGCGGGGGTCTCGAACGAAGGGCCTTTCATCATGGCGTATATGCCTGTACGTACCTTTATGCCGTTTTCTTTTGCTGCATCCTTAAGAGACGCGATAAGCATCTTGTTGTACGCATAACTCATATCCGGGAACCTGGGTCCGAACTCGTCAAGGTTCTTCCCGGCAAGAGGATTCAAAAACGTAAGGTTTATATGGTCTTCGATTATCATGATGTCTCCGGGGTTGAATCCGGTGTTCACTCCCCCCGCGGCGTTCGTTACCAGAAGTTTCTTGACGCCCATCTTTATAAGCGCGCGAAGCGGTATCACCGTCTCATCAGCGCCGTATCCTTCGTAGCAATGGAAACGCCCCTGCATGCAGGCGATATTAACGCCGTATTTTTGCCCGAATATAAGCCGCCCGGCGTGGCCTTCGACGGTTGACACCGGAAACCCGGGGATATCTTTATACTCTATGACCTCTGAGCCCGAAATGGTATCCGCGTATCCGCCCAGACCGCTGCCGAGAACTATGCAAACATTTGGCATCTGTTTTACATGGTTCGCTAAATATTCGTACGCCTTATTTATCCTGTCTGAAGTCATGATATCACTCCTTTATTATTTCTTTATAGAACGATCTGCCGGTATTCCACCTTATACCAAAGAATTCAGCGGCCGTAGCGGCGATATCAGAGAACGAACTCCGGATACCGATGTCAACGCCGGCCTTTACTTTAGACCCATAGATAAGAATGGGTATATACTCCCGCGAATGATCAGTGCTGTCCGTTGTCGGGTCGCAGCCGTGGTCCGCGGTAAAAATGATGATATCTTCTTTTGACATCGCTTCGAGCAGCTCCGGCACCCTTACATCCAGC
The DNA here is from genome assembly GCA_964510055.1 of uncultured Christensenellaceae bacterium. Taxonomy (GTDB): domain Bacteria; phylum Bacillota; class Clostridia; order Christensenellales; family SZUA-584; genus DTFZ01. The sequence goes on from CAZDZY010000083.1 coordinate 11,416, forward strand.
GCTTCCAGCGCTTCTTTGTAGCCAACCACGTTATTTCTGTGGCCGTAAAGCATATCGAAGTCTACAAGGTTTGAGAATACGAGCCCGTCAAAATCCTCTTTGATATAATCTATTGTAGCCATGATCCCTGAATCGTTATCTTTTGTATGATTGCTCTTGGTGAGGCCGACGTTCGCGAATATGTCCTCTATCTTACCTACTCCCGCCACTTCCATTCCGGCATCTTTTACCGCCGTAAGAATAGTTTCTCCGGGAGGCGCAAAAGAAAAATCGCGGCGGTTCGCCGTCCTTGTGTAATTCCCCTCAGTCCCTGTAAACGGGCGGCATATAACGCGGCCTACGGCAAGGTCTCCAATAAGCATCCTGCGCGCCGTCTCGCATATCCGGTACTGCTCCTCAAGCGGCACTACGCCTTCATGCGCCGCTATCTGGAACACGCTGTCCGCCGACGTATAGACGATAAGCGCCCCGGTGTCCACATGCTGTTTCCCGAGCGTCTTTATTATCTCCGTGCCCGATGCGTGACAGTTACCTATCGTCTTCCTGCCAACGGCTTTTTCGAACTCTTTGATAAAACTCTTCGGGAACCCATGGGGAAAGACCGGAAAAGGTTTGTCGAGTATCAGCCCCGCTATTTCGAAATGCCCTCCCGTAGTATCCTTGCCGGGAAAGACTTCGGCGGATTTACCGTATGAGCCTGTAATACCCTTGCACGGAAGCCCCTCGACGAGCCTGCACAGCCCTAAGGATGCAAGATTATCAAGTTTGATCCCTCCCGAAGCTTTTATTATATTTCCTATAGTGTTCGAGCCTTCGTCGCCGAACTTTTCAGCGTCGGGCTGGGCGCCTACGCCCACGCTGTCCATTACGAATATGATAAATTTAGCCATCGTACGCTCCATTATATATTATGAGCCCCAAGCGGAGGCCTTTGTATTCCGATATAATTATTATAACACAAATGAAAAAGGAACAGCCTTTAAAGTTAAGGTTATTCCCCCGTTATATACTCTATTTCTTTTTTATCAAAAACAGTTTTTGAAAGAAGTTCGGGGCGCCTTTTTGCCGTCTCAAGAATGGACATCCTGCGCAGATATCTTTCAACATTTTCATGATGGCCGGAGAGAAGTATATCCGGTACTGCCGCTCCCTCAAATTCAGGCGGGCGGGTATACTGGGGATGTTCCAGGAGCGTTTCCGAGAAAGATTCCGATTTTACCGAGTCGCTGTTTCCGAGCACTCCCTCAATATGGCGTATGCATGAATCTATAAGCGCCATAGCGGCGATCTCTCCTCCGGTAAGCACGAAATCACCGACGGATATTTCCATGTCTATATCCCTCTGGATCACCCGCTCGTCCACGCCTTCGTAATGGCCGCATAAAATATTTATGCAGGAATACTTCAACAAATCGATAACGACGCTGTGTTTGAGCTGTTTGCCTCGCGGGGACATATAGATGTTTAAATGCTGCTCAGGGCAGCGCGATTCGACGTCCTTAAAACAGGCGTGGACCGGATCGGGCTTCAACACCATACCAGAGCCTCCGCCGAAAGGATAATCGTCGGCACGGCGATGTTTGTCAGCCGTAAAACCGCGTATATCTATTGCGTTTATTTCTATCAGCTTTGCCTCCCTCGCCCTGCCCCATATGCTTGAGCTGAGTATTGAATCGAACATCTCCGGGAAAAGCGTAAGAACGTTATAGATCATCATATACGGCGACCTCCGAAAGTGCGTTTTCGTCGATGATCATTATACCACCGGATGTATCTACTTTTTTTATCACCCGCTTCAGCGCAGGGAACATGAAATCTTTATCGCCTTTTACCGAATATACATCGGCGGCGCCGTGCTGAAGCACTTCTTTGATAACTCCCAGTTCATTGCCGGATGAGTCTTTTACCGTAAGTCCGATAAGGTCGAATACATAGTATTCGCCTTCCTGCGTTTCGGGCAGTTCTTCTTTATCGATATAAAGATATGCCCCCTGGATTTGTTCTGCTTCGTTTCGCGTATCTATCCCTTCGATATGCAGGTACACGAAAGGAGGCTCAGTCCTTATATCACCGTAAGCGATCTTTTTAAATGAGCCCCCGTTTTTTAAATAAGCAAAACCCCTGCCGCAGAAATCTTCGAAATTATCAGAGAAAAGCTGTACTTTAACCTCTCCTTTTATGCCGTGAGGTT
>CAZDZY010000084.1:0-13358 GCA_964510055.1 uncultured Christensenellaceae bacterium
CATATCGCTGTGCAGTTTGTACGCGGCCTCAAAATCGTCAGCCGCAAAGCAGATATGGCTCTCGTTGTCGCCTAGATCGTAAGGGCCCTTTTTATCTTTAAGCCAGGTAAGCTCTATCTTGAATCCGGAAACTCCGTCTTCAAGGAACACTATAGTAAAATCATCCTTTGTGATCCTGCGGGCTTCTTTGAGCCCGAACGCCTTTCCGTAAAATTCTACGCTTCTCCCTATGTCAGTCACATTTATGTTCGCATGGTCTATCTTAAACATATTCTCTCCTTAAACCAGCCTCTGGCCGTTTTTATTTATCGATATTATTTCAGTACCCTCAAATCTTTTTTTGCTGTAACTTTGTGAGTCCTCAAAGTTTTTCATGTGTATCGGTATGAATACCTTCGGTTTTATTTCCCTGATAAAAATATCCGGGCCTTCTTCATATCCGCTGCCCATCCCGCTGTCGAGCGGGAAGAACGCGTAATCTATCCCGTTGATGTTCTCTTTGATATATTTAATCTCACGCTCAAAGTATTTTGTCATCGCCCGGATGTAGCGCTCGTCGCCGTCGTCCTTCCAGTGCCAGAAGTTCAGGTCTCCCGCGTGGAAAAAGCTTTTACCCTCGCACTGCACGAAAAAGCTTCCTCCTATATCCGTCGAGCCGAACTCGGTGACCCTTATATACCCGTCCTCAAACGATTCGCCCCGGCTTAGCGTCACCCGCTTTACACCGGCATCAGCGTTTTCTATCGTCGAGTCCAGTATATATGTTATATCCGGATTTATTTTCGCCCACCCAAACACCTGCGGGTTGAAGTGGTCGTAATGCGAATGCGACGAAAAAACATATACGCGTCCGGCGGCTTTCAGGTCGTCTTCCGATATCGTGCCAGACTCCATACCCTTGTTTTCGTTTATATAATGGTCGAAAACAAGCAAAGACTTGTCCAAAACGATTGCAATAGCGCTGTGATGAAGAAAATATATCCGCATGATACCTTTATCCTGATTCCTGCCCTTATTTCTAACGTATTTTAACACAGCGGCTTCCCGATAACAACAATCAGCTGCTGTTTATGGAAGTACTGATTAATTCGAACCTTTGTCCTGGCTGTATATGCCGCAGGCGGTATATACAGCCTTGGCGGCTCCAGCCCCAATGACGTTAGGCGTCATTGGGGACCCCCGGGGATTTTGTGCCCTGCTGCGTCACGAAACCTTGAAATAACGCTGCTGTTCCTGCGGTTTCGTTCCTTGCATGACTCAAAACCATCTCGCCAATCCTGTATATCTCATTTGATCAGTACTTCCTTATAAATGCTCCAAAGCGTCGCGTGCACTCCCTTTTCCATCATGCCGCCCAGTATCTGCTTCTCGTCAAGCTCTCCCAGTATACCCATATCCTTATCGAGCACCGTCACTATATTATATTTGCCCGTTTCAAACTCCCTCATTATATCGCAGAGTTTTTCGCTCTGCATGGCGGCGAACCTGTTTATGTTGATCGTCCTGCGAGAACCCATCCTCTGCCTTTTATCCGACAGGTCGCGTATAAGTATATAAGGCGCGCTTCTCATCTCTTTAATTGAAGATAGGCACAGGAAAAAGCCCATGACAAAAAAGCTCGGATTGAACGAGCTTTGAAGGGCGGTATAGATACCTATACCGGCTATTATCGCGGCAAAAAAAATGCCCGCCACCGACATGAGTTTAGTCGCGCGGCGGTAACCCATGAACGACGCGAAACAAGCCCTCGCTATCCTCCCGCCGTCGAGAGGCAGCGCGGGCAGCAGGTTGACCGTGGCGATGGCGATATTGGCCGCTGTCAGTTTCCCCGCGAGAGCGAAGCTTTCAGTATACCTGTCGATAGCGAATACCGCGCAAGCCGTTATGAGGTTGACGGCCGGGCCGGCCGCCGCGACTATTATCTCTTTGGCCCTCGACAGGGCGAAGCACTGCATCTTGGCCGCGCAGCCGAACGGGAAGAGCTCCATCTCGGTTATCGTCATACCGAGGGCTGCCGCGGCTATAATGTGCGCCCATTCGTGCAATATGAGCGCCGGTATGGTGCACAAAACAACGTCGCCCATACCGACGGCGATCAGTATTATTACTGCAGGTATCATCAGCGGGTTTATTTTGAGTTTACCGCCGAACAGCTTTATCCCTTTCATGCGTTCCTATCCGGAAACGGGCGCCGTCCATTTCTCAATATATATTGCCGGATCGACATATACGTCTTTGTCCTTTATCTCCACATAGAGGTAATCGCCAGAAAGATTGCCTATCTGTTGCCCCGGTTTTACTATATCGTCGACCTTAACTATAGGGTCGACATTGTAATAAAACGCCGTCTCTCCGGTATCGAGCCTTATCTTCAAATATCCCGCGCCGTCTATTTTACCCGTATATTCCACAGTGCCTTTGGCGATGCTCCTTATCCCGGTGTCTATGGGATCCATGCGCATGCCCTTCGACCCCGACTGCCCGAAAGCAGTAACTATCTCGCCCTCGGCGGGATATACGGCTATAGATTCGGGCAGCGGGCTGAACACGCTTTCAGTGCCGTCGTTTAAGTTATCGACGAACTTCAGCCTTCCGATATCCTTGTCGATGTCAAACTCATGGTTTACCGTCTCGCCTATGGTGTCGGTTATGGTTTCCGAGGCCGGAGAATTGATACTCGCTATGCCGAGTATCACGACAGCTATCGCGGCGCAGACGCCCGTCTTTATCAGAAGCCTCCTGTACTTTAGGTCTTCATCCGTCATTTCGGGCCTTGGCGCCGCCTTTTTTTCACCCTCAGTCCTGAGAGGTATCCCGGCCCTCTGCACTAATCTTGCGGCCTTCGCCTTCCACGATACAGGCTCAGGCTTTCTCCCCTCGTTTGTGAATCCGCCTAGTTCCAGCTTCGGCAGGCTGTCTTTATCCATAATAATGCCTCCTTGTTTACCCAAAAATACCCTTGCAATATATATATTGCGAAAGGGAAGGAGTAATTCAGATACAGGAACATTTAATAGCCAACATGAATATAATGATTCCCGCAAAATAACAGGCGATCTTCCTTCAAATGGATGATGCCGTACTTATATGTTATAATGTCTGCAAACCACATCGGAGGTAATATGGCTCAAAAGACTATCATTTGGGATTTCGACGGCACGCTCGCCGAGCGGCCGGGGCTTTGGAGCGGCACTATGGCCGAGGTGCTCTGCGAGCGTTTCCCCGGCTGCGGAATAACAAGGGAAGATATAAGGCCGTATATGAAGGGCGTTTTCCCGTGGGATACGCCCGATATGCCCCACCCCGGGCTATCGGCTGAAGGCTGGTGGCTGCGCATGGAGTCATCGATGGCTGACGCGTACGAATCCGCCGGAGTCGAAAAAGAAAAGTCCGTTTATTTAGCGGCTCTTGCCCGCCGGCGGTATATAGACCCATGCGGTTTTAAACTGTATGAGGATACCATCTCCACGCTCGAGCGCCTGTCTTCGCTCGGATGGAGGCATATGATACTATCAAACCATGTGCCCGAGCTTTCCGATATCGTTGCCGGCCTCGGTATAGGCGGCTTTTTTTCTTTGGTACTTTCTTCCGCGAACACAGGCTACGAAAAACCACACCCGGAAGCTTTCAGGTTAGCCCTTGCCGCATGCGGCAGCCCGGGTACGGTGTGGATGGCCGGCGACAGTATAAAAGCCGATATCGAAGGCGCATCAGCCCTCGGCATACCCGCAGTACTTGTGCATACGCCTGACCCCGGCAATTTAAAATACAACGCCGATACGCTGAAAAATGTCATATCTATCGTAGAACCCGAAATCTGATGGGGATATTCGGTAAATTTATCCAATATATATAGTAAAATAATTGTATTTCCTTTTTATTGAATTCCTGTTATAACAGTAGTATAGAGCATTAAGTATCGCACTATTATTAAATACGGAAGTATATTTCAATGGTGTTTTTCTTAAGCCGGATAACGGCGGTGCCCGGCGTGCTTACTGACGGCGATATGTTGAACCGTATTTTGGGAATATGTTTAGCCATAAGCAGTTAGTGTTATCATACGTATCAATATTTCATTATTACGCATTTTATACTATAAAAGGAGTGGTTTATATGTCAAAACGAAAGCACTTTAAGAATACTGTAATCGCCGCTGTTGTGATATCGCTGGTTCTACTGCCGGCATGCTCGCCCGGGAGCCCTGCCCCAACAAGAACTCCCGAGACATCCGTTTCTCCGTCCGTATTGTCGCCGTCTCCGACCGCAGCCGATACTGCCGGAACTATGCCGGAGGAATTGTTCGCCTACGATCCTTCAAGGCCCTTTAACGAAAAGGAAATAAGCGTCGAAGAGACGGAAAACGGTGTCAGGATCCGTGAGATGTCGTATGACGCCTATGATAAAACTATCAATTCTTCCGGAACGATAAAATTCTACCTCGTCGAACCCAAAGGTGAAGGGCCGTTCCCGTTCGTGCTGTATCTACATTGGATCAGCAACCGGACCGGCACGAATAAAGAGTTTTTGGACGAAGCTGTTTCGATGGCGGAAAAAGGCGTGGGCGGACTCCTGCCCGAAGGCTTTTTCCCATATAAAAAATTTCCGAACGGCAACTTGGAAAGGGACGTCTCAATGATCAAATACCAGGTCACGGAACTCCGGCGGGCCGTCGATTATATTCAAAAACTTCCCACCGCTGACGCGAAGCGAATAGGGTACGTCGGCCACGAACACGGCGCAATGTACGGAGCGATACTGTCCGGCGTGGACAAGCGGATAAATTCCTATGTGCTGATCGCCGGCATGGGCGATTTCCAGTCCTGGTTTTTTCAATACTGGATCAACTTGTTGGAAGATAAAAAACAGGCGTATATCGACGCTTTAAGTATACTCGACCCTATAAACTATGTGGGAAAAGCTGCGCCCGCAGCGCTTTTCTTTCAGTTTGCCAAAAATGACTCCTTTATCCTGAAGGATACCGCGGATGCGTTCTATGCGGCGGGTTCCGAGCCGAAGGAAGTCAAGTTCTACGATACGGACCACTCCATGGTAAACGAGGAAGCGCAGTCCGACAGGGATGACTGGCTGCTTGAAAGATTGAAATAACATACCCGTATAATGCATTCGTTCTTGAATGATCAAAGGCCTTAGGGGTATAAATTGTATTGACAACCTGAGCCCTTTCGTGTTATTTTATGATATAGTTGTAACCGCCTTTCTTGCATTTTGCAGGTTACACTGAAAGGGACCTTTTATATGCCGAAAAGAAGATACTTAAGGCGCGCCATTGCTGCCGTCGCCGTTGCGATATCGCTGGCTTTACTGCCGGCATGCTCGCCCGCGGGCCCCGCCGCGGAGCAGCTTTCGGGGCCGTCCGCTTCTTCGTCCGTTATACCTCCTTCTCCGGCGTCTTCGCAGGAGCCTGAACTTACGCCTGAAGACCCGTTCGCCTACGATACATCCAAACCCTTTAACGAAAAGGAAATAAGCTCGGAAGAGACGGAAAACGGCGTAAAAGTACGCGAGATGTCGTATGACGCCTATGACAGAACCATCGTCCCTTCCGGAGCAATTAAGTATTACCTCGTTGAACCAAAAGGAGAGGGGCCGTTCCCGTTCGTGCTTTATTTTCATTGGCTGGGCAGCCCGAACGGCAATAAAAAGGAGTTTCTGGACGAAGCGGTTGCCATGGCCGAAAAAGGCGTGGGCGGGCTGCTGATCGACGGGTTTTTCCCCTGGAAAGGCCTGCCAACCGGCGACACTGAAAAAGACATGGCGCGTATCGTCTGCCAGGTCACGGAGCTTAGGCGTGCAATCGATTACATCGAAAGCCTTACCCTTGCTGACGCAAAGCGCATAGGGTACGTCGGCCACGATTACGGCGCAATGTTCGGCGCGGTGCTCTCCGGCGCGGACAGGCGGATAAGTTCTTATGTGCTGATAGCCGGCATGGGCGATTTCAGCCACTGGTTCCTGTTATACTGGGTCCATTTGCCCATTGACGAAAGGCAGGCGTATATCGACGCGATCAGCCGCCTCGACCCGATAAAATATGCGGCGAAAGCCGCGCCCGCGGAGCTTTTCTTCCAATTCGCCGAATCAGACGCCTTTATCACAAAGGATACGGCGGATACATTCTATGAAGCGGCGTCCGAGCCGAAGGAAGTAAAGTTCTACGATTCTGACCACTCGATGAGGAATGCGGAAGCGCAAGCCGACAGGGACGATTGGCTGCTGGAAAGGTTGAAATAAATAAAAACCGGGGCTTGATATATTCTCAAGCCCCCGATCAGTATTTCACGCTTTAATTACCGATAAATTGCTTAACGTACTCTACCGGGTGCGCCGTACGTTTCGCCACTTCTTCCGCGCTCATGCCTGCTTCATAAAATCGCCTGAAAACGCTCTCCATGCTTTCGCCGACTTCGATTATATGACGGTCGGGGTCGTAAAACCTGACTACCCGCTGCCCCCACTCGTATTCTTTCGCCCTATGCACATATTCTATATCGGGGAATGAACCGAGACGCTCTATGAAGCCGTCGAAATCTTTTTCTTCAAAATATAATTCATGATCGTTCGACTTTGAACCGGTCTCAACGCTTATGGATGCGAGCAGGTCGTAATGCTCCTGCAGGGCGAAAGCGTTATTTTCGAATGAAAGGTTCCACCCCAGGTCTAACGTAACTTTTTGCAGCATTACATTTTCATAGAATGCCCTCGATGCTTTAAGGTCGCTTACCGCTATAAGCGGACATACAAACTCCATCTTTTATCCTCCGTATTGTTGCAGGCCCTCATAATGTCAGCCTGGAATATTTGAATCTATAAATGCAAAAAAGGCTCTTTTGAGCCTTTTTATTAGTGCCTGATCTTATTTGAGCTTTGCTCCGCATTTCGGGCAGAAAGCCGTGTCTGCCGCTACGCTGCTCCCGCAGCTGGGGCATGCCGCCTGCGCAGGCTGCTGATACGGAGGCTGGTAAGGCTGCTGATACGGTTGCTGATACGGAGGCGGATAATTTTGCGCATTCTTATCCGAAATACATAACGCCACGATTAAAGCGATAAGGAAAAGGAAGAATCCGAACACCCAAAACCCGCCGTAGCTGTATCCTTTGTTTCTCGCTATAGTCGCGGGGATGAACGCAAGCCCTACAGCGATCCCAAGGCCGATTATCGCTCCTATAGGACTAAATTCGTAATAGTAACTCAATTGATTCACCTCCAATTTTATTTGGTTTATTATATCAATAATTACACGAAACTGCAATCCCGATGATGGTATATATTTACTTAATACCTCCGGCCTCCGTCAGGGCTGCCTGAAGCATATCGGAATTATTCAACAAAAAAGGCTCAAATGAGCCTTTTTATACGCGCTTGAAACTATTTGAGCTTTGTCCCGCATCTGGGGCAGAACGCCGCGTCTGCCGCTATACTGTTCCCGCAATTGGGGCACGGCGAGAGCGCAGGCTGCTGCTGATAGGGCTGTCCATAAGGCTGCCCGTACGGCTGTCCGTACGGCGGCGGGTAATAATACGGCGGCGGAACGGTTTTATCCGATATGCATAAAACAACTATAAGGCCTATAATGAAACCGGCGAAGAAACTGAGCGCCCAGAATCCGCCGTAACTGTAGCCCTTCTTTCTTGCCAGGTTAGCCACTACGAACGCGAGCCCTACGTTCAGCCCGATTACAACGACCCAAATTAATATGAAGAGCCATGCATATCCGTATTCAAAATCATAATGATACATAAATCAACCTCCAAACAGATGCGATAATTGTAACAATAATCAGCCGGTGAAGCAACCCCGGTATCGGCACATACTTATTTATTGAAATTGCCTGCGGTTATAAGCGGCTGAATAAATTCATATCCGAAAATAGAAAGGCTCTTTCGAGCCTTTTTATAAGTGCCTGATATTATTTCAGCCTTGTACCGCATTTCGGGCAGAAAACCGCGTCTGCCGCTATACTGTTCCCGCAATTGGGGCACGTTACTTGCGCGGGCTGCTGCTGATACGGAGGCTGATATGGCTGATATGGCTGATACGGCTGCTGATACGGAGGCTGGTAATATTGCTGATATGTTTTATCGGAAATACATAACGCCACTATCAGGGCAATAATGAAAAAGAAGAAACCAAACGCCCAAAACCCGCCGTAGCTATAACCTTTGTTTCTTGCTATAGTCGCGGGGATGAACGCAAGCCCTACGGCTATGCCGACCCATAGTATCCATGCCAAGGAAGATGTATAATACCCCATTTAATCAACCTCCAAGTATATATATAGTATCATATCAATAATTATCCGGCGCCGCGATCCCGGTATCTAAATACGCGGTCACCCGATCTTTCTTACCGCCCCGGCTACCTTGTTTACCGCCTCGTCCGCGCTCATCTCAGCCGCTTCCTGCGAGTTTCTTTCTTTATATTCAACTATGCCTTCGGCAGCCCGGCGCCCGACGGTTATCCTGTGGGGTAGGCCTATAAGGTCGGCGTCTTTGAACTTCACTCCCGCGCGCTCGTCCCTGTCGTCAAGCAGCGTGTCTATACCCGCTTCTTTCAGTTTCGCGTATATCTGCTCTGCAAGCGCAGCCTGCTGCTCGTTCCCCGAACTTACGGGTATAACGATAGCGTTATACGGCGCTACGCTGTCCGGCCATATTATGCCGTCTTTGTCGTTCGACTGCTCTATTATAGCCTGCATAGTGCGGTTGAGGCCTATGCCGTAACTGCCCATCACGCAGGGCTTTTCCTTCCCTTCCTGATCAAGATAAGTGCACCCCATCGCAATGCTGTATTTCGTGCCGAGCTTGAATATGTGCCCGACCTCTATAGCGTTGGCAAGGCGAAGCCTTGCTCCGCACTTCGGGCAGAGGTCGCCGTCAACGACCGTTCTTAAATCAACAACTTCGGAAGACGTAAAATCGCGTCCGTAGTTTACGTTTTTATAGTGATAGTCCGTCTCGTTCGCGCCGACAAGGAAGTTGCCCATTCCGGGTATCTCTTTGTCAACGATCATCCTGTCGGCCTTAAGGCCTATAGGCCCCGCGAACCCTACATTCGCTCCCGTAGCGGCCATCACGGTCTCCGGGCCGGCAAGCTCGAGATTCACGCATTTAAGATAGTTCTTGAGCTTCGTCTCATTGAGTTCCCTGTCTCCCCTCACCATCGCCGCCACCACTTTGCCGTCAGCGACGTAAAGCAGCGTCTTCGCGAACTTCTCCGGCCCGGACCCGAAGAATCCCGTGAGTTCCTCTATCGTTCCGGCGCTGGGGGTATGCATCTTCTCTATGGGCTCCTGTTTTCCGTCGAACGGCACGGCCGCGGGGCAGGGCGCAAGCTCCGCGTTTGCGGCGTATCCGCACTTCGGGCACACCGCTATCCTGTCATCCCCTATTTCCGACTTTATCATGAATTCCTGCGAGCCCGAGCCTCCCATGGCTCCGGTATCGGCGTGCACCACTACATAATCGAGGCCGCAGCGGTCAAATATCCTGCAATAAGCGTCGTACATCTTTTTGTACGATCCGTCGAGGCCCGCCTCGTCTGTATCAAACGAGTACGCGTCTTTCATCACGAATTCGCGGCAGCGTATCATGCCGAACCTCGGGCGGCGCTCGTCGCGGTATTTCGTCTGTATCTGGTATAACGTCTTGGGCATGGCTTTATACGACTGCATCTCGGGCTTTAATATCTCCGCGAATATCTCCTCATGAGTGGGCCCCAGGCAAAAGTCCCTGCCATTCCTGTCTTTAAACTTTATCATCTCGGTCCCGAAAACATCCCACCTGCCCGACTGCTGGTAGTATTCCGCAGGCAGGAAGGCGGACATGATAAGCTCCTGCGCTCCTGCGGCGTCCATCTCTTCGCGTATTATATTCTCTATTTTTTTAAACACCCGTAATCCGAGCGGCATGAGAGCATACACTCCCGCGGCTAACCTTCTTATCATTCCCGCTTTTAGCAGCAGTACATGGCTCTCCGCTTCCGCCTCTGAAGGCGCCTCTCTCTGGGTGGAAAACAGCATTTCGGACATTCTCATGGTCAATTACTCCTTAATAAACGGTTAAAACTACATTACCGCAAAGTATAGCATAGTATAAAAGCGTATTCAATAAATCCCGCTAAATCTTAAGGATGAAGAATCTTTACCCTTCACAGGTAAAGAGGTTTTATAACCCTGTCACGTATGTTATAATAAATCCGCTATGTATAAGTATATCTTGCTTGACGCCGACAATACGCTGTTCGATTTCGACAAGGCCGAAGCACTGAGCCTCGAAGCAACGCTTACATATCTGGGGATAGGATATTCGAAAACCATTAACGCCGTATATTCCGCGATCAACATTAACTTATGGAGGTTATTTGAGAAAAACCTCATAGATAAAGAAACGATAAAGACACAGCGCTTCTCCGAGTTGTTTTCGTATCTTGGCGTAAATGCCGACGCAAGCGCCGCGAGCGAAGTTTTCCGCAAAAACCTGGAAACGAAAACGCTGCTATTGCCGTATGCCGAAGAAGTATGCAAAGAGCTGTCAGCCCGTTTTATTCTGGCAATAATAACGAACGGAGTCGCGACGACGCAGAGGAACCGGTTTTACAATTCCCCCATAAACAGATACATAAAACACCTTATTATTTCCGAAGACCTCGGGACGGCTAAACCTAACATAGACTTCTTTGATGCCGCGTTTAAAATAATAGGCTGCGCAGCTAAAAAGGATATACTTATAGTCGGCGACTCGCTGTCTTCCGATATACTGGGCGCAAATAATGCGGGCGTAGATTGCTGCTGGTTCAACCCGAAAGCGCTTGAAAATGAATACGGGTACGATATCAAATACGAAATATCCGATTTGCGCGAACTGCCGGAGATACTGTTGCTGAAGTAGGCTTCGTATAAGCAGCAAAAGACTGTTAGCTTTGTTTTTCACGCAGATACAGCCTTTTCATTATTTTGTATAGAGGTTTGAAAAGCAATATCGCCGCAATCACGTTTCCGCCGCAATGCAGCAGATCGAATAGGATGCCGTTGACCCAGTAAGATACCGCCGCGCCTATTCCGCCGATGAACAGATAAGGGATCGCAAAAAAAACGTCGAACAGCAGGCCGAACACGCCGGATACTATAGCCCAAAAGAATGGCTGTTCATTTTTGCGAAACAGTAAAACTACTATAGCCAGGATGCTCCATACATAAAGATAACTAAACCACCATAAGCCGAATCCGAAAACCGTTCCTTCCACCAGCACGAATACGTAAATCACATAGAACACTTTTTTTTCAAGTACAAGAGTATAGACAATAATAAAAAGCGATACGAGTTCAATGTTGGGCAGGAAAGGCGCTATAAGCGCCTTCGCGACCTGCACAACGACGAGAACGGCGCTGAAAAACCCCAGCAGCAATATCTCCCTGACAGCTAGTTTTGCTTTACCAGCCGACTGTAAATATGAATTCAAACTTATCGCCATCCTTGATTGGGGTTGAGTCAACGCCGGCAGCCGCAGATTCCCCGTTTTGTATAAAATTCCACCATTCCTGTTTGTTGCTGTCTGCTGTTTCACCGTCCGCTGTCGTAACAAGAAGCCCCATAGAAGACTCCGTTCCCTGAACCAGATTTTTTTCTTCCAGCGCCTTTCTCAGAAACTCTGCATCCGTTTTTATATCGAATGTCTTTACCGTTTTATCGGAGTGAACGATCTCCACCGTGATATTCTTTTCTCCGATGACCGTCGGTTTAAGCGCCAGAAAATATACAACTGCAAAAGCTGCAATGAGCAGGGCAAGTACGATTATACCTATTATAATACCCTTTTTGTTCTTTGTTTTTTCCATATAGACCTCTTTCTCAAGAGAACACTCGCTATGCAATGTCCTCTATGTTTATTATCAACGGAGAAAAGGTAAAACGACAGGCAATCAAAAACGCCCGAGGCATCAGCTTCAGGCGTAAATCACTTTACCGATGCATCTTCCCTCCGAAGAGCTCTTTCAAACACATCTGGCAGGTTTACCGGCTCGGCTTCATCCCGCCTAAAAGCGCCTTCCCGAATAGATCAGTGGCATAAGCTTAAAGCGGTCTTCCTTACGGTAGCGGGGGCTGCAGCGGCTTTTGACCGCTTTCCCTATTATCCTTTGCCCTATGCGGGCTTTAGGCACCAGAAGGTTAAGTATTAACTTATCGAGACATTACCATAAAAAAAGGAAACAGTCAATGTGCCTGTTTAAAAAACAGATCTATCGCAGTCTTTACAAACAGCAGCCCTATAACAAACAATACGGCAAACCGCACATACCTGCTCCCGCCCTTTATGGCGAGCCTTGCTCCCGTGTAATTCCCCGCCATAGCGAATATGGCGGCGGGTATGGCAATAGCGAATATCACTTTACCGTTTATTATAAATACTATCATCGAAGCAATATTCGAAGCGAGATTCGTTATCTTCGCGCACCCCGACGATTTGAGCAGGTCTATGCCTAAAAACGCCGTAAACGCGAGTATGAGGAATGTCCCCGCGCCCGGCCCAATAAGGCCGTCGTAACAGCCTATCGCGATACCTATAATAAAGGAGGCTGCGGCAAACCGCGCAGCGCTCATTGTTTTCGGTTCCGCCTCTTTGCCGAAATCTTTTTTCACGAACAGGAATACGGCTGCTGCGGGCAAAACAGCCAGTATGACTACCTTAAAAACATCTTCGGGTATCAGCAGCGTGAGGCTGCTGCCTATCGAAGAGCCTATAAACGCGCCCGCGGCGGAGATCAGCCCGACCCGCAGATCTACCGCTTTAGCTTTTATATATTTTCCGGCGGCCAAAAAAGTGCCGAAGCTCATAGCCATTTTATTGGTTCCCAGGGCGTTATGGGCAGGCAGCCCCGCGAGCAGGTACGCCGGCAGCGATATGAGACCGCCGCCGCCCGCTATCGAGTCTACAAACCCTGCCGCAAATACGAGCGGGCATATTATGAGGCATTTTTCAAGCAAACCTTCCATTGTTCCTTATCCCTGTTGTCGAAGCGATCTTTAACAAAATATAATGTTATACCATACACAAAATAATTTCAAACAAATAAAGTTCAATCAATAAAAACTATTGTGAAAAGAAAATCTATGCGCTTTACAATGAACATGAAATCTGCTAGAATACCACTTGTCAGTTTTAATATCATGGGGGCGTAGCTCAACTGGTAGAGCGCTTGAATGGCATTCAAGAGGTAAGGGGTTCGACCCCCCTCGTCTCCACCACAGCAATCAAATCCGAACCCTCTCTTTATAGGAGAGGCGTTCGGATTTGTCGTTTATACACAGCACAGCCCCTTCTATAAAACTTCAGACAAC
>CAZDZY010000085.1:0-12757 GCA_964510055.1 uncultured Christensenellaceae bacterium
TGGTAAAAGGAGAGCAAAACGCTCTTCTTTTTTAGTTATCATTGTTCACCTTCTTACCTATCAGTTTACTATTGGACCTCTTCCAGTGTTTTAAATGACCCCAGTGAATTTACTAATAGCTCGTAATTTGCATCATAGTCATCCGGATATGATGTAAACGAACAAATATACAAGCTGCTATCCGTCTCCCAGAAGATATAATCACCTGTAAACTCATCTCCCAAGAAATGATAGCGACATCCAATATATTTCCCGACGTTTATATCGTCTTCTTTATTCCATTTAAATCCCGGGATACTTGATTTAAGATTGTTTTTAACCATCTCCCAGTATTGTTCTACAGTACCGTTACCTTTTTTTTGCGATGAAATAGCAAATCCGTTGTAGCTGGCCATAGGATTTTCATCTTTAGGATAAAAATATACCTCTCCTTCATACAACTCCTTTGTATATACCCAGTCGGCAGAGTCGACCAATAAGAACATATCGATCTTTGGATCCATATAGGCAAGAGCGCCTCCGCTTGTATCTTCCCCTGCAGATGCTGATACAGTCTCTTTGATATCCTGAATACCATTAAAACATGCTGTAGTAAAGAGAACTAAAACTAAAACTAACACCATAAATATAATTTTTCTCATTTGTTTTCTATGCCTCCAATCCGAGTTAAGCAATTATTATCTATATTCAGTTTTTTATAACCCAAGCCCTAAATAACTGTCATTCTGTAAATCCGCTGATATCTATTTGTTTACCCGCAATCCTCTCCATTAATTCGAGCGGCAATTCTATATATTCATTATCATAAAGGTTACCGCATATTATCTTTCCATTGCTGATACCTACATATAAGGAATAATTCGCTCCCGGCAGTTTTGAAGAGTAGCAGACTATGCCTATATTTATTGCCCTTTTACCTTCCATAATCGAATTAAATTCTGTTGTGATTATTTCGGTATCCAATACTTTAAATAGTTCCTCTATTGTATCTTTATCCTCTGTGGTATATAAATACTCCTTGCTTTGATCCCCATCAAGATAATCGAACCATATGATTTTGTCTACTATTTCAGCCGAAGGCTCGGGGAATGTTTTGTCTGCTCTATATAATTTTCGCGGAGGATAATCTCCAATATAGCTATCCAGAAATACAAAATTTCTATCCGGGTCGTCAAGACCTTCGGAAACTCGAAAGGTTTGGTCACCCGCATATCCAATAGTTCTCCCGCCTGAAATCACATCCCATTTTATCACAGGTTTCTTTTTATATTTCACCCCATCAATTACTACGCATATCCCGTCTTCTTCCGTTTCCGTCTTTTCGTATACGGGCAAAAACGGATTGCAGCTTGCACATATTACGATTACCAAAGTTATAATTATCAGCGTTATGATCCTTTTCGTTTTCATTTCTCATTCCTCCGCAGGCTTATGAATAAGAATCAATTCTGCGGGTTTATTCAGTTAGCACGCTTCCCCCAGATCGTCAAGCCTGCTCTGCGCCCAAAGCTGCACCCAGTAAACATGATCGTTGGGCTCGTCTCCGTTGTTACCGTACGACGCAAGTTTTTCAAGACATTCCCTGTAATTTATGATATCGTTCGTCTTACGGTATATATGCGCTTTACAATACGTGGAAGCAATAAAGTATTCATCGTTTTTGTATTGAGCCGCTTTATCCAGCATCTCCAGCGCTTTATCATATCTTTTGCATTTGTAATAACTCACGCCCACAACATAATAGAACCCGTCCGATTGCTTGTTGCCGAATTTTCTGATCAATTTATGGCTCCACCAGGTAGCGCCGTTATATTGCTTTATATCAAAATTGCGCATGAGCCTCCTGCCCATTTTTTCATAAGACGCGAACTCAGGCGTCTCGTATTCAAACGGATCACCGATATCGTAATAAGGGTAATCGTTAAAAGTAGCTTCTATATCCTCCTGCGGCTCTATGTTTTCCGCTTTCCATATCGCCGTGCCTTTATCGTCTATATAAGTAGGCTTCATCCCCACGAAATATATACTCTCCCGTTTATACCCGTCAAATCTCATCCTTACGGTTATCTTGCCAACAGTGCCGCTCCATGTCGCGCCGCTGCGCAGTATATACTCCGTCCATTCGTCATCTTCGCTGCCGAATCCGTTTTCCATGTAATAACTGTTGACTACTTTGAGCCTTTCATCCTTTTCTATCGTCATATTCCACGTATACCACTGCGGAAAGTACAGCTCCTCAGTGTTGTTGCCTTCGGGTTTAAGGCCTTTTTTTACTTCGACCGGCACCCGTTTTCCATTAATGAACGTTTTGAACCTGTGAAGCTGCGCTATATTGAATTCATCATAGTAATCCTGTGATATTTCGGCGTTTAAACTTTCCTGCGACTCATACCCGCCCGGCTGCTGTGTCGGGAACCCGACGAGCAGCGTCGTCTTCTCACATGGATTGTAGAAAAAGAACTGGCAGTCGACATACGTCTTTCCGTCTTTAACGAGTATATCTATTATCTCCTCCTCCATCACTACGTCGGTATCGTAAATCGGATAGACCGTGATACCCGTACCGCCCAGAGTGGCGTCGTTAGCCATTGCGGCGGCCGGGAAACAGGATATTATCATGCACAATGCCATTAATACAAAAACCGCTTTTTTCATATTGCGCCTCTTTATTAAAGTTAATATGTTTACCTGATCAATTGCGGATTGCTTCTTATATTATTCTATCGTTACAAATAATATCATAAATATTACATTTTGTATATCAGGGCAATCGCACAGCCAATTTTACAGCGTTTTTAAGCAGGCAAATGCGCACGACAGGGCATACCGGCGCATACCCGCGCATACTTGCATATGTTCAAAATCATCGGCGTAGATACAATGTTATATGTTTCATCCGTTTTTTTCCGGGTTAGACTAAAACTTTTAAAGTGCATATAATATGACTGTAACAACCCAACGTTTTATTGAATGTTACATTGATATCCGTGAGTAATTTACGTCTCATCCGAGGCCGAAAGGAAATAGTTTTATTATGAAAATTGGCTGTGTCAAAGAGATAAAAGCTTTTGAGTTCCGGGTCGGCATGACGCCGGGCAACGCAGAAGAATACGTATCCTGCGGCCACGAAGTATATATCGAATCGTCTGCGGGAGTTGGCTCCGGGTTTTCCGACGGGGAATACTCGGCAGCGGGAGCCGCTGTCGTAAAAAGCGCCAAAGACATATGGAAAACCTGCGACATGATAATAAAAGTAAAAGAGCCCCTCGAAGCCGAGTACGACCTTATCCGCAGCGGCCAGATTCTGTTTACATATCTTCACCTCGCCGCGAACAAAACGCTTACCGAGGCGGTCGTAAAAAGCGGCTGTACAGGCGTGGCGTACGAGACTATAGAGGACAGATCCGGAGAACTTCCGCTGCTGCGCCCTATGAGCGAGATAGCTGGCAGGCTCTCTATACAGGAAGGCGCTAAATACCTTGAAAAGCCGTTCGGCGGGCGCGGTGTGCTGCTTAGCGGCGTTCCCGGCGTAAGAAACGCCAAAATCGTGATACTTGGAGCGGGCATCGTGGGCAAGAACGCGTGCAAAATGGCTGTCGGCATCGGCGCCGATGTTACGGTGCTCGATATAAATACGGATCGCCTGCGCTACCTCGACGATTTGTACAACAGTAGGATAAAGACGATCTGCTCCACTCCTCAGGTAATAAAAGAGGAAGTCTGCGGCGCCGACCTCGTTGTAGGCGCGGTGCTCATACACGGCGCGAGCGCGCCTAAGCTAGTTAAAAAAGAATATTTAAAAAGCATGATGCCCGGATCGGTCATCGTCGACGTAGCCGTAGACCAGGGCGGGTGTTTCGAGACCACAAAACCGACATACCATAACGACCCTGTTTTCGTCGTAGACGGCGTGGTGCATTACTGCGTCGCCAATATGCCGGGCGCTGTGCCGCGCACGTCCACTATGGCGCTTACTAACGCTACGCTCCCCTACGGATTAGCCATAGCAAACAAGGGCGTGGAATCGCTCGCCGCGGCTGACGCGGGCTTTAAAAAAGGAATCAACTGCTACGGAGGCGCGCTCACATACGATAAAGTGGCCGAAGCCTTCGGCATGAAAGCGGATAATCTCATTTTTTAGAATTGACTTTTCGGATAAAGGCCGCTGAATATTTTTTCAGCGGCCTTTTTTGGCGTTTATTACATTGGTCAATTATACTATATCTCCACATAAAAAATTTATACATTGCTTATAATAACAGCAAAGGAGGTGTAAACCATGAAAAAAGCATTGATGCTCTTATGCATTGCCGCGTCTTTGATTCCCACTTGCGCTTTTACTTTACCCGAAACTGCGCATATCAATACGTTCGATTCGGTCGAGGCTGCTGTAGAGATTCCGGTCGTCGTCGGCCATTCGCTTTCTTCTGTGATGCCGCCGGTGGAGCTTTCAGGCCATGTAAGATAATTGATGATAAAAATAGATAATGAAATTATAAAGGCCGCAGGTTTGACAGCGGCCTTTGTTGTTGTTTTTGTTGTATTTATTATTTTAATAAATACAAGAATATAACAGGTACAGCGTCGCCTTCCCTTGCTTTTGTTACATCACTAATTTCCCTTCGTTCGTGTCCTGTATCATAAGTATATCTTCTTCCACTCCCGTCGCGGCGTTTATGTATACGAGAAATTCGTTTCCGTTAACAGTGCCCGTGAACTCCCAGCAAAGCTTTTCCTCGTTCGTGTCGAGCGGTATAAGCGCAAGCCGCGAGCTTGCCACAGTTATCGCGCTGTTCAGCTTTGCCTGCGCGTCTTCCTTTGTAAGCTTCGCCGCGGGGATGTCCCTTTGTTTATGAGACATAAGGTAGTTGTTCGCGTCTATCCCCGCCACGTCGTTTGACGATATGTCCACCCATACCTTGATAAGGTCGGGGTAAAGTATGGCCCCGTTTTCTACGGGCGCCAGGTTTATTACCGCCATCCCTCCGTAAAACTGCGCGTAGCTTGCCGCCGTTTCACCGTACCCCCTGCCGCGGAGATAACTTTTGGCTATCGTTTTAAGCTGTTCGTAACGCCCTTCCGTAGGGGCTGCGGATATGCCGGTATCCCTCTGGCTCATATACCACAGCACCTGCCCGCCCTGCTTCGATATATATATGGTAAACGGTATATTGCCCTGCGTCCCTGAGAATCCGTAGCTCGCTATGGTACCGTTCATATCGCCCGAGTATGTGAGCGCATTCGGGTCGATCCCCAAAAACTGCCCCGCTTTTATCTGCGCTTCTTCTTTCGTTACCGCAGTTTTACCTAAGCCCTGAGGCTGCTTGTTTTCCGTGCTCTCAGAGAACGGCCCGTCGTATATAAGCCTCGGGAATTCCTGGTTCTGAAAATCAAGCCCGCTGCCGGTGGTATCATCCGATATAAAACCGGTATCTGAAAATCCGGCATCCGGGGCATAGCCCTGCTGCCACAGCTCGTTGATTTTAGCGGAGATCTCCCCGCATGTCCTGGCAAGCTGCTGCGCCTGCGCAAGGTCATCCTTTGAGAGCTGCTGCCCGTTCGCGAGCTTTCCGGAAAGATACCTGCAATAATCTCCCGTCCTGTTCATAAACTGCGTCAGAGCGGATGTGCTTTGATACGATACGGGAAGCGCCGCTATTGATGTCTCCGTATCGCCTGTCTGCCGCCATATATCCGTTAAAAGAATGGAATACTGGTTCGTGCCGTTCGCGGCTTCGAGCTTATTAAGCTTTGTTTTAAGGCTTTCCATATCTGTAACGAGCCCTTCGAACGACAACTGATAAAACCCGTTTACCTGGTTCCGGAGCAGCGCCCTCTCGTTATCGAGCGCTATCGCATATACCGATAGCCCTAAGATGACCGCCCCTGCGGTAATGGCCGCGGCTCTTCTGTATATCCGTTTCATTAAAATGCGTTTCATTAAAGCCTCCTATCTGCAAAAGTTATGATCGCCTATCGAAACGAGCACCGACCTTGTCCACATCCACGAGTTTGCGCTTATCTTGGCCGGGTTATAATAGAATAGCGCCCCTCCCGAGGGGTCCCATCCGTTTATGGCGTCGCGAGCGGCGCGCAGCGCGTCCTGGTCGGGCGCAAGGTTTATCTGCCCGTCGTCCACCACCGAAAACGCTCCCGGCTGGTATACCACCCCCGCGAGGCTGTCGGGGAACTTCGATGAATCCACGCGGTTGAGCACTACCGCGGCTACGGCCACTTTCCCGGTATAAGGCTCGCCCCTCGCCTCCCCGTACACCACCTTCGCGAGCAGGTACACGTCGTTGCTGTTCCCATCTCCCGATCCGCCGCCGCCCCCTGCCGATATGGAAACTCCGAGCTTTTCGGCCGTCTGGGCGCCTACTATGCCGTCTATCCTTATACGGTGCTTCTGCTGGAACCAGATGACCGCGTTTTCCGTCTGTTTTCCGTAATACCCGTCGACTGCGCCGAAATAATATCCCCAGTCGCGAAGCCGGCGCTGTATCTCCCTTACAGTATCGCCCGACATACCGAATTTGTAGGCGGCCGCCGGCACCGCATCAAACCCAAACAAAAAGACCGTAAGCAATACGAGCAGTATTGCCAGCGATCTTTTAAGCATCCCTTTCATGAAGAATACTCCTTAAAGCTTATTTTTGCCCCAAAAAGTCTCACGGCTTTTTGGGGACCCCGTTTTTTGCCCGGGCACTAAATTGTCAGCCCTGAATACAAGTCTGTAATTTAGTGCCCGGGAACCCCGTATTGACGGACAAATTTCAGCTTCCGAATATCGTCTCCCACAGTTCCCCAAAAAGCGATGTATACTCCGCGTCTTCGGTATCGGTTATCTCGGATATGCACAGCGGCGGAAACATGACGCACCACCAGTTGTCGCCTTTTCCATCTCCGAGTATTATCCGAAGCGCTTCATAGTCTCCTTCCGGATACGTAACGTTTTTATAGCTCTTTTCAGGAAAGTGATAATTTCCTGTTTGCGCCGCTGCGGTATAGTCAAAACCGTTCTTAGCAAGCGTCTCGTTTGCCGTCTCTAGTATTATCCCAAGATTGTTTTTTATATATTCTTCCGCTTCGGTCTCGTTTTTGCAATTCGTTATATCTTTAGCCGCTTCCAGCACCGCGTCGCGCACTATAAGCTTTACCTGCTGGTCTTCCGCGCTGTTCGAGTTCCCCAGTATATGCAGCCTGAAAGGCCTGCCTGCACATGCGTTCAGTAAAAGCAGCATTATCACGGCCGCCAGGGCAATCGCCGCCCCTGCTGCCGCCCGCTTTAGTTTTGCCATTTGTATATCCTTGCTTTCCGAGTTATTACATATGCATATGCAGTATAAATTATTGCCATATATCAAAAAAATATTCATTAACTGTGATTACACATCCATAAAGCTGTCTGCCGGTGATCAGAATTAAAACGGCTGCGAAAACAAATACTTTTTTTCGATTTACTTCATTTTTTATATTTATAATATATATTTGTTTGTGCTATAATACGTTAGAACGTTTTGGGGGTTAAGCCATGGGCGTCGTGAACGTTGAAGAAAAGCTTTCTCTTTTCAGCGAGTACTGGAACCCTAAGATAGTAGGCGAGCTTAACGGTTCTTACATCAAGGCCGTAAAGCTCAAGGGCGAATTCCTCTGGCACGCTCACGAAAACGAAGACGAAATGTTCTTTGTCGTAAAAGGAACTCTGACGATACGCTATCGCAGCTCCGACAACATACTTGAGCCGGGCGAATTCCTGATTATACCGCGCGGCACCGAGCATATGCCGGTGGCTGAAGAGGAGGTACACGTGCTGCTGATAGAACCTAAATCCACAGTCAACACCGGCAGCATAGCGTCGGAACGCACACATAAAGAGCTTGAAAGCATATAGGGGCCATTAGCCCCTTTTTTTGAGGCATGAACAGTTGATAAACGCGTTATATATGTTTTATAAGTTTAAGCGTTTGTGCTATAATACGTTAGAATGTTTTGGGGGTTATGATGCAGAAAGTCCTGCTTACTATCAAAGGCTCGCAGATAGAGGACCCGGGCAGCTACGTCGAGTTTATCACCGAGGGCAAACTCACTAAAGAAAACGGCGGGTATTTAATAGAATATGACGAAAGCGGCATGACAGGCGGCGAGGGGTTGACTACAAAGATATTCGTTGAAGACAACAGCGTAACGATGTTCCGGAGCGGCAAAACGGAGACCCAGCTTGTGTTCACGAAAAACAGCGTGTACCAGAGCAGCCTTACCACGCCGGAAGGGGTAATGTACATAAACATACTTGCGCGCGAAGTAAAAAGCGAAATGAGCGAAGACCGCGGAAATATCAACCTCGAATATGAGCTCTATGCGGGCGAAGTGGTAAGCTCGGGTAAGCTGAACCTCTCGTTTAAAAGTTTGGGTGAGTGGATAAATTAGATAAAAGGATCGAGGTGAAAGAATGGTAATAGAATGGCTGGGGCATTCCTGTTTTAAAGTAACGCTTAAAGACAGCGGAAAAGTAGTTCTTTTCGACCCGTACGACTATTCGACCGGTTATTCACGGCTCGAATCAAGAGCAGATTACGTAGTTATCAGCCATAACCATCACGACCACAACGATTTAAGCGGCGTCAAAGGAAAATATACCGTAGTAAAAACCTCCGGGATGCATGAATTTGAAGGCCTTTCGATAGAAGGGATAAGCACATGGCACGATAGATCGGAGGGGAAACAAAGAGGCGCAAACCTCATTTTTCTATTAAGGAGCAAGGGGATGACGGTCTGCCATATGGGCGATACAGGCTGTATCCCGTCCGAAGAAGTCTACAAAAAGCTCGAAGGCGCCGATATACTGATGATACCGGTTGGCGGCATTTATACGATAGACGCAAAAGAGGCGCTGAAAGTTTGCGAACGTATTTCGCCCAACATCATAATTCCGATGCATTACAGGACGACGGCATGCACTGTCGATTTACAGCCGGTCGACTTCTTTCTTGAAGCCGCGGGCGGGGAATACGATATATCCCACCTCGGCAAAAACGTATTCGAAATAGAAAAGGGTTCGCTCAAGAAGCGCACCCGTATAGTTGTTATGGAATATCTGTGATTTTAGGGAGGTTTTAATGGCTACCAAATTTATCTTTGTTACCGGGGGGGTCGTATCGTCACTCGGGAAAGGCATTACGGCGGCATCGCTCGGGCTGCTCCTGAAAAGCCGGGGGCTGAAAGTCTCGCTTCAGAAATGCGACCCATACATCAACATCGACCCGGGCACTATGAGCCCGTTCCAGCACGGCGAAGTTTTCGTGACGGACGACGGGGCCGAGACCGATCTCGATATAGGCCACTACGAGCGTTTTACTGATGAAAACTCGTTCGCGGACTCCAACGTGACCACCGGAAAGGTATACTGGAAAGTCATTACCAAAGAAAGAAGGGGAGATTACCTCGGCGGCACGGTGCAGGTGATCCCTCATATCGTAGACGAGATAAAGGAAAGGATATTCAGCGTAGCTAGTAAAAATAAGCCCGACGTCGTAATAACCGAGATAGGCGGCACGGTGGGCGATATAGAATCCCAGCCGTTCCTCGAGACGATAAGACAGATAAAATGGGAAGTCGGCGAAGAGAACTGTATGTACATACATGTGACGCTGATGCCGTATCTCCATAAAGTAGGCGAGATAAAGACGAAACCCACGCAGCACAGCGTAAAAGAACTGCGTACTATAGGTATAGAGCCTGACATAATAGTGTGCAGGACGGAGAAGGAACTGACCCTCGATATCAAGCGCAAGATAGCCCTATTCTGTAACGTAAGCCCGGGCAGCGTGGTACAGAACCTCGACGCCGAGTCGTTATATGAAGTGCCCCTGCTGCTTCGCGAAGAAAGGCTGGACACGCTTGTCTGCGAAAGATTGGGGCTTAATTGCGAGCCTGCCGGCCTTGCCGAGTGGGAAAAGATCGTTAATATTCAGAAGAACCTCAAAAACAAGGTAAAGATAGCCATAGTCGGCAAATACGTTGAGCTGCATGATGCTTATCTGAGCATAGTTGAGTCTCTTACCCACGCAGGGATAGCGAACGATGTGCTCGTGGAGATAATGTGGATAAACGCCGTAGACCTTGAAGAGACAAATGACGTTTCTTCTATATTGAAAGACGCGCACGGCGTAATAGTACCGGGAGGTTTCGGTGAGAGGGGCATAGAGGGCAAGATAAAGGCCGCGCAATACTGCCGCGAAAATAAAGTGCCTTATTTCGGCATATGCCTCGGAATGCAGCTCTCGATAATAGAATTCGCGCGCAACGTTTTGGGTCATCGCGAGGCGAGTTCGACCGAGCACTGTTCCGACACGCCATATCCGTTTATCGACCTTATGCCCGAGCAGAAAAACGTTACGAACATGGGCGGCACGATGAGGCTCGGCAGCTACAGGTGCGTACTCAAAGAAGGCACGAGGGCGCACGCGGCATACGGCTGCGAAGAGATATCCGAACGCCACCGCCACAGATATGAATTCAATAACGTATACCTTGAAGAGATAACGAAAAACGGCATGAGGGCTGCCGGGGTAAACCCCGAGCTCGGCCTTGTCGAGATAACGGAGCTTGAAGACCATCCGTGGTTTGTGGGTGTACAATTCCACCCCGAGTTCAAATCGCGCCCGATACGTTCCCATCCGCTGTTCCGGGAGCTCGTAGCGGCGGCAAAAAGGTATAAAGAGAAGAAGGACTGACTTAAGAGATATTTTATGGAAGAAGAGAGATCAAGAAATTTTATAGAGGAAGCAATAGAGGCCGACCTTGAAAGCGGAAGGGTCAGCGAAGTGGTAACTCGTTTTCCTCCCGAGCCGAACGGCTATCTGCATATAGGGCACGCCAAAGCGATATGCATAAATTTCACTACGGCGGGCAAATACGGCGGTAAGTGCAACCTCAGGTATGACGATACCAATCCGGTAAAAGAGGACGAGGAATACGTAGACAGCATCGAAAGGGATATCGCGTGGCTGGGGTTTACCCCCGCAGGCATATACTACGCGTCCGACTATTTCGAGTATATGTTCGGGTGCGCGCTGAAGCTTATAGACAAAGGCCTTGCCTTTGTGTGCGACCTTTCCGCCGACGAGATACGCGACTACCGCGGAACGCTTACCGAGCCCGGAAAGGCAAGTCCATATAGAAACAGAAGCGTTGAAGAAAACAAAAAGTTGTTTCTCGAAATGAGGGACGGCAAATATAAAGACGGCGAGAAAGTACTTCGCGCGAAAATAAACATGTCGAGCCCGAATGTAAATATGCGCGACCCCGTAATATACCGCATACTGCACTCGGCGCACCACCGCCAGGGCAATAAGTGGTGCATATACCCTATGTACGATTACGCTCATCCGCTCGAAGACGCTTATGAAAAAGTAACGCACAGCCTTTGCTCGCTGGAGTTTGAGGACCACCGCCCGCTCTATGACTGGGTCATAGAAAATTGTGACTGCGTTCCCGCCCCCCACCAGTATGAATTCTCGCGGCTCAATCTGCCGCGTACGGTAATGAGCAAGCGGTATCTTAAAAAGTTCGTGGACGAAGGCGTGGTCTCCGGCTGGGACGACCCCCGCATGCCTACGCTTTCCGGTATGCGGCGCCGCGGTTACACTCCCGAGGCTATACGCGATTTCTGCGGAAGGCTAGGCGTGGCCAAAGCGAACAGCGAGGTAGACGTGCAGCTGCTGGAGCATTGCGTAAGAGAACACCTCGGAGAAACCGCTCCAAGGCGCATGGCCGTACTCGACCCGCTTAAAATCGTCATTGAGAATTACGAAGGCGGAGAAACCGTAAAATCAGAGAATATACCGAAAAACGAGGCCGCGGGATCGCGGGACGTTTCGTTTTCGCGCGAGATATATATCGAGCGCTCGGATTTTATGGAGGATCCTCCGGGCAAGTTCCACAGGCTTTCGCCGGGAAAAGAAGTGCGCTTAAAAGACGCGTACATCATAAAGTGCGAGAACGTAATAAAAGATAAAGACGGCAATATAATCGAACTTAGGTGCAGCTGTGACCCCGGCTCTAAGACCGGCGGGCCTACGGCGGGAAGAAAGATAAAGGGCACCGTCCACTGGGTAGACGCCAAAACCGCTGTTCCCTGCGAAGTCAGGTTATACGATTATTTGCTGACGGCTGATCCCGAAGGCGATTTCATGGACCGCCTTAACCCTGATTCGAAGATCGTGCTTACCGGCGCGCTGGCTGAAGCATCCCTGAAAGGCGCTGATCCGGACGAAAAGTTCCAGTTCCTGCGCAGCGGCTACTTCCGCGCAGACGAAGACAGCCGTAAAGGCAAGCCCGTTTTTAATCAAATAGTAGGCTTAAAGGACAGTTACGCAAAAGCGCAGGAAAGCTAAGCATGGGCATAAGCATCTTTGAGCTGTTCTTCTTCGTATTCATAGCGTTTGCGTGGCCGATTTCGATATCGCGGATGATCAGGCGAAAGAGCACGAAGGGCAAAAGCCTCCTGTTTTCCGGGATAGTGCTTTCAGGATACGCTTTCGGCATAATGCATAAGCTTTTATATTCCTTTGATTGGGTCATATTTGTTTATATACTTGACTTTGCTCTTGTCGCGGCGGATATAATCGTGTTCTTTTATGTCAGGAACAGATATGAGAAGGGAGCCGTATGACGGATTTCAGCGTATTCGAAGCGCTTATGCTCATATGTTTTGGAATCTCGTGGCCGTTCGCGATAGTACGCTCCGTGCGGGCGC
>CAZDZY010000086.1:0-12562 GCA_964510055.1 uncultured Christensenellaceae bacterium
TTCCTTCAACGCTCTCTACGTCGATCCTTCCTCCGTGAAGCAGCGCTATTTTCTGCGATATGTTTAGCCCAAGGCCGCTTCCTCCCGTATCCCTCGATCTCGCCTTATCGACTCTGTAAAAGCGGTCAAAAATGTACGGCATCTCTTCCTCGGATATCCCGCAGCCATCGTCTTTTACTGAAACCGCCGCGAAGGAACCTGATCTGTTCAGCGATACCCATACATGCCCGTTCCAGTCGGTGTATTTTATCGCATTGTCGATGAGGTTCATTACAGCCTGCATTACCTTCAGTGCGTCGCATTGTATCTCGAGGTCGCTCCCTACCGTAAAGCTAAGGTTCACGCCTTTTTCTTTCGCGATTGGTTTCATCGACGAAACCGCTTTATGCACAAGCTCGCTTAAAAGTATTTTGTTCATTATAAGCGCTTCTGCCTCCCTGTCCGCCTTTGCAAGGGTCAGCAATCCGGTTATCGTATCGTTCATCCTGTCGATCTCTTTATTTATATCGCCTAAAAAGTCCTTGTATATCCTTTCTTCGATACCGTCCTGATAGAGCAGCGATTCCGTCAGTATCTTCATGGAACTCAATGGTGTCTTTAGTTCATGAGACGCGTTCGATACGAACTCGTTCCTGTGGCGGTCCATGTTTTCCAGCTTCTCGCTCATAGTATTGAACGTATCCGCGAGATTCGCTATCTCGTTCCTGCCCGATACTTTTATCCTCTGGCGAAGGTTCCCCTGTGATATGGACAATGCGACATTCTTGAGCTCGTTTATCGGCCTCGTTACATAGCCTGAAAAAATAAGGCTTATAAGCAGCAGTATGAAGCATGCCGAAGCGCATATCATTATCAATATGCTGATAAAACTATGGGTCGTTACGACAACATCCTGTATTTCATCTGAAAACAATACAGCACCTATCGTTTCCGAGTTGTATACTACAGCGGCGGTGTAATATACCGCGTAAAACTCGTCGTTTTCCGTGCTCATCTTGTGGAATCCGTACGAGGTGTCGCCGGGGCCGAGCAAAACGTCTGAAACTTCCTTGTGTTCAAGCTTTTGCCCGTTAAAAATTGAAAAGCTGTCTATCTGCACTATACCGGATTTATCGAGAACCAAAAAACGCCCGCCGTATTTTTGTGAACTCTCCTCCGCAAGCTCATACATCCTCTTCGCGTTGGAGTTATAAAGATACGGGGCCATGCTGACGGCGATACTGTTTGTATTTTTAAGCTGCTCCCCGACTCTGATTTTAACGAGATAATCCTCGGCAAGATATGCGACCGCAAATGTAACTGCCGCAAACGCCGCGGCGGCTACGAACAGATAAATAAATACGAAACGCCAGCGTATCGAATATAGTATGCTATTTGTCCGAGAAATAGTACCCCACTCCCCACTTTGTCATAATGAATTCGGGCTTTGCCGGGTTACTCTCTATTTTTTCCCGGAGACGGCGTATATGGACGTCGACAGTCCGGAGGTCTCCCAGGTACTCATATTTCCAAATAAGCTCCAAAAGCTTTTCCCGATCGTAAACTTTTCCTCTGTTTGTTATAAACAGCTGCAGAAGGTCGAATTCCTTCGCGGTAAGCCCTATGTCTTTATCGTCTATCGTAACGCTCCTGTTTTCCAAATTAACTATCATATTCTTTGCGTTTAATACCTGAGGCTCCCTGGTTTTTTCGCTGCCTTCCATGCGCCTGAAAATAGTCTTTATCCTGGCTTTAAGCTCAAGCATGTTAAAAGGCTTTGTCATATAGTCATCGGCTCCGTATTCCAGCCCCATTATCTTATCCATGTCGTCGTCTTTTGCCGTCAGCATAATTATAGGCACATCGGAAATACTTCTTATCCTCTGGCATACCTCCATGCCGTCTATCTTGGGCAGCATCAGGTCCAACAGCACCAGATCGTATTTATCAGGTTCGAACACAGCGAGCGCCTGCTCCCCGTCCAGCGCTTCGTCAACAGAATATCCGTCCTGCTGCTCCAGATTGAACCTTAACCCCTTTATCAAACTGGGTTCGTCATCGACGATCAGTATTCTCTTCATAAAAATACTCTCCTTGCAAGTTATGCAAATGATTATACCACAATATCTTAAATAATAAAATGAAAGTTCATGCAGCGATACGTATAGTATTTTTTGTTTTTTACTTTATATGTTTCTAATTATGGTTAGTTTGATTTAATGTATACAGGCTCTATCTCTTCTTTTTGCGAAACTTGGTCGTAACTTCCTTTATATCTTCCGGAACGAGGCTGCCTTTCCCCCGCCCTATCAGATCTTCGCGGCCTGCCGTTTTGAGCGCTTCCCTTATCAGCGGCCAGTTCTTTTTATTATTGAATTGAAGCAATGCCCTCTGCATCGCTTTTTCTTTTTGCGACTTCGCTACATAAACGGATTTTCCGGTCATAGGGTCGAGCCCTGTGTGGAACATGCAGGTAGATATCGTTCCCGGCGTCGGGTAGAAATCCTGCACCTGTTCGGGAATAAAATGCTGCTGTTTCAATTTGAGCGCGAGCTCTATGGCGTCTTCGAGCCTGCTGCCCGGATGCGAGCTTATATAATAAGGCAAAAGGTATTGCTCTTTCCCCGCTCTTTTGGTCGCCGAAAAAAACCTGCGCGAAAAATCCTCGTAGACTTTGTAGCTTGGCTTGTTCATCAGTTCAAGTATGCCCGCGCATACATGCTCAGGAGCGACTTTAAGCTGACCGCTCACATGCTTTTTCAGCAGCCGGTCGAAAAACCTCCCGTCCTTATCCGCCATTATATAATCGTAGCGAAGCCCCGAGCGTATGAAGATACGCCTTATGTTTTTTATTCGTTCAAGCCCTTCGAGTATCTCCGTTATACCCTTATGGCTTACCTTTAAGTTTCTGCAGATATGCGGAGACAGGCACGTCTTATGGCACTTGCCGGAATCCTTCGCCGTACACACAGCGTCATAAAAATTTGCCGTAGGCCCGCCTACGTCCGATATGACGCCCTTGAATTCCGGCATTTCCGAAAACTTTTGGGCTTCGCGAATTATCGAGCTTTTTGAACGTTTCTGTATCTTCTTTCCCTGGTGCGAGGATATCGAGCAGAACGCGCACATTCCGGGGCAGCCGCGCATTACGGTTATACCGAACTGTACTTCGGAAAGGGCGGGTACGGGCTCTTTATAAGACGGATGCTGTCTGCGCGTAAAAGGGAGTTCATATATCGCGTCCATTTCGGTTGTAGACAGCGGCTCGGAGGGAGGAAACTGAACGACATATCTTCGGCCGTGCGCCTGTGCAAGCGTTTTGCCTTCAGCCGTCATATTCATCTGTATCATCCTGCACGCTTCGGCAAATTCTTTTTTACTGCCGGAGACGCTTTCATACGACGGCAGGATCAAATAATCGTTTAAACCCTCTAAAGAGGAACGTACGGCGCACGTTCCCCTTATTGTTGTTTCGTTTATGCTTATATTATCTTTAAGCCGCTGCGTTATTTCCCGAAGGGGCTTCTCGCCCATCCCGTATACTAGGAGGTCGGCTTTGCTGTCGATGAGGTAAGACCTCCTAACGGCGTCTTCGTAATAATCATAGTGCGCAAAACGCCTCTGCGACGCCTCTATACCGCCTATTATTATCGGCACATCTTTGTACGCCTGTTTCAGCCTTGCCGTATACGCTATCGTGGGCCTTGGGGGCCGGAGTCCCGTTTTTCCGCCCGGAGAATATGCGTCCGAACTGCGCAGCCTTTTTGCGGCGGTATACATATTTACTATCCCGTCCATGTTTCCTCCGCTTAAAAGAAAAGCGTATTTCGGAGCGCCGAGCTTTTTGAAGTCCTCTTCGCCCTTCCAGTCCGGCTGCGCGATTATACCGACAGTATAGCCGAGGCTTTCTATATACCTGCCTATTATCGCCGCCGCGAATGAAGGATGGTCAACGTATGCGTCTGATGTTACGACTATATAGTCCGGCTGCTTAATGCCAAGGGCATTGAGCTCCTGCACTGACACGGAAAGAAAAACTTTATTCATATTTTAAGTATATCATTTGCTTATGTATCCCAACAAGCGCTGATTTCATGTATGCCCGACGTTTTATCGAGCTTTACCCGTTTTCCGGATATTTTCCCGTCCAAACAGAGGTCTGCGTCTCCGCTATAGCCCGGGACCAGGTCGACGTTTATTATATACAGCGCCCCGTCTTTTCTGTATTCGACGCTGTAATGTCCGAAGTTGTCCGGCAGGCAGGGAGTTATCCTAAGCTCGTTCCGCTCGATATTTATACCAAGCAAATGTATTACCGCAGCCTGATACATCCACCCCGATGTGCCGGTATACCACGTCCACCCCGCCCTGCCTTTTTGGCCTTCCGCATAATATACGTCAGCGGCCATAACATACGGCTCGCCCTTGTATTTTACCGCGTCCGCCGCCGTCCTTGTATGATTTATCGGGTTAAGCATCTGGAAAAGCTCAAACGCCGTATCCTTTTTCATAAGCTTTGCGGCCGCTATCACAAACCATACGGCGGCATGGCTGTATTGTCCTCCGTTTTCCCTAATGCCCGGCAGATATTCCTTTATATATCCGGGGTCCTTTTCCCATTTATCAAAAGGAGGCGTCAGCAGCCGTATAACTCCCTCTTCTCTCATCACCAGCTGCGCTTCGGCTGATTCAAACGCTTTCTTAGCTTTTGCCGCTCCGGATAACACCGCCCATGCCTGTGATACAAGGTCTATCCTGCATTCAAAAGATTCCCTGCTGCCCACCGGCGTACCGTCGTCGAAAAACGCGCGCATATACCATTCCCCGTCCCACGCGCTGTTCTCTATATTTGCGCGCAGCATTTTTCTTTGTTCGTCATACCTCTGCGCTATAGTTTCCTCGCCTTTTTTGCGGCAAACGCCGGAAAACAGGCGCAGCACTTCCGAAAGGAAGAAAGCGAGCCATACGCTTTCGCCTTTTCCTTCTTCCCCTATCCTGTCCATTCCGTCGTTCCAGTCTCCGGTGCCCATCAGCGGCAGGCCGTGTTCGCCGAACTGAAGGGCGGAATCTATAGCTCTTATGCAGTGGGAAAATATATCCTCGCTTTTATCGTCCGTAATAAATTCTTCGTATATATCACGCTCACCCTGAGGTATAGCCTTACCCTTCAGGTAAGGCGCTGTCTCTTCGAACAGCGTAAAGTCACCCGTAATCCTCTCGTATTCGCACGCGGCGTAAGGGAGAAAAAGCTTGTCGTCGCTTATCCTCGTGCGCACGCCCTGAGAGGGCTCATGCCACCAGTGCAGCACATCCCCTTCGATAAACTGGCGGGAAGCAAAATGTACTATTATTTCTCTCGTCAGCAACGGGTCGATATATATGAGCGAAAGCGAGTCCTGCAGTTGGTCCCTGAAACCATAAGCGCCTCCGGATTGATAATACCCCGTTCTCCCGAACAACCTTGACGCGTAGGTCTGGTACATAAGCCAGCCGTTTATCAGGGTATCAAACGATTTGCTGGATGTGGTTACTTTGATCCTGTCGGTTTTGTTTCTCCAATACTTTTTTGCTTCCGACAGCCGTCCTTCCGCCGTCTCGATTTTGTCAATCCTTGCTGTCATCTCGCTAATTTTCTGCTCGTCCCCGTACCCCAGCATTGTAAATATACTTTTCTTTTCGCCCGGAACAAGCGAAATGCGCGTTTGCAGCGCAAGAACGGTCGTATTTCCCTCAGTGTTTGAGAGCTGTTTTATTTTAACTCCTTCGGGAGTTATATTGTTTCCGGGGGACCCGAAAAACTCGAATGCCGAAGCGGTAAAGTACAGCGGCCGTCCGGATATAGATATGAACATGTGTTTGCCCGGGTTTGAAAATAAGGAATATGCCTCCAGCCTGTCTTCTTTAAATTCCGAATTCGTCCTCCTGCATTTTCCCTCTATTCCCTGTTCGGCAAAATAGTAAACGGAAAACGTGTCTCTTTTATTCGTATTGTTTTCGATTTCCAGTATATTTATTTTTACCGGCAGTTCGGTGTCGATAAAATACGTTGCCCTTGTATTGATACTGCCGAACCTTTCGCTTGAAGTATATCCGAAACCATGGGTTATCCTGTATCTTCCCGAAGCATACTGGTCGGGCATAACGCTGAAGACTGCCCCCGTCCTGTCGTTGCGTATAAGCACGCCTTCGCCCGCTATATCCGTCATCGTATCGTTCCTGAACGGAGTAAGCCTTTTCATCCGCGCGTTTTCGACCCATGTATAGCCTCCCCCGTTAGCGGTTATGAGGCTGCCAAAAGATCTGTTCGCCAGTATGTTGCTCCAAATGTAAGACGAGCCGTCCGACACATCGATACAATACTCTGTACCGTTGCCTATAAATCCTCCCGTGCCGTTGTCAAAAGCTTTCAGGCGCCTCGGCAGCCTCGGCCGATCGCGGCGCCTCTCCTGTTCGAATATTTCATAAGCGTTTACCTTCAGCGGTACTTTTAGCTGCTCGCTTATCGGGCTTAAGTCGTCGAGCACGAGGCATGAAGCGTTTACTATGGCTGATATATCCCCGCTTTCCAAACCGATACGCGCAAGCGCGTAGATCCTGTTATAAGGCCACCCCGACGCAGCCTGCTCAAGCTCTTTTACCTTTTCACGCAAAGGATCGATGTAATCTGCCCCGCCGTCATGTATTATGACTACATCCGCTTTTACGCCTTTATGGCTCATGAACTCCTGCGCTTTCGCGACGGTTTTAATCATATCCAAATGCTCCGCGTCATGCGCGAATACGCATATTATAGGCAGGTCGCCCGATATCCCCATCTTCCACAATGTCCCCAGGCCTCCCGATCCGCCGGCCGGATATTCGAAGGGCACGCTTATTACTGTCCGCGATGCTATCCTCTGGAACAGGTCCGCCTGATTATCCTTCAGGTTTAAATATCTCATCATGACCTGGGCGTGGGTCCACGCAAGATGAAATACCCTTTTCACATCATCCTCGCCTGTCACTCCCTCGAGGCAATGGAGCAATTGCTGCTTGGTTTCCGCCGCAGCTACGACAAACGATAAGCTCAGGCCGGTTTTGCCAGCGATCTTTACCTCCGATTTGATGCCCATCGCCCTCGAAACGTCTTTTTCATTGTAAGACCGGCACATGCAGGACGGTATGCCGAAGACGCTCCTGCTGCCGAATATACCCGCCCTGTCTGTCAAGAGCTCAACACTGCCGGGAGTGCAGACTTTCATGGCGTTATACAGGTTTCTGCCTCTTCTCCGCGTATATATCGTGTTTCCCGGAATATCCGCCTCAGTTTCTATAAAAAGCTCGGAAAACGCCGGGTGCGCTTCAAACTCCCTTTCAGTGCAGAGAGCGGGCGTGTAAGCGCATAAAACAGATAAATCGGCCGGCCTGGTTCCCTTATTGTTTATCTCTATGTTCCTTATTTCCATATCGCAT
Source organism: uncultured Christensenellaceae bacterium (assembly GCA_964510055.1). Taxonomy (GTDB): domain Bacteria; phylum Bacillota; class Clostridia; order Christensenellales; family SZUA-584; genus DTFZ01. The sequence continues at coordinate 7,432 of CAZDZY010000086.1, forward strand.
TCCGGCGATACGCATATGTCGAGTTTTGTTTCGATATTGCCCACTTCACGGATAAAAGTAGCTTTATGCTGTTCAAACACCGCGCGTTCGTTGTCCGCGCGCACGCATGTGGGCAAATACGCCGCCGACCATACTGCGCCGGTATCGTTATCCTTCAGGTATATGTGTATTCCCGGAGCGCGCTTTAAAAAATCGCTGTACCACCTGTTTATAAGTTTTTCCCTGTACATTGAATAGCCTGTGCCGTATTGCGTCAGCATTACCGTATAAGCGCCGTTTGAAAGAAAATGCGCTTCCGGGTATTGAATAAAATACTTATACGTCCTGACGGAGTGTATTTCTTCCGCAAACTCCTGTTTTTCAGGCTGTTTCTCGTTAAGGCTCAGTACTATATTCCTTGGCGGCACTTTTTCTTTAAGAAGCATTTCCGTGGCTTTGACGCACATTGAGCTGTGAAATAACTGCTGAAGCTTTTCTTCGTGAAGGCAGTTGAGTATGGATGCGAATATCATGCCCTGGTGATGCGCCATGTAGCTTTTTATTATCCTTCTCTTTTTTCCTTTCTGCATCCTCGATTGAGTATAATCAACGGCTTCATAGAAGCCGTATTTTCCCAAAGCCCCTATTTTTTCGAGCCTCGCGAGGTTGTGCACCGCCGCTCTTGCGTTTACGTGCAAAGCCAGAAATACCGAATATGGCGAAACTACCATTTCCTTTATAAGCCCCGATTTCATACCGAGGCTTGGCACCCCAAACGCTTTATACTGGTAATTCATCTGCGGATCGAAAGCATAGTACCCCGATTCCGATACGCCCCAGGGCGTGCGCCGCAATTCGCCGTAATCGCTTTGCATATTTACAACCGCGTTATAGGTCTCCGCCAACAGGGTATTATCATAGCTTTTCATGATAATAAGAGGCATCAGGTACTCAAACATCGTGCCGCCCCACGAAAGCAGCACCCTGTTATCGCCCGCCACCGTAAGCGGCCTTGCAAGCCTGAACCAGTGCTTTCCCGGGACGTCTCCTTTTGCTATGGCGATAAAGCCGGTCTGCCGCGCCTCGGATGCAAGCAGATCGTAATGCGTATCGCTCAGCCTGCCCTGTCTCATATCGTACCCTATGGAAAACAGCTCTTTACCCTCGTCATAAAGAACTTTAAAGTTCATATTTTCATAAAGGCTGATGATCCGTTTTTTTAGTTTATCCGACCGTACGCAAAGCCTTAGAAAAGCGATATAAGATTCTCCCAGCATGGTCTCCATGCCCTTGCACCAGTCTATCGCTTTTGCGTCGTTTATGCTTATCGCCTGCTCAAATACTTTGGAGAGCAGCTCAAGTATATCGTTATAATCGGATATATAACCCGTTACCGATATATACCTGAGTTTATCCGCAAGCAATTCTTTGGATTCGGTATAAAGGTAAGCTTGCTCCGACACAAGCTCTTCCATCATATCAGCCCATTTTGCGTATTTGCCGAAATACGCGCCGAAAGCTTTTTTATAATCCGAAAGCCTGCCGTCTTCATCTATCGTGTTGACTGTAAATACAGCGTCGTATATGTCGGCATCCCGGTCTATCGTATACGGATATACTTTTCCGGATTCCCTGTAAACCGCTTTTATGCCGCGTTTAAGGTAAGCCCCTATCGGGGTTGCCATCATTTCATTGATCGCTTCAAGCGATACTATGAGATAGCACGCGAGATTGCCGCTGTCTACAGACGATATGTAGCCGGGTTCAAGAGGCCGCAAGCCCTCTATATCATACCAATTATATAAATGCCCCTCCCATTTAGGTGCTTTTTCTATGCCGATAATACATTTTTCAACCCTTGCCAAAGCGTCCGGAAGGGTCATAAAACCCATGTAATACGCTATTATGCCGGAAGTCAGGGAGAAGGCTATATTTGTGGGCGACGTCCTGTTCGCGATGCCTTTTCTGGGGTTTTGCTGATAGTTGTCCGGCATCCAGCAATACTCGTTATCGGCTCCGAATCTTTCGAAAAAACGCCATGTCTTAAGGGCGATATCCTCCAGGTATTCCGCCTGCCTTGAGTCCGGCGCATGTTTTTTTGCTTTTCTCGGCCTGCTTATCAGGTAAGCTATATACGGCGCGAAAAACCATATCGAAAAAACAATAAAAGCGATTATAGAAAATGTGCCCGTTAAAACGATAGAAAATATATACAGGAGCACGGCCAGTATCGGAGCGGCCCGCATCTTTTTCCAGTAGTCGGCGGCATTTTCATCCGTACCTTTTTCCCCTTCGGCCGCCGTTTCCCATTCGAGAAGTTTTTTCTTCGTGAACACGACGCGGATAATCGTTCTTACTATCGCGTCTACAGTTATATACGTTTCATACGGCAGGAAAGCGAATTTATAAAACGATTGCTCAAAAAGCGTTTTGGTCTCATACCAGGCATCTTTTATAGTCGTGCCCTTGCCCGCATTTCTTATCAGCCTTATTATCCTTTCACCGAAATCGAGCAGCCCGTCTATAAACAACGGTAGTATACCTGAAATAAACCAAAAGAACGCCGATCTGTAGAAAGCGGTCTGTGAGAGAAGTATGACAATAAACGAAAGCGGTATTACAAGGCTGCGCCTCATATTGTCTATTATCTGATATTTAGCGAGCCCTGGAAGAGGATTTCTTGTCTTGCTGTCCCTGGTCTTTACGGTGCTCTTGAGCCAAGGCATCAGCTGCCAGTCTCCCCTTGCCCACCTGTGCTGCCTCTTTGCCCATGAGAAATATTTCGCCGGGCATCCGTCCATGAGCACAACATCGCTTAAAAGAGCGCATCGCAGGTAACTGCCTTCCAGCAGGTCATGGCTCAATATAGTATTGTCCGGGAACGCGGCTTCGAGCACCTTCGTATATACGTCGATTTCAAAAATACCTTTACCTGTATATATGCCTGTACCAAACCCGTCCTGATATACGTCGGATGACGCGCAGGCGTAAGTATCGAGGCCGCCTTTACCTGAGAATACAAGCGAAAACCTGGTTTTTGCGGCGCACACCACGTCTATCCCTATCCTTGGCTGAATCACGCCGTAACCTGATTTCACTATATTGGTGGTATCGCTGATCTCAGGCCTGTTGAGAGGATGCTCCATTGCCCCTACCATTTTCAAAGCTGCATCCCTTGATAATTCCGTGTCCGAGTCCAGCGTGATAATATATTTAACTGTTTGCGGTATATCTTTTGTTACATGGATAAACGCGGACCCGTCGCCCCGCAGGAGTCGGCAGAAATCAAGCAGCGCTCCCCTTTTTCTCTCCTTTCCCGAATACTTTTTTTCCGAAGGAATATACGCCCTTTTTCTTTGCGCATAGAAGAATAACTTCTTTTCGTATTTTTTGTTTATGTTTTCGATTTCGTTTTCGATTTTTTCGATTATTTCCGTTTCTTCCGAAGTTATTTCACTGCTGCTTTCTTTAAAGTCTGATAGAAGCGTGAAATAAATATTGTCCTGTTGGTTCGCCGCGTAATATACCTGCATTTTCTCCAGGAGTTCCTGTCCGTCTTCAAGGTTGGTTATAAGCGATGTGACCGCGACAATCGTGGCGCATTCTTTTGTTATGCCCTCTTTCAAGGCCATCTTCGGTATAAAACCGGGCTTATTTATTAGTACGAATATCCTGTTATTGATGGCTTCCGCAACCGCGTAAATAGGTATAAGGCTTATTACGAATCCAATTATGCCGTAAAAAACCGGGTACATAAAGAATAATGAGATGCACAGAAGCGCGGCGCTGACAATAGAGGATATTACTGCCCCGCCGATATAAACCAAAAGCATGTGCCTCTTGATTATAGTTGTTATTTTTTCTTTAACGGCCGGCTTGCCGAATTCCTTTATCAGTTCCTGAGCTTTGTATCCGGCGAGATATAGCCCCACATGTTCCCCCGCCTTTTTAGAAAGCTCAATGGCAGCCTTTGAAACAGCGGGCTCCGATACTTTTGTTTTCGCAGCTATCTCTGAAACTTTCTTTCTGTAGTATTCGCGGGATTCAAAATCCATCATGACATAACTTTCATCCCCGCATAAATGTTTATGCACCGCGGAAATGTTTTCAAATATCGATTCAAAGTTTATCTTGGCCAGCATCCGGAGCGAGTTGATCGCATTAGATATATGCATTATGTTTATCGTCTGTACGGCGTGGGCCTTTTTTACAAGCTTGTCTGCGGAAAGATTCCTGACTGAAAGGCGTCTGTTCAATTTCCCGATCACCTCGGCCGCATTAGGGTTTTCCCTGAACAGTACCATGACATATTCGATAAACTGCGCGTTGAATAAAACATTCTTATTCTCGTTTATTATCTGGTCAACGGAATATAGCCCGCTTTCTGCCTGAAGATAAAACTTTTCAGCTTTAGCCCGCATTTTTATGCTCTCGACGCTTCGTTTTGCCAGCTCCGCTACGGCGTATAGTATTGCGATCTTAAGCATATCGACAAGTATCCAAAGTTCTCCCGAATCGAGTTCCGCTTCCTTCTGGTACGCTTCAAGAAAATCTTCAATACTGTTGATTGTTATATAAAACGAACTGTGCTTCGCCAGTTCAGCCGCCAGGGCAAAACTCCTCGGATAATGCGCGAATATACCATTTTTAATATGAGGGATCTTATACGAGGCATTTTTCATCTCTATTTCTTTTATCTGTTCGATGAAAAGATACCTGTTGTCATAAAACCATTCGGAAATAGCGGGAAGTTCCGAGCCGTCATACTTTACCTGTTTGGCAATAGTATAAGCGTTTTCTATATTTCTTCGCACGTCTCCAAGGTTGATGCGGCCGTATTCCAGTTTTTTTGAATAAACTTTATGAACAAGCGACAGATCAAACGCATATTTTATCAATTCCTGTGAAGACAATTTTACATCGTCAAGTATATTTATTGAAACGTTTTTACCGCCGCGCATATTTCCTCCATTATTAATTGTCTACTCATATTATTGTCTTTTGGTATTGCCGCAATTCAGGCGTCGTGTCAAAACGTTATTTCTATATTTTGTTTGCAGATAAACAAAAAGAAGCCTATTCAGCTTCTTTTTAAATTTAATTTTGAGACAAGCCTGTAAGCCGAGTTCTGTTAAAAACGGTCATCTATCTA
>CAZDZY010000087.1:0-12554 GCA_964510055.1 uncultured Christensenellaceae bacterium
TCAGGGCGATCGACGATTCCGCTCTGTCGTATATCACGTTAGAAGGCCTTTGGTTGGCGCCGCTCTCCAGAAAGTATATCCCGACGCGCCCTTTCCGCCGCACAATCCTCGTTGTATCGACCCCGAAGCCTTTAAGTTCCCTGATACACGCGTCCGCGATATCGCCTGGGGGCAGAGCCGAAACGAACTGCGCCCAAAGCCCGTAGTTTGCGAGCGATACCGCCACGTTTGCCTCGCCGCCGCCGAACGTAGCTTCGAGGCGCGGCGACTGAAATAATTTTTCATTCTCCGGAGACTTTAACCTCAGCATAACTTCCCCGAACGTTACATACTTGCCCATGGTTTCCTCCTACTTCTGCAGCAGGTGCACCGCAAACCCGCCGAATTCGTTCTCCAGATATATCGCAACTTTTTTCCCGTTCTTTTCGACCAGCGAAGACATATCGGCTTTATAGCCGCGCCTGCCCAGGTAATATACCGCCCTGTCTATGCTGTTTGTCCGTATCGCGATATGCCCGTTTGCGCCCCTGAACCGCTTATTCATCACCTCAACGGATGTTCCCGTAAAGTTGGAACTGTTTCCTTCCTTCACGTCTGCGCCGAAAGCGTTCGCGAACTCTTGGGCAAGCGCCAGCGAAACGTCCTTATCGTCCATATTGATGCCGATATGCGCGAGCTCAAACCCGAGCAGCGCGCCGATTGACTTTTTAACAGTCCCGGTGATGTTCGCGAAATTACCGTTTGCCATGTCTTTCGGGCTGCACAGCCATCCGCCGCCTATGGCGTGGATGTAATCCTTGTCGGCGTACTCCGCAAGGTTATCGAGGCTAACGCCCCCGGTGGGTATAAACTTTACTGCCCTGTAAGGGCCGTGCAGCGCTTCGCAGGCCTTGACGCCTCCGTATATGTTCGCGGGAAAAAACTTAATAATGTTTATGCCAAAACTCAACGCGTGGTCTATTTCCGTAGGCGTCACGCATCCGGGCGTGGCCAGAATGCCGTTGCCGAGGCAAAACCTAACCACATCGTCGTTAAAACCCGGGCTTACGATGAACTCGCACCCCGCGTCCGCCGCTGCCTTTGCCTGATCGACAGACAGCACCGTGCCGGCGCCCAGAACGATTTCAGGGCATGCCTGCTTTATCGCCTTAATCGACTCCAGCGCGGCGTCAGTCCTCAGCGTGACTTCCATCACGGGCAATCCGCCCTCTAGCATCGCCTTCGCTGCCGGGAGCGCGTATTCCGCTTTGTCGAATACGACGACCGGTATGAGCCCTATATTTCCCAATCTCTCGCTTAGATCCATATCGAACCTCCAACCGTAAATATAAATAACAGCGCCCGGCGGCAGCTAATTGGTCATAGATGTGAAATAGTCCTTAAGCTCGGTGAATATCAGGCTGCCCAGCCGCGTGACGCCTCCGAAAAGATGCTTATACATGAGCGGCCTTATGGCTGCGGTATCGCCGCCCTCCAGCGCTTTCAGCAGCGTTTCGTGCTCTTCGACTATCTGCCCGAAATTTTTTATCTCGACGATATCAAGCATGCGGAAACGCGTATAATGGCAGTCGGACTTTTGAATGTTCTCCCATAAATAATTTTTTCGGGTAGCGGTAAACCAGATCTCATGCAGCTGGCTGTCCAGCTCATAAAACTGGCTGGCGTCGAACGAATCGCTCTCTATCAGGCGCCGCTGGGAGCTCAGGATATGGCGTATCTTTTCGAGGTCAATAGGGTTATGAGCTTTAATGAAGTCTTCCAGCACAAAGGTCTCTACGGCTATGCGCTGGTAGATGATCTGGTTTATTATATCAAAATCCATAAGCGTGACTTGCGTACCTTTATACGGCGTAACGGTGACGAGCCCGCATAGCCGCAGTTCCTGAAGCACGCTCCTTATGGGAGAACGCGACACGCCAAACCTCGCGCACAGCGCGTTTTCGCTGAGAAGCGTTCCCGGTTTGATCTTAAGTGTGATTATTTCATGCTCGAGGATACGGAAAATGTCCCTGCTGGCATAGCTGCCGCCCATCTGTTTGTCTCCTTTATTCTTACCCTGAAAAGCATTTGGGGAATGCGGTTTAGTTATTGAATGTATTGCTTTTCATGGACGTATAGGCTTGTATACAGTATAAAAAATGTGGATACAAGACAAATATTATTATTCAGTTTAGCGCACATAAAAAGTGCTGTCAAGTAATAAGATGCTTTATTGAACGTATTTTTTGCAAAACACATGTTTGTATACATGTATAGTAAAGCAGATCGCAAAATCGAGCAGATAGAACGATATATAGGCACAAAACGAGGTTAAACGGCACTATTCGCCGTATTTTGCCCGTAACTTGTATCCAAACTTTAAATGTGGATACAAGTATATAGGACTAAATAGCCTAAATGTGAAAAACATCTTGACAACGTGATTTTACTTTGCAATAATGTGGATACAAGCTACAACTTCGATGGTACATCTTTTATTCGGCTTAACATATATACATCAGTGCTGTTACTTATATTGTATCCAAATTTAATACTGTTCTCTGAAAGCGGATACGGCAATATGCTTTGCTGTATTTTAGCAAATAAACAATAAGGAGAGTAAAAATGAAGAAAGCATTAGTACTGATTCTTGCGCTGGTTATGGTACTTGGCATGGTTTCCTGCGGTACCCCCACGCCTACCGCTTCGCCCAGCGCCCCCGCGGAGACTTCACAGGCTCCGGTTGCCGAGAGTCCTTCCGTTGAGCCCGTCGAACCTATAAAGATAATACTCGGACATTTCGGCGCGCCCAATGAACCCGTCACCAAAGCGGCTGAAGCATTCAAAGCCAAGCTTGAAGAGCTGTCAGGCGGCAGCATGACCGCAGAGATCCACGGCGCGAGCGAGCTGGGCAACGCGCCGGAGATGGCTGAACAGACGCGCATAGGCGCTATTCAGGCCTGCCTGGTTTCCCAGGGGACCCTCGATAAATTCGATCCGCGCTACGCTCTGGTCACCGCGCCGTATGTGTACAGCGGTTACACTCACGCCTATGCCGTTGTGGACGGGCCTTTCGCAGAATGGGTCGGCGACGGCGTTCTCGAATCAAAGGGTCTGCATAACGTTGGGCCGTGGGACTACGGTTTCCGCAACCTGACGAACTCCGTACGCGAAGTAAAAGCCCCCGCCGACGTTGCCGGCCTGAGGATCCGCACTCCCCAGGAAGTTCAGAAGGTCGCCTGTTTTGAGGCGCTGGGCGCTACAGTTCAGCAGGTCGCTTTCAGCGAACTCATAAGCGCTTTGAAGCAGGGCACTGTAGACGGACAGGAGAACCCGATCTCTACCATCTATAACAACAGTATGTGGGATGCAAACCAGAAGTATCTGAGCCTTACGCGCCACACATGGGAAGCTGTCAACCTGACCGTATGCAATTCCTGGTGGAACGGCCTGACGGCGGAACAGAAGTCGTTTATCGAACAGGCCGGAGCGGCTGCGCGCGACCAGATGCGCGCCGAAGTCCAAAGCAGCGAGCAGGATTATATCCAGAAGCTTAAAGACGAAGGCGTTACGGTCACCGAAGTCGACCTCGCCGTGTTCAAGGCAGCTATGCAGCCGGCATGGGACAGGGTCGCCGAATATGAGGGCAGCGCCGAAGACATGGCTAAATTCCTCAAGATGGTTGACGATGTAAAACCTTAAAACAACATAATACCTGATGGGATATGGGCGAATGGCTCTGCCGCGAGCGGTATCGCCATTCGCCTTTCCCAAACCTAATATATATGGTTACATAAGGAGGTCCTCCTGATGATCGCATTGATTTTGTGCGTACTGCTTATACTGGTCATGCTGATAGGCGTTCCTGTAGCCGTTGCCATGGGCGCTATCAGCGCGGGCGCGTTTGCCTCCATGGGCTTCACGGATGTCTTAGCTGTGATGGCGCAGCGCATCTACAACGGCACTACCGGTTTTACCCTGCTGGCGATCCCGTTCTTTATACTGGCAGGCAACCTGATGAATACGGGCGGTATCACTACCCGTATATATAACTTCGCCAACGCCATGGTAGGGCGGTGGCCGGGCGGCCTCGGCCAGGTGAACGTGCTCGGCAGCGTCGTGTTTGCCGGCATGTCGGGCGCCGCGGTGGCCGACGCTGCGGGCTTAGGCCTCATCGAGATAAAAGCGATGGACGACGCCGGATACGACCATACGTTCAGCGCCGCCGTTACGGCGGCTTCATCCACCATAGCCCCCGTAATACCGCCGTCCATCCCATTTGTTATATTTGCCTCAGTGACCGGCGTATCGGTGCCCAAGCTGTTCGCCGCGGGCATTGCCCCCGGGCTGCTTATGGCAATATCGATGTGCGTAGTGGTCTATATAACCTCTAAGCGCAGGAAATTTCCCGTCATGCCACCTATGCCATGGAAAACAAGGCTGACATATCTCTGGAAAGCCATCCCGAGCCTCATGACTGTAGTCATTATAATAGGCGGCATCTGGACAGGCATCTTCACAGCTACCGAGGCGGCTATAGTGGCATGCGTATATGCGTTGATCCTTGGCCTTGTGAATAAGGAACTTAAGCGAAAAGAGCTGGGAAAGATCGTATACGACAGTATCATCACCAGCTGCAAGACGCTTTTCATAATCGCGGTTGCAAATTTCCTCGCGTATTTCATGCTTCACCAGCGTATCCCCAATCAGGTAATCGAAGGGCTCATGGGCGTTTCGACAGACCCCGCCGTGCTTATACTGCTCATGATCGGCGTCCTTCTAATACTGGGGTGCTTCCTCGAGGGGGTATCGGTGATACTTATAACCGTTCCGGTCTTCCTGCCTATCGTAGACGCTATCGGTATGAACTACATCCAGTTCGGCGTTATAATGGTGCTGGCATCGATGATCGGCCTTCTGACCCCGCCCGTGGGCATGAGCCTGTACGCGGTATGCAGCGTTGCAAAAGTGAGGCTGGGGACGCTGTCAAAAGCGGTGCTCCCCTATGTCATCGGTATCTTTATCGTGCTGCTCATCTGCGCATTCTGGCCCGATCTGTGCCTATGGCTGCCCAGCCTGATGTAAGGAGGACGATATGTTTAAAGTATTGAAAAAAGCCGACATTATACTCGCGAAAGTTTTGCTCTGGCTTGTCGCCGCGCTGTGCATAGGCATCGGCGTGATACTGTTTGCGCGGGTCATCATACGGTTCGCGCGCATCCCCTTTCCCATGGCCTGGTCCGACGAGGTCGTCGCGTGCATGATGGCGTGGATGATATTCGCAGGCGCGACGCTGCTGGTCCGCTCGGGCGAGCATTTCCGTGTGGATCTGCTGCAGGAAAAATTCAAAGGGAAGAGATGGGTAGACGTGTTGAATATACTTATTACATTTGTAGGTATAGCGTTTTTCGCCGCGCTGCTGTACTATTCCATACAGCTTGTAGTGAGCGCCGATTGGCCTCAGCCTATATTAAAGTTTTCTACTCGCATCCCTTACTCGAGTATGCCCGTCAACTGCGCGCTCATATTGCTGTACCTTATACGCGATGTCGTTACCGGATTCGCGGCTCTTGTAAAGCCCCGCAGCCCGGCAGCGTCAGCGTCAATAGATTCAAAAAGCGAGCCTGTTTAATATGGATATACGATATTCCTGCGGCAAACGAGATTTTAAGCGGTATACCACCGGCGAGGTCCGCGAAGAATTTCTTATTGAAAACCTGTTCAAACCCGGCGCAATAAGCGCCGTATACAGCCATATCGACCGCGTGGTAGTAATGGGCTGCATGCCGGCGGGCGACAGCGTCCCGATAGACAAGGGGATAGACATTTGGGCCTGTTTCGGCACACAGTATTTCCTTGAGCGCCGCGAAGCCGGCGTTTTCAACGTCGGCGGCGGCGGCTCGATACTTGTTGACGGGCAAACTTACGAATTGGGTTTCAAAGATTGCCTGTATATCGCGCGCGGCGCCCGCGAGGTGATATTCTCTTCGGATGACCTTAAGGCGCCCGCAAAATTTTATTTAGTTAGCGCGCCCGCCCACTTAAGCCATGAAACAAGGCTGATAAGAATAGCCGACGCCGCAAAAAAGCAGCTGGGAGCGGCGGAAACGAGCAATAAGCGCGTCATAAACCAGTTCATCCATCCGGACGTGCTTTCGACCTGCCAGCTTTCCATGGGCCTTACCGTTCTCGAGCCCGGCAGCGTATGGAACACTATGCCCGCGCACACGCACGAGCGGCGCATGGAAGTGTATATGTATTTCGAGGTGCCGGAGGAGCATATAGTCTTTCACATGATGGGCGAGGGAAGCGAGACCCGGCATATCGCAGTGAAAAACGAGCAGGCTGTGATAAGCCCGTCATGGAGCATCCACGCGGGCGCGGGCACGAGCAGCTATTCGTTTATATGGGCGATGGCGGGCGAAAACCTCGCGTTTGACGACATGGACCTTATTCCCGTTCCGGGGCTGAAATAAAGGAGGGCAAAGAGATGGAAATGCAGGATTTCAGGCTTGACGGCAAGATCGCGCTTATCACGGGAGCCAGCTACGGCATAGGCTTTGCCATAGCGGCGGCATATGCCAAAGCGGGAGCGGCTGTCGTTTTCAACGATATAAATGCGGAACTCGTGGAAAAGGGGCTTGCCGCATATGCCGGGATCGGTATAAAGGCGCGCGGATATGTATGCGATGTTACGAATGAAACGCAGGTAAACGCGTTCATAAAGCGCGTGGAAAACGAGGCAGGCGTTATAGACATACTTGTAAACAACGCCGGCATAATAAAACGCATCCCGATGTGCGAGATGAGCGCGGAAGAATTCCGCGCGGTCATTGACGTTAACCTTAACGGCGCTTTTATCGTATCAAAAGCGGTAATTCCCGGCATGATAAAGAAAGGGCACGGAAAGATAATCAACATGTGCAGTATGCTGAGCGAGCTCGGCCGGGAGACGGTGTCCGCATACGCGGCCGCCAAAGGCGGCCTGAAGATGCTGACGCGCAACATCTGCAGCGAATACGGTTCGGCAAACATACAGTGCAACGGCATAGGGCCGGGGTACATAGCCACGCCCCAGACCGCGCCGTTAAGGGAGCCCCAGCCGGACGGCAGCCGCCATCCCTTCGACCGGTTCATAATCAGCAAGACGCCGGCCGGACGCTGGGGGACGCCCGAAGACCTGACCGGCCCCGCGGTATTCCTTGCTTCCGACGCGTCGAACTTCGTCAACGGCCATATACTGTACGTCGACGGCGGCATACTGGCCTACATCGGAAAGCAGCCGTAAACCCGGCCTTTTGGTAATACCCGCCGTACGGTCCGGCTTCTTTCTGTTGGTATAATGGTATAATGAAAGCGATATGGAATATCCGGCTTCCGTATCGCTTTATTAAATCTTCGGACTGCCCCACGTCGCCCCCAAAAAAGCCCCGGCTGACAGTCGGCCGGTAATCAGGCTTTTATTCAGTTGCTCATCCCGAGTATCTTATCGTATGTTTTTTGATTCAGCGAGCCCGTTACTTTCAGCCCGTTGTCTTCTTGAAATTCGATCACAGCCTGCCGCATCTGCTTGCCGAACATGCCGTCCAGTTCCCCGCCGTAATACCCGAGGCGCGCAAGGCCTGCCTGCGCGCAGTATATCTCAGACCCGCACTCGCCCAAATACCGCGTGAAAAACGGCTTGTCGTTTTGTATTATTTTTACCCGGGTCCCCAGCGGGACTGTCTCCGACAGCTCTTTCGCGTCTTTTGTCAGCATCCTTATGCACCCTTTCGAAGGGTGCTCTTTGCCAATGAGGTGAGGGAACTTAGTCCCGTGTATGCCGAATGTTCCCCACGGGACGTCGAGGCCCATCCATACCCCGCCGAAACCCGCTCCCCACGCCTGCTTATTGACTATTTTAAATTCGCCCGTTGGCGAGGGAGTCTCCGTTTTCCCGCCCGAGCACGGGTAAGTTTTTATGAGTTCCCCGTCTTTATAGACCGAAAGTGTAAACCGGTCGAGGTCGATCACTATCTGCCAGACAGGTTTGCCCAAAGCCTCGTCCTCTTCGTAAGAAGAAACGGAATTGGGATAATGGATATACGGCGCGAAAAAGGCGTAAACGTTTAGCAGGCACAGCATTACCAGCAGCAGATAAACGGTCCTTAAAGAATAGTAACTGATCTTTTTACCCGGCATATTCGGCATCCCCTTTAATAAGGAATATGAAAATGAAAAAGGCTGTATGAAAACAGACTGTTATTTAAAGGCGGATAATATATTTATTCAGGGAACTGATTATTTGATATGCCCGGAGGGTTGATATGAGGATAGAGATCATGGATAAGAACAGACTGTACGGAAAGGCATTGCTGCCAGTATTGATATGGGGCTTTTGGGCTTTTGGATCGTTTATCTGCACGTTTACAACCGGCTGGTATTTCGGCATATTTGCCATAGCTTTGTCGGCCGGCGCGTATATGCTCTGCCGCAGGCAGGCGCGAGGGCTTTTTGTGCTGTCAATCACGTGCGTTTTCGCTGTTGCGCTTATCGGCTTTATCTTCCCGGGGAGCTTTATTCCCCTGCTGCTTTGCCTTATATGGCTGCCGCCGCTCTCTTACTTTATGACGCGCGGGCAGATAAACTATTCCGCCCCCGGCAGACACGGCGATACCGAAGACTTCAGCTGGCTTAATAATTACGATACGGAGCCGCGCGGTTTCCACGGGGTCTTGGGCGAGCCCTACTGCTCAGCCGGCTGCCTGGGCGACGCCGGGCGCTATTCCTCCTCGGCGGCTCTTAACAGCAATGACGGCGTATGCGGTTTCTGCAGGAAGCCGGTGAAGGCTTCGGCGTACGGCCCGGGGTGCGCCGTTATCCCTTATGAGGGCATAGCGCTCTTCGTCTGCCCCGACTGCGCGGGCAAAGCGAAGCAGTACATGGAAGATTACCACAAATGCTGCATGTGCCAAAAAGCCATAGAATCAGGCCGCTGAAAAAACTAAGCCTTCCCCTCGAGGGGAGCCGGAAATGAGCGCTGCCAGTGGAGCCGGAAATGAGCGCGCCCAGTGGGCGATGAAGCGAAATTGCAGGCTCTGTGAGCAAAGGAGCATGACGAATGGCAGTGAGGTCAGGCGACTATTGCGAACAGAGGAAGATAAAGCGAATTGGAGGCTCTGTGGTAGCGTAAGCTGGACGACAAAGGAGTATGACGAGCGGTAGCGAAGGCAGACGACTATTGTGAACAGAGGTAGGTGGTGCGTAGCGCCGGATGAGGTGTTTTATCTGCGGTAAGCGTGGATTTACACCTCATCAGTCAGACACTAGATTGCGGGTCTTTTCTTTAGAGCTTGGCAATCTAGTGTCTGACAGCTTCCCCTCAAGGGGAAGCCAAGTCTGTGCCAATTAAAACATATATTTATCAGGGTTCGGTTTACACACCGGAACATCTTATTTCTTGCCCATATTGCCGGGCATTGTTATAATATGTATACAAACGTGACGATAAGAGGTAGAGCCATGAAAACAGGAATCGCGCTCGGGGGCGGAGGCGCCAAGGGTTTCGCGCACTTAGGCGTTTTAAAGGCGCTCGAAGAAAAAGGGATAAAGCCGGATATAGTAGCGGGCACGAGCGCCGGCTCGATAGTCGGCGCTTTCCTGGCGGCGGGAAAAAGGCCCGAAGAGATATTGGAGCTCGTCAAGAAAAACAGGTTCATAGACTACGCGAAGATGACGCTGCCCGGCAGCGGTTTTTTCACGCTCGACAACTTCGAAAAGCTGATGAAGAGGCTGCTGCCCGCGCGCGAGTTTAAAGACTTAAAGCTCCCTTTTTACGTCTCGGTCACCAACCTGTACGCCGGAAGGGTAGAGTACATAAACAATGGGCCGCTGATACCCGCGGTGAAGGCCTCGTGCGCCATACCGGTGCTGTTTTCGCCGGTGAAACTGGGAGGCCAGCTTTATGTGGACGGCGGCGTGCTCGACAACCTTCCCGTTACTCCGCTCAAAGGCCGGTGCGACAGGATAATAGCTATAAACGTTAATTTATGCGACGAGGTAAGAAGGCTCGGAAACATAAAAGGGGCGGGCCTTAGGGTGTTCGAGATAGTAGCCAACAGGGACAGGGACCACGTAAACTGCAATTGCGACCTGCTCATTGAGCCGCCGGGCCTCGGAAAATATAAGATACTCGACACGCGCCGCGCGGACGAGCTTTTCGCTATAGGCTACGAGCACACAAAAAAGATAGACGTTGAGAAGACGCTGGAGGGACAGCGGCGCAGGTATTTGTGACCGGGGTCAAAACCGTATACTGCATAATAAAGGAGGAAGAAGCATGCCGGTGAAAGATTTCGAGTATTTCAGGGCTTTTGTTCACGAAAAACACGAAGAGCGTTTCAACCGGGCAAAGAGGATCGCTTTGGAAGTGCAAAAGGCAACATACGGGTCGAACGAGCGCTATATGGTAAACCTAAACTGCTATTTGATGCTTCGCATTTTGGAGGATTACCATAACTGGATGTATATGAACGAGGAGCAATGGGCGGCCTATAAAGAGCGGATGTTTTTATAGTAAAAACATAATCTGCATATCTGCTGAGCCCGTTGCTTGGGTTTTTGGGTGCTTTATATTACCAATATTAGTTTCCTTGTTATAACTAAATATTTAGTGAACTCTGAATTCATCTAAGATTGTTGCCGCTTCTTCGTAACTAATTTCTAAAAGCATCTCTAAGATCTCCTCAAATGCCTTCGTTAAATCGTCGTCTTGTTTTATTTGATCACCGAAATCCAAAAAAGCTTTTGTTATCATTTCTAAAATAGTTACTTTTTGCTCATTTATTATTTTTGCAAATTCCTTTTTTCTTAACTTTCCTGTATCTGTTATCAGAGTATTTTTAAATGCATCCCTAACAGATAAAATTATCTCTGGTAATAATTTATCTAGGTGAAGTTTTTTAACTGTCCGTATCATTTCTTTTAAATGATACCCCCCATATTTGCTAAATAAATTATTTAAAAATTGCTTATCTTGATACGAGTATCCAGATAGACATTTACTCCAATCTCCGGCACCACCATAGGTTGTAAGAGACAAAGTTAGTGATTTATACAATTCTACCCTAATACGCTCTTCTTTTATTGCTACAATCTTATTTTCTAGTGAACGGATGATTCTTACACAATTTGCCCTTCTGGTTTGATCACTATGTGAGTCAAAATACTCTGCTAAAAGTGACCCAAATATATCAAGATAAAACTCAATAGCTTCATTAGTGAATTTAGAGAAATCGATATCATTAAAGAGGATGTTTAAAACAATTGATGACTGCTTCTCATTTTTTATAAGTTCTCTTTGAAAGAATTCCATAATTTCAAAAAGATTATATACGTCAAGAATCTCGTGTGAGTTATATGTTTCATTATTTACATTCCACACTTCGATAATAGCTATTAAGACTTTTTTAACAATCCCGGCAAAACTGTCATCATCTAAAGACATGCCACAATTAATTGAATAACAAATCTTCGAAATATCATAATCATTCATATCAAAATTTGATAAGTTTAGCTCTGTATTGTTAAATAGATACTCTGTGAATATTTCGTTTTCCTTACTTTGGTATTTCCTTTTCCTGCTTTTTTTAATTAAAACATCAACACCTAAGAGTTTTGGTTGTGCATTTGGTGAAAATTTAAAGTTCGCATTTTGTTCATTTTTTATAATATACTTGGCATTGAATTTTTGGTGATTCATTTCATCTTCAGCTAGTTTAACAATTGTATTAAATACAGCTCTGGCAAGTGGCTTATTGGTTAATAAATACGCTTTAGCAAAACGCGCTATTTCATTAACTACTCCATGTTGCCCCTTAAATAATATTAAATCAACTATTAATTTTTTTATTTGGTTTTTTATTTCATTACAAACATCAGTTTCTATTTATGCGAAAAGGGTAACGCTACTCTTATATTCATAAATAAACGATTCATTCGAAAAATAACTCTTTATTCCGTCAATCCACATTTGGCAAAAGCCTGCTCTATTACCGTTATCAAGGGATGGATCGTTAAGAGCAAAAGTAAATAAGCTAATTAAAATACTATCATAACCAATCGTTAAATTAGCTTTTTTTCTAATTAATTTCAACTGATCTATAGTTTCGAGACAATCTCTTAATCTGAATTCATTTTTGCTGAGTTTTTCATTACATGCTTTAATCATGAGTGCCAATTCATTTTCAGGCTGTCGTAGTTTCTCATTTTCAATTGTCACTTTTTCCGCTTCGCCAGTGATAGTTGGAACCAATGCTGTAGTAGTATCATCAATCTTAATAGCTTGTGCAGTTCTTAAATCCATTCTTTGTATTTGTAAATAGGATACCGCATTATCTTTATCATTTGGCACAATTTTATATAGGTAATCTAAGATCTTATGACACCTCGTTCTTATATCTTCGCCATTATACAACTGTGAATCAATAAAATATGATTGTAAATCATACTTATTAGCATCTTTTTTATTATATCTATCAGGTAACATTAAACGCCCATATATTATTTATGTCAGTTTCCTCGAGGAACCGTTCTGC
>CAZDZY010000088.1:0-2501 GCA_964510055.1 uncultured Christensenellaceae bacterium
TAAGCCTTTTAATCCCCCCAGTAAAACTGGGGGTTATTTGTGCTAAAGCCTAAATCATAGATATCCCGGCTTTCGCCGGTCTCTCTCATCCCTATAAAGATATGATTGAAGTCTTCGCTTACCATATTTAAATAGATATCGTTTTCTATATATTGATCCGCGAGCTCTTTGCTGTTCATGCCCAAATATATCAGATCAGGGTTTTCTTTATCAACGTTCCGGCTGAACGCATACCAGCCTTCACGGGAATCAACAGTCATGTTAAGCTCAGGCAGTTCATATGCCGCCGGTTTTAGAGCCTCCGCACTGGAAGTTACCTTTTTGAATACTATGCTGTCCACTACGCTTTTCAGCGTCTGTTTGAGGCTGTCTGTTGTTTCGCCTTTTTTTAAAGTCAAGATGACCGATATAGCCTGGCCGTTTATCTGCGTTTGATATCTTATGCCGTCTTCTGTATATGAAACGATAAATTTGGTTTGTTTATGTACATAAACCGCAGGGTCCGGCAGGGTATCTTCCTTCTGTGTTTCTGATACGGCCTTAAGCAGGCCGCCATCGGTAAGGAGATTAAAGTCAACGTATTCCGGGTCGCTGCTGCAGTCTTTCATATTCACATAGATAGAGGTATCGAGGCCGGAGTCAATAAGATAAAAATAGATACCGTTTTGTTTATAATAATCCGCAAGCTCCGTTTTGTCCATCGCCATAAGATCAAGATTCGGATCGTCGTCTTTTACGTCCTGTGTAGATACGTACCACCCTCCGGGAGAATCTACTTTCATATTGAGATTATTAAGTTCGTATGTTGCCGGGTTTGCGGGAAAGACCGGGAACCTTTTAAACACTATGCTGTCCACTACGCTTTTCAGCGTCTGTTTGAGGCTTTTGGATATTTTGCTTCTTGAAGCCATCATAACAGCAATGCCCTGCCCGTTTTTAATTGTTATATACATACAACCGTACCCTGTCGTGCCATTAATCATAGCAGTAAAATTGATAATGGCAAACTTTGCTTGTTTATGTTTATAGACAGATGAGTCTTTGATGGTAATTTGTTGGCCCAAATAGTTTGCATATGTCTGCATTTGGGATGCTACTTGCAGTAAAAAATTATCGTCCAGATCGTTGAAATCATCGATGTTCGAGCCTCCGGTATTTTGCATCACCAGTGCGATTTGGGTATAATCGTTTTTATTTATCATATCCAAATAGATTCCGTTTTCTTTAAGCTGCCCTGCGAAATAGTCTGCACGGCCGGTCAGCTCCAAAGCCTTAAGAGCCGGGTCGCCTTCTTTGACGTCCTGCGTGAGCACGTACCACCCTTTGGGAGCGTCTATAGACATATTAAACTTGGGAAATACATATGTCCCGCCCGCCGCCTGCGCCGCGGGCACAGCAAGGCAAAGGCAAAGCAGTGCAAGTGTCATTGATAAAAACTTTTTCATTATTCCTCCCGCGGGCTGCATATCCGGAAATACGCCCTCAAGACTTATAGCTTGCGCCATTGCGGGCAGCTTGCCTGAAATCCTCTCCGGGCGTACTCCCTGTATTTTCCCGCATGGTATACTGTAAAGTTTTCATTGCGGATCAAATCCATATTCAATACACTCCGGCGGTTAACTCACAGTTTTATCGGGGCTTTCTTATTCGCTCTCCGATATATTTTCCGAGGGTGATTCATAGAAATATGAAAGCCACAACTGCTGGCCGGAGTCTTTCCACGCCATAAACAGCTTGTCGTCATATGCCGCGATTACGGGCGCTTTAGGGATCTCCAACTTCGTTTCCCGCATAGACCACGAGCGATCGTTAAAAACCGAATACCATGCATGGCCGTCATATATTCCTCTCCAGGCCAAATAAAGCTTGTCCCTGTATATTGCGAGCGTCGGAGCGTCCGACGTTTCAAATTCATAGCTGGTTATACACGCCGGCATCCAGCTTCTCCCGTCGAAAACGGAGAACCATATAAACGAATCCGTTTTGCCTTTCCATGCCATGTAGAGCTCATCCTTATAGACTGCCAGAGCCGGAACGTCGGATGCAGCGGATTCGGCGCCAACGGCCTCCGCGGGCGACCAGCCCGTCCCGTCAAAACAGGAGAACCGGATCTGCGGATCCGTTTTCCCTTTCCATACCATGTAGAGCTTGTCCCGGAATACCGCCAGCGCCGGAGCGCCCGACGCCCCATGGTCAGCGCCGGTCATTCTCTGCGGCGACCAGTCACCGTCGTAACACGAATACCAAAGCTGCGGGTCAGCCCCTTTGGCTTTCCATGCCATGTAAAGCTTGTCCCTGAAAGCTGCAAGAGCCGGAGCGGAAGAAGATTCGACGCCTTTGCCGGCCGCGCGCTGTGCCGACCACCTTTCGCCGTTATAATCTGAAAAACACAGATCGCCGGCTTTGCTTTTCCATGCCATATATAGTTTATCCCCTAATGTCCCAAACGCAGGCGTCTCGGACGAAGCGATATCCGTACGCGTTGTAATCCGTTCACTCCA
>CAZDZY010000088.1:2511-12382 GCA_964510055.1 uncultured Christensenellaceae bacterium
ATTCCCCTCTCTTTGCGCCGCGCATCCGGAGCGAAGGGTCTCCGAACAGCATCATCCTCCAAGGCTGATGGGCCTTAGCCATCGCAAACCAGTATTGCTGGCTGAGTTTCCCGGGCAAGCCCTGCTTTTCGTAAAAAAGCCTTATCATCTCCTGCCAGGCTTCGCCTATCGTCTTTGATTTCTGAATGCTTTGGAAGAAATATTCGGCAGGCTCATACATCTGCATACCTATCACGCCGCTGATATATGCAACGGCGCCGTGCTCGGTCCTTACTGTGAGGTTAATTGCCAGATCCGCGTCCGCATTGCGTACCCTTTGAAAACACGCGGGCTGCGGAGGCGTCTGCTCAAATACTTCGTTCCTGCTTAAACCGGGGTGGCTGTCGCCCCGTGTATCCACATAAGGGGAGTAAGGAGGAAACGCCGAGGCTACGGAAGTGGAGCCTATAGAGACGCACATTATCGGCAACTTAGTATTTGTAAGCTGTATAGCGTCGGCGGCTTTCCACGGTTTCCCCGGGATCGCAAGGCTTTCCGGGTCGCCGAAACCGATATAACTCACCAGGTCGACGCCGCCGTTGATGACCTCCGTGATCTTCTCAGGAGCCAGTACTCTGTCGCGGGAGCACATGCATCCTTCGGTATTCATCTTTATGCAATCGTAATCAGTAAGATACTTGTCCGCAATACGCTCGTTTACCTTACACGCGTCGTTAAGCCAGTCGTGCGTAGCCGTCAGCAGCGCTTTCCTTTTTGATATGTCATTATTGGAATCCGTTTCATAGCTTATTACCTTATTCACATAGCGGCTGACTTCTTCTTCGGTAGAAACGGGGATCCGTCCCACCGCGACAACAGGGTCAAGGCTTACGTTGTCGACATTTATAGCGCCGCTGTGGCATTCGCCGAACAGTTCTCCAAAGTAACCGTTCCTGTTGCCGTCCCAGTCGTCGAAGCTGCCGTCTTTTTTGAACAGCGCGGAATAATAGAGGTCTGTCGGATAAAACGCAGTGTTCATTGCGGCATCCGATTTATGGTCCGTAACGGTGTAACGTACCGGAAATGTTGCAAAATCGCCCACAAGCATCACGTAACGTATGCTTTGCTGCCTGTGATAGTCTTCTATACAGCGCTTGACTTTTTCCGCTTCATCCCTGCCGCTGTAATCCTTATATACTTTTTCCAATGTGATAACAGTTGTCAGCAAACCGGTGCTTTCTTTGTACCGCTTTAAAGGTGCCAGCGCCTCTGAGAATCGGGACGGTGTGATTATCAGGAACATATAATATCCTCCATTTTTCCCTATTCGCCATATATATTTATATTATAACATAAAAACTATAAAATGTTGATGAATATTAGCATTTTCGTTATATTTTGAGATTCGGCGCAAAGTATCCGCTTCATTGTTTTCATTTACTACTGGAATTAAAATACCGATGGCTGATGCGAAGGGAAAAGCCTATATAAGACAGCGCCCCGGCGGAGCGCTGTCTGTTTTGAGTGCCGTTAAGTTTTTTTCTATCAACTTACGGTGATACGTAGTATGAATAATACAACTGCTGGTCAGGATCTCTCCACGTCATCAGCAGCTTGTCGTCATAGACCGCGAGAGCCGGAGCTTTGGATATACCGGCCGCCGCTTCAACCGCCCGTTTCGGGGACCACGCGCTCCCGTCAAAAACGGAGAACCATGCCTGCCCGTTCCCCTTCCAGGCCATATACAGCTTGTCCTTATATACAGCCAGAGCGGGAGCGTCGGATATTTCAAATTCAGTGCTGATAACCGCAGCAGGCGACCAATCCGACCCGTCAAAAACGGAGGACCAGATAAGCGCATCCGCTTTACCTTTCCAGAACATACAAAGCTTATCCCGGAACACCACAAGCGCAGGGGCGCCGGATGCCCCGTGGTCGGCGCCGACCGTTCTCTGCGGCGACCAGTCGCCGTCGTAATACGAATACCAGAGCTGAGGGTCGCCGCCTCTTGCTTTCCAGACCATATAAAGCTTGTTATCGTAGACGGCAAGCGACGGGTTGAACGAGGCGCTCCGGTCAGCGCGCGTTATGCGCTGCCGGGTCCAGACTGCTCCGTCGAACACGGAATACCAGATAAGCGGGTCGGACTCTTTGCCTTTCCATACCATGTAAAGCTTGCCCTTATAGGCGGTGAGAGCAGGCGAACCCGAAGAATCGTGATCTTCGCTTGTTACCCGATGTGCCGACCATCTTTCCCCGTCGAAGACGGAGTACCACAGGTTCGGGCCGGTCTTGCCTTTCCACGCCATGTATAACTTATCCCTCAAAGTCCCAAGCGCGGGAGCTTCAGACGATCCCAAGTCCGTACGCGTTACCTGCTTTTCGAACCACCTTCCGCCTCCCGCTCCCTGCATCCTCAGCGAAGGGTCGCCGAACAGCATCGTTTTCCACGGCTGGTGAGCCTTTGCCACCGCAAACCAGTACTGCTGGTTAAGTTTCCCCGGAATGCCCTGTTTCTCGTAAAAACGCTTTATCATCCCCTGCCAGGCTTGCCCGACCGTATACGAGCCCTTAACGCTTTGGAAGAAGTATTCCGTCGGCTCGTACATCTGCATTCCGTTTAGCCCGCTTACATACGCGGCGGCGCCGTGCTCCGTCCTGACAGTAAGATTCGTCGCCAAATCAGAGTCCGCGTTGCGCACCCTCTGAAGGCACGCGGGCTGCGGAGGCGTTTCCTCAAATACCTCGCCCCTGTTTAGACCGGGGTGGCTTTCTCCGTAGATATCGGTATACGGGGAGTAAGGCGGGAACGCAGAGACTACCGAGGTGGAACCTATAGAAACGCACATTACCGGCAGTTTGGTATTAGTAAGCTGCGCCGCGTCGGCTACGCTCCACGGCTCTCCGGGGATCGTAAATGTCCCGGTATCGCCAAAGCCTATATAATTCACCAGATCGACGCCCCTGTTTATCATATCTGTGATCTTTTCGGAAGCCAGCACCCTGTCGCTTGAGCATATGCATCCTTCGGTGTTCATCTTTATGCAATCGTAATCGGTAAGATACTCTCCCGCTATGCGCTCGTTTACCTTGCATGCGTCGCTGAGCCAGTCGTGAGTGGCCATCAGCATAGCTTTCTTACGGGAGCTTTCTTTATACGCGTCTGTTTCATATCTTATGACCTTGTTCACATAACGGACTACTTCTTCTTCAGTGGCTACCGGGAGGCGCCCCACCGCGACCACAGGGTCGAGGCTCACGTCGTCGACGTTGACCGGTCCGCTGTGGCACTCGCCGAACAGCTCCCCGAAATAGCCGTTCCTGTTACCGTCCCAATCGTCGAAACTCCCGTCTTTTTTATAGAGCGCGGCATAGTAAAGATCGGTCGGGCAGAACGAAGTGTTCATAGCCGCGTCCGATTTGCGGTCTGTAACGGTGTAACGTACCGGGAAAGTGGCGAAATCGCCCACAAGCATTACGTGGCGGATACTTTGCTGCCTGTGATAATCTTCGATGCATCGCTTGATCTTCTCCGCTTCATCCCTGCCGCTGTAATCCTGGTATATTTTTTCTAATGTGATTATAGACGTCAATAAACCGGTGTTTACCTTGTGCTGCTTTAACAAAAGCAGCGCTTCTGAGAACTGGGACGGCGTAATGATTAATAACATAAAACTCCTCCATTTCTCTCCCAACTGTCATGTTTACTCAATCATACCATATAAAACTATAAAAGTTGATTTGTTTACATAATATTTATTATTTTTGTTTATTTTAGTATAACTATGATGCGTCTGAAGTGTAAATGTGATATAAATTCGTGTTACTCTCCGGCGCTTTTTCGCCGGGGCCGTTCCCCCGGAAGTCATCTGGCTTTTTGGGATTATTAATCAATCTTTCTGTTTCTTCCTGTTAAAGCTCCGATAAAGCGTACAGGATGCGGTCACCTCTTTTATCGATATATATCCGGGATCACTGATAGTATCTGCTCTTAATTAATTATACCACATTTTGATGGGATTAAATACGTTTTTTAAGATATTTTAATATTTAATGTACTAATATATCGAAAAAAATCCCCCAATGCGTAATAGAATCGCAGTGGTACAACCATAGTAATATGCTAAATGTATTTACTGTCTTACGGTTTCCGCCGCGCCTCAAAAGCTTTCGCTGGAGCCCAAGATAGAAGGCGGCTAAAGTCATTCGAAGAAACTCATCTGCTCCCGCTTTGAGCTGATCTGTTTCCTTTCGGTTATTTCGTCGCCCTCTTCGGCGCGGCCGCAAAGCAAAGGCGAATCTTCGCAATACAACCCGCCGCTGCGCACAGCCGCGCCTTTACCGCCGTTCGCGTAGCAGTATCTGCAGCCGCTCCGGCATGTGCCGTAAGCGCCTATGTCAACGCTTTCGGCGCACCCGCAGGCGGGGCGCTGGTTCCTGTCTTTCAAGGCGGCAGCGGGCGCGCCCGTTATTCGGCTTATCAGCCGCGGGTCTATGCAGCTCGCGCGGCCTATCCCCAGATCGCCGAGCTCTATCAACTCGGCGCATGACTCGATATTGAGCCCGCAGCCAAAGGCCGCCTTCGGCAACTTTTCGGCAATATAGCGCTTTTCTCCATCTGAAAGCTCGCGGACGCCTGTCTCTGTCATGCTCTTTTCGATTTTAGGATACATGTCTATAAAACTTATTATACACTTTTCGGTATAGCCTTTGAGGCTTTGCGCTATCTTTCCGAAGCTCTCTTCATGAAAATCCAACACGTACTTGCCGCTTAATAATATAGGGTCATACCTCCATATGACCCTTTCGGGGCCTATGGCGTCCGACAGCCTTTTGAATGTATCTATAACTTCGCGTTTAGGCGGGAGGCCCGGCTCCATATCCCGTCCGTAAGGGGTGAGGGTGAACTGGAAATAGTAACGATAGCCCGCGAGCTCTCCGAGCCGAGGCAGCATATCCGCCGGGTTCTTCGTCCAGAAGACGAAACAGTCCACGTCCTTTGGGGCAAGGCTTACCTCCGAGACTTTATGGAAGCTCATTGGGTTCCTTACCAGCGCGTACCCTTCCCTAAGCCGGTTAAAAAACCAGCCGGAGTAATAAGCTGGGAGGTCGGTACGCCTGCTGGCGCTGACGATCATAGCTAAAAGCCTTTCATGTGATGGGGATATTATAACATAAGGTGAGGGCTTTTATCTCCCTGTGTATTCATTTCCCCAATCAAAAACTGCGCCTCTTCCGGACGAAATATCGTGTCCAGCCATAGGGGCGTTTTTTAATCGTCTGCATGTTTAATCCGTGCTAATAACATTCTTTCTTCACGGTCGCATCTGTTACATTGTTCACGAAGAACAGGGAGCATGTGCGCTCGGGCGACTGCAAGTCGCCCCTACAATTGTCAAGGGGTTTTCTTCTACTTCCCGTATAAATTCCCCAATCAAAAACAGCGCCCCTATTATAGATAAAAATCATTTCCCGCCGTAGGGGCGATTATTAATCGCCTGCGTTTTTCAGCCAAATCACGGACGTATAACGGGACGGCACAGAGACCGTCCCCTACAATGGCCTAATGGCTTTAGTCTTAAATCTTACTAATAATCCCCCAATCAAAAACAGCGCCTCTTCCGGACAGCGCTGCTTTAATACCCGTTTCGCATTACGGAGCAACGGGTTTCTTTGTTCCCAGGTAATTCGGAAATAACTGGTTCGCGAAGATCGATAAAAAGCTCTCCGCGCCGCATATCCTAAGAGACGGATCGCCGAAGAGGAACGTCTTCCACGGCTGGTGCGCCTTCGCGGCAGCGAACCAGTATTGCTGGTTCAGCTTGCCCGGCAAGCCCTGTTCTTTATAGAAAAGCCTTATCATTCCCTGCCATGCTTCCCCTGCTGTCTTCGTTCCCTGAAAGCTTTGCAGAAAGTATTCCGTGGGCTCGCACATCTGCATGCCGGTTATCCCGCCGACATACGCAACAGCGCCGTACATCGTCTTTACGGTGAGAGTTGCCGCGAGGTCCGCTGCGTCGCGCGCCTTCTGGAGGCACGCGGGCTGCGGAGGCGTCTGCTCAAATACCTCGCCCCTGTTTATGCCCGGGTGGCTCACGCCGTCCGTATCAACATACGGGGTGTAAGGCGGAAACGCCGAGACTACCGCAGTCGAGCCCGTAGATACGCACATTATCGGCAGCTTGCCGTTCGTTAGCTGCGCCGCGTCGGCAGCGCCCCAAACTCCTTCCGGTATCGCAAGCTCCGACGGGCTGCCGAAACCGATATAGTCCACCAGATCGGCGCCTCTGTTGATCATATCGGTCAATGTTTCCGGAGCCAGCTTCCTGTCGCTTGCGCACGGGCACCCTTCGGTGTTCATCTTTATACAATCATAATCAGTAAGATACTCTCCGGCTATACGTTCGTTTACCTTGCACGCGCTGCTGAGCCAGTCGTGCGTTGCCATAAGCAGCGCTTTCCTGCGCGAAGTCTCCTTGTAAGCGTCCGTTTCATATCTTATCACCTTGTTTACATAGCATACCGCTTCTTCAGCAGTGGAGACGGGGATCCTCCCTACCGCGACAACAGGGTCAAGGCTCACGTCGTCTACGTTGACCGGCCCGGTGTGGCATTCGCCGAACAACTCTCCGAAATAGCCGTTTTTATTGCCGTCCCAGTCGTCGAAACTTCCGTCTTTCTTGTAAAGCGCGGAATAATAAAGGTCGGCCGGATAAAACGCTGTGTTAACGGCGGCGTCCGACTTTCTGTCCGTAACGGTGTAGCGCGCCGGAAAAGCGCTGAAATCGCCCGCAAGCATTACATAACGGACGCCTTGCCGCCTGTGAAAGTCTTCTATGCAGCGCTTGACTTTTTCCGCTTCGTCTATACCTTCATAATCCTGATATACTTCATCCAATGTGACGACAGATGTTAATAATCCGGTGCTTTCTTTATACTGCTTTAAGGGAAGCAGCGAATCCCGGAATCGGGACGGCGTAATGATCAAGAACATAAATATCCTCCATCATACCCTATTCGTGATGTTTTATTAATTGTATCACATATAAAGATAAAACATAAACGGGTAAAAGTTGAAATATTTCTTATATGATATCATAATTTTATGTTGTTTAATACGTTTTCCGGTTTTTTGAGCGCCGGCATATTACCCTGATCAAAAACAGCGTTTTATACACGGGCGGAACTTCATTTCACAAGGTTCATTGATCGCCAGTATGTTTTCACAGTAAAAATACTTTCTTTTACACATCGACCATTTATGTGTGTTAAAATTATACGATATGAGGTATAATCGTTATTGTGCCGGCGGCAAGAAAACTGATACTGCTCTTTCGGCCGGCCCTGATTACTAATACTAACGGAGTGATTAATATGAAAAAAATAATTGTTGCCATAATTGCCGCGGCGCTTATATTAAGCCTCGCGGCTTGCGCTGCCGAAGCTAAAACGCCCGTCATCATAACTACCCTGCCGTCCGACGTGCCGTCTGCACCGGCGCCGGCGGAAACGACGGATATGACGTCGCCGCCGCCTGAGACTTTGTCGCCCGAGATATCGGACGAACCTACGGACGGGTCGACTCCCACTCCGGATCCCTCTCCCATGCCCGAGGTATCCGTTATCGAGGAGCCCGGGCATTTGGGAAGCGGCGATACGCTGTTCGACGTCTATGTGACGGACGCGTCTGCCGACCTCGACGGCGACGGAACTGACGAGCAGATACAGTTTGAAGCGGGAGCGAGCAAATCGACGGTGTCCATAAACGGCACAGCGCACTTGATAAACGTATCCGGCCCTGCCCAGCTCTTTGCGATAACCGACGTGGATAAGAACGACAACTACCTCGAGCTGGTATTTACCGACAAATACAATTCCGGTCTTGCCGACACAGAATTCGCTTATTCGTACGTGTACTGGTGGGACGGCACGAAGCTCACCTCTATGGGGAGCCTTATGGACGTTAAGTTCTCCGGCGCGTGGCGCGACGATTTTAAAGCGACAAAGTATTTCAAAGCCGACGGTTTTGTGTATTGCCTCGCGCACACGACGCAGCTTACGGATATATGGTATATGGAACGGCTCAAGCCCGACGGCACCGGCAGGAAGTTCAAAGAAGATTTCTCTGATTATACGGCCTCACCGGTGAACACGCCCGAGCCGCTCACGATAAAAGCGGGCAAGAAATGCCTGCTGCTCGCCCACGGCACATCGAAATTTTTCGGCAACAGCAATATGTGGGATTACTCGAAATACCCGCACAACGCGGGGCGCTTGATCAACCCCACGGATGATATCGTAATAATCGCTCAATCCGGCGAAACGCTTACGGTATACAAGGTCCTGGGCCCGAACTGGGTGATACTTAAAACTTCGGACGGTAAAAAGGGATATATCAAACTGGTCGAAGGAAAGGTGCTGGGCTATAACCTTGCCGCTGCCGATATATTCGACGGTATAGTAGTAGCCGGGTGATTTTACACGAGATTGCAGCAGGGTAATTTTTAAGGGCGGGCTTTGCTCCCGCCCTTTCAAGTATTTTGACTTTTTTTGGGGGTGATCGGTTTGGACAGTTTTTCGCCCGCCGGCGTAATTAAACTGGCAAAAACCCAATTGCGCAGGGCCGAAGAGGTGTTTTCCCTTGCGTTTGAGGACTATCCTCTGTTTACTGCTATATTCCCCGATAGGGATGAGCGGAAAAAAAAGATGCCTTACTTCTTTCGTTTCGTACTTAGGTACGGCTTAAGGTATGGGTGCGCGCTTGCGTCTTCAGGCCTTGAATCGGCGGCGATAGTCCTTCCGCCAAACGGTATAAAGATGACCGCGTGGAAACAGATCGTAAGCGGTGTCAATATGTTCGGACGGCACACGGGCGTAAAAAAAGCTTTCGCCTTGGGCAGGATCACGGGTAAATTCTTTGAGGCGCAGGAAAGGCTCGCGCCTTTCCCGCACTGGTACCTTATGTTCATCGCGGTAAAGCCTGATTCTCAGGGCAAAGGCTTCGGGCGCGCCCTGATGGACGCGGCGTTTGAGCTGGCGTCGAAAGAACGCCTTCCCCTTTATCTTGAAACGCAGCTCGACGCGGATATAGCGATATACGAAAAACTCGGATTTAAAAAGCTCGATGTCACAAAAGTGCCCGGATATGATATTTCAAACGTATGCATGCTGAAAGATACGTAAAGGCTGATATGCCGGCCCTTTATTCTGTTCTAAGGCTTTTTTATCGCCTCGACTATGGACGTTATGTACTTTTCCTTCCTGAAATCCGCGGGGCGGTCGTAAGCTAAAAGCATACCGCGCTCGTCTGCGGTCGGATTCTTTATATGCTTCAATTTTACTTTCTGAAGCGACATAAGTATCTTGTCGATAAACGTAAGCTTACTGAAGTCGAACCCTCCGCGCAGCAGGAAGAACTGTATCCGCCTTTGTTCTTCCGCGGTAAAATTCTTGTCCCTTATCTCTCTGACGGTCTCCGGCCTTATAGGCGTCGCGCCCAGCGTAAACACTATTATGCGTTTGCCTTCAAGCCTCGGAAGGTTATTTTTTATCATCGAGATGCCGTTTATGCCGCTGATATATATCGCCCCTCCGAACACTATCGTGTCGTAAGCCAGAAGCTCGCTTGTCTTAATATGCCTGCTATCTTTGATATCCGCGCCCGCAGCCTGCGCTATCCATTCCGCGTATGTCTTAGTAAATCCCGACTTTGAGCGGTACACCACTATCGTCTTCATGAGATCCCCTGCCCCCCGTATCCTTCCTGTTTTGAACTGTGTAACACGTTACCTATATAGGTAACATATCACCTTGTTTAATATTTGTCAACAGGTTTCAGGTAATATAATATAATTTTATCTCTGTACGGTTTATCTTTACCTCATTTGCGAAT